>JAGAPT010000024.1 GCA_017623115.1 Alistipes sp.
CGTAGCGCAGGTAGTTGGGACGGTACTCCGTGAGGGCGATCTCGGCCGTAAAATCGTCGCTGAGGTCGATCTCGGCAACCTCCTCAGCCCAACGTGAATCAACGACCGCTTCCGAGTGGGGATCGATCTCAGCCAACGCGTCAATCTCGTCGCGGGGGCTCTCGGTCAGGTAGATTCGATCGACAAACCACGCCGCACCGCACTGCGTCTGATTGGGCGCAAGCGACACGTAACCCTCCTCCGAAGGAACTATCAAATACTTGGTATTGAGCATATCGAGCACCTTCTGCGCCGTCGAGTCGATACCGTAATTGACCCCACTCAGGTAGTTATCAATAATATCCTGATAGCGGCTCAACTTTGCACCGTGGTAGCCACCCACCGAGCGGTGAAAGTACGATGTCGTTGCGTCGTTGAAGGGCGAAACGGTCAGATTCAGCACGCGGAAACCGAGCTCCTCGTCCGCCATTATATATTTATCGACCTCGTTGGGTTGTACCTCCGTACGACGTGCGCTCACAAATGCCTCCTGAGGCAGATAGCGCAGATTGACCGCCACCAGATCGATCAGCACCGCCGCCGCAACGGTCGCCATCGCCACCACATACTTCACCTTGCCACGCAGATAGAGCCACAACATCGCCGCTACAACCAGCACAAATGCCAACGATCGCCAAGCGTCAGCCGAAGCTACCTCGGCACGCTCTGCGGCCATCGCCTCGGCCGTACGCAGACCCAGCTCCTCGTGCAGACCCTGCGCAATATATTGCGAGCCACCCTGCTGATAGCTAAGCATTTGACGATATTGCTCGGTCATCATCACCTCGGCCTCTGACGCTCCGAAATCGAAGATCGAACCCGCAAACAACGCGATCACCAAGCAGGCACCGCCCACGATTCCCGTTGCCCAATACAGACCTCGTTCGGCCTTCGCGCGGTCGCACTCCTCGTCGCTCAAACGCGAGAGAGCCAACGCCGCCAACAACGGCACGCTCCACTGCACGATGACCTGAATCATCGACACTGTGCGGAACTTATCATAAGCGGGCAAATAGTTGAAACACAACTCCGTGAGCCACATCAAATTCTTGCCCCACGACAGCAGCAACGCCACCGCCGACACAGCCACGATCCACCACTTAGCACGTCCTCGCAACACGAAGCACGCCAACACCGCCAACAGCACCGCCGCCGCACCCAGGTAGGTCGGACCTGCCGTATAGGGCTGGTCGCCCCAATAGCGAGGCAACTGCTGCGCCACCTGCTGCAAGCCGTAGGGTCTGAGCGCCTCAGCCACCGCACCATCGGCCGCAAAAGTTTCGTTCGACGCACCGCCCATCAAGTTCGGAACGAGCAGGTTAAGGCTCTCCGTGCGACCATAGCTCCACGCCGTAGCATATTGCAGATCAAGACCTTCGGCACCATCTTCGGCTACGGCCAACTCCGAGCCGCCACGTATCGTTTCGGGCTGATGTTGCATCGTGTACCACAGGGGCGAGAAGTTTGCTCCCACACCCAGCACACCCGCCAATGCGACCGCCACCGTGGTCAGTGCAAACTTGCGCAACGTCCCCTCGCGCACCGCCTCAACCAGCAGCGCAATCCACATCGCACCCATCACCAGCACGAAGTAGTAGGTTATCTGCGGGTGTCCCGCGCCCACCTGCAACGC
>JAGAPT010000025.1 GCA_017623115.1 Alistipes sp.
ACCAGCATGGCACAGCCATCATCTCATCGGCAGGTCTTATCAATGCACTGCAGGTAGCAGGCAAGAAAATTGACGAGGTAAAGATTGTAGTCAATGGTGCAGGTGCTTCGGCAATCTCTTGCACCAAGCTCTACGTAGCTCTCGGTGCCCGCCGTGAGAATATCCTCATGCTCGACAGCAAGGGTGGCATCACCAGCGACCGTCCCAACCTCACAGAGGAGAAGACATTCTTCGCCACCGACCGCCGAGATGTACACACTCTCGAAGAGGCCATCAAGGGTGCCGACGTGTTCCTTGGGCTCTCACGCGGCAACGTGCTGACCCAAGACATGGTACGCTCCATGGCTGCTATGCCTATCGTGTTTGCCCTTGCCAATCCCACACCAGAGATTTCATACGAGGATGCCATGGCATCACGCCCCGACGTACTGATGGCTACCGGTCGTTCCGACTATCCCAACCAAATCAACAACGTTATTGGCTTCCCCTACATCTTCCGCGGTGCACTCGACACACAGGCTACAGCCATCAACGAAGAGATGAAGCTGGCTGCCGTACATGCCATTGCAGACCTGGCCAAGCAGCCCGTTCCCGACGTAGTGAACGAGGCCTACCACGTGAACAACTTCACCTTCGGTCCCGCCTACTTCATCCCCAAACCCGTAGACCCACGTCTCATCACCCAGGTCTCTATGGCCGTAGCCAAGGCTGCCATGGAGAGCGGTGTCGCCCGCAAGCCCATCACCGATTGGGAGGCTTACGCCACTCAGCTCCGTGAGCTAATGGGCCAGGAGAGCAAGCTCACCCGTCAGCTCTACGACACTGCCCGTAGCAATCCGCAGCGTGTAGTGTTTGCCGAGGGTATCCACCCCACCATGCTCAAGGCTGCCGTAGAGGCCAAGGCCGAGGGCATTTGCCACCCTATCCTCTTGGGTAACGACGAGCGCATCGAGAAGCTGGCCAAGGAACTGGAGCTCAGCCTCGAAGGCATCGAGATTATCAACCTGCGCCACGACCGCGAGGCCGAGCGTCGCGAACGCTATGCCCGTATCCTCACCGAGAAGCGTGCCCGCCAGGGAGCCAACTTCCAGGAATCAAACGACAAGATGTTTGAGCGCAACTACTTCGGTATGATGATGGTAGAGACCGGCGAGGCCGATGCCTTCATCACGGGTCTGTACACCAAGTACAGCAATACCATCAAGGTAGCCAAGGAGGTTATTGGTGTGCGCGACGAGTTCAGCACCTTCGGCACCATGCACATCGTGAATGGCAAGAAGGGTACACTCTTCCTTGCCGACACCCTCATCAACCGTCACCCCGACACCGACACGCTCATCGACATAGCCCGCTTGGCCAACCACACGGTACAGTTCTTCAACCACAAGCCCGTGATGGCCATGCTCTCATACTCCAACTTCGGCACCGACACGACTGGCAGTCCTGCTACTGTACACGAGGCTGTGGACTATCTGCACCGCGAGCACCCCGAATGGGATGTAGATGGTGAGATGCAGGTAAAGTTCGCCCTCAACAGCCAGTTGCGCGATGAGAAATTCTCTTTCAACAAGCTCTACGGTAAAGAGGTCAACACACTCGTTTTCCACAACCTCTCCAGTGCCAACCAAGCCTACCAGTTTATCCAGATGATGGGCGACAACAGTGAAGTTATCGGCCCCATCCAGATGGGTTTGAACAAGCCCATCCACTTCACCGACTGGGAAGCCTCGGTACGCGATATCGTCAACATCACAGCCATCGCCGTGATTGATGCCATCGTGGAGAAGAAAAAGAAAGAGCAATAAACCTCTACCTATCTATCGTATTAGGAAAGCGACCA
>JAGAPT010000026.1 GCA_017623115.1 Alistipes sp.
ACATCGACGCCAACGGCATCCTGAATGTCTCGGCCAAGGATAAGGGCACGGGCAAGGAGCAGAAGATTCGCATCGAGGCTTCGTCGGGTCTGACCGAGCAGGAGATTCAGCGCATGCGTGACGAGGCCAAGGCCAACGAGGAGAAGGATAAGGCCGAGAAGGAGCGCATCGACAAGATCAATGCCGCCGACTCGAACATCTTCGCTACCGAGAAGCAGCTCAAGGAGTATGGCGACAAGATTCCGGCCGAGAAGAAGTCGGCAATCGAGGCGTCGCTGGCCAAGTTGAAGGAGGCACACAAGAATCAGGACATCGCAGCCATCGATACGGCTCTTGCCGAGCTCAACACGGCATGGCAGGCTGCCTCGCAGGACATCTACGCCCAGCAGCAGGCCCAGCAGGCTCAAGGTCAGCCGAATGGCGGCCAGCAGGCTAATGGCGGCGAGCAGAAGCAGCAGGCCGAAGATGTCGAGTTCGAGGAGGTGAAGTAATTCACATACGCATACAACTCGCGCTAACGAGGATGCCATCAGGCATCCTCGTTTTTATGCTATAAAGGGGAAGCACCTTGCACAAAAAAAGTGGTTGCCCCTTTCAGGACAACCACAACTCACCGCGAATCAAAGAATCGCTTACTCAGCCTCGGGAGCGGCCTCCTCCTGTGCAGCCGGAATCTCGGCCTGCGGGATAGCCGTCTCGTTCTCAATCAGACGCTCCTGCAAAGCCTGAGCATCCTTCGAAAGAGCACTGCTACCCTCTACGTTGCCACCCTCCATGGCTACCGTAGCCACGAGACTCAACACCAGGATAGCCACAGCCATCGTCCACGTAAACTTCTCGAGGAAGTTAGTCGTCTCACGCACGCCCATAACCTGGTTCGATGCGCCAAAGTTGGCGGCCATGCCGCTCTTGGGGCTCTGTACCAGCACAGCGAGAATCACCAACACGCTGGCAATCAGAATCAGAACAATACAAATGGTGTATAACATCTTCTTTTATTTTTAATTATTGTTTTCTATATGGTCAATTAACTCGGCAAAGTAAACACTTTTTTCGGGATTTAGCAAACTTAATTTGCGATAAATTGCTTTTGCCTCCTCTCGAAGTCCCTGAGCAAGGTAGATTTCGGCTAATTCTTCACTCACCAGCTCCTCCTCATCACTCAACGAGGCCTCGATCTGCACCTCCTCATCCACCTCGCCCTCATCGGCTACGATGCGCAACTCCTCCTCACGCAGGAAGCGGTTGATGATATCCTCGGTCGTGATGTGCATCAAGCGGTCGACATCGGCCCCCTCCTGCAAGAGCGATGACTCCATGCGCCACGGAGCGGTCAATTCGACGACAGCACTCGTCGCCTCGCCACGCCGCAGCTGTTCAATCCGCAATGGGCGAAACCATGGATAGCGCGCAGCCAACTTCGTCAGCTCCTCATCCGAGCAGCAGCGCAGACGCTCAACCGATGCAAAAAGTCCCTTCAACTCCCCCATCACAC
Source organism: Alistipes sp. (assembly GCA_017623115.1). Lineage (GTDB taxonomy): Bacteria > Bacteroidota > Bacteroidia > Bacteroidales > Rikenellaceae > Alistipes. The sequence continues at coordinate 1,496 of JAGAPT010000026.1, forward strand.
TACCAGTTCGAGGCCGAAGCCATGAAGATATCGGTAACAAGCTTATCGACAATCTCGGGAATCAGCGTACCCTCCACCTCGGTAAGCAGCTGCGTAGAGTCATAATCCTCATAGGCCGAGAAGCTCTTCGTGAAGGACATCGTCTCGTCGATGGCATTCGTAAAGCGGACATTCACGGTAATGGTCAGGCGGTTCAGCAGCGCGTAATCGTCGCTCGACACCGAAGCCGTCACCGACGTATAGTTCGTAATCTCACCCTCGAAGGCAAAATCACCACCCTCCTCAACCTGCTGCAGGCGGGTACGACGCGAAAAAATATCGACCAAAGCGTCTGTTAAGGTAGCCGAAAGAATCGGCGACACCATCGTCGCATTATTCGGGAAATAGGCCACCGAGAAGGTCTTGGCATCGGGCGGAATTGACGCACCCGACAACGAATATTTGATAGCCACACCGCAACCGGTCAGCAACATCAGTGCGGCAACACCTGCAATCAGTTTTTTCAACATCGACAAGGAGTTTTTGTGTAGTTATGGTTTATTCCTCGATTCCGAGTTCTTTAATCTTGCGATACAACGTGCGCTCCGACATGAAGAGTTCGGCTGCCGCCTCACGACGCCGGCCATTATTCCGACGCAGAGCACGAATAATCTGCTCACGCTGCACATCCGCCTTCGTGCGCTCGCGCGGCTCATCCTCGACCTCCTCACTCTCGGCATAGACCGCCTCCGGCTCATAGCCGCGTGTCATAGTCGCGGTCGGCAGCAACGCCTTCACGTCGTGCGGAGTATCCATCGGAGCCGAAGCACCGGCTCGGTGCATCAACTCGGCCACCATCCGCTTCAAATCGCCGATCTCGGCCCGCATATCGAAAAGCAACTTATAGAGCAACTCGCGCTCGTTCGTGTAGTCCTGCTCCATATGCATCGAGCCGGCGGCCATCGGCGTAGCATGGCCCATATCGGGGAGATAGCGACGCAGAATGTCGGGGGTAATCACCCGCACCTGCTCGATGGCTGAAATCTGCTCCGCCACGTTCTTCAGTTGGCGGATATTTCCACGCCAATAGTAATTCTTCAGCAGTTCGCGTGCGGCATCGTCGAGCGTCACACTCGGCATCCGATATTGCACCGCCACATCGGCTGCAAACTTGCGAAACAGCAACGGAATATCGTTCTTACGCTCTCGCAGCGCCGGCACTACAATAGGCACCGTCGCCAGACGATAGTAGAGGTCCTCACGGAATCGACCCTGCAAAATGGCCTCTTGCAGTTGCACATTGGTAGCCGCCACGACACGCACATTGGTCTTCTGCACCTTCGACGAACCGACACGAATAAACTCGCCCGACTGCAATACACGCAACAGACGTGCTTGCGTCGAATGGGGCAACTCGGCCACCTCATCGAGGAAAATCGTGCCGCCATCGGCCTCCTCGAAGTACCCTTTACGCGCCTCAACAGCACCGGTGAAGGCACCCTTCTCGTGTCCGAAGAGTTCCGAGTCGATTGTTCCCTCGGGAATGGCTGCGCAGTTTACGGCAATATATTTATTGTGCTTACGAGCCGAATAGGCATGGATGACCTGGGGGAAATACTCCTTACCCACACCACTCTCTCCGGTCACCAGCACCGTCAAATCGGTCGGAGCCACACGCAACGCCACCTCCAGAGCGCGGTCAAGCAGCTCCGATGTGCCGATAATGCCAAAGCGTTGTTTGATGGTTGTTATCTCGGTCATGTAGCAAAAAGACTAATTCATAGATGTCGTTTCCGTGGCCAGGCCTGCATCCACCGGCTCGGCAACCTCCACCTGCAGCGGTTCAGCAGTCTGCGCCTCGCGCCACTCGTGATAGAAACCAAAGGCGATGGCTCCCAGTGCCAACAAAACAGCAATCAAGGCAAAGAGCACAAAGCGATCCATGCCACCACGACGCTGTGGCTTGCTTACATAGGTAAAGGCATCGGTATTCTTGGGAGGCTTACCATACTTCAGCCCCTTGACATGAGCGGCCGGATTCATCTTGGCCGAGACCGAAAGATGCGGTTCGGCATACTCCTCCTTGGCTATCGTGTCAGGTGCAGACTCCTCCACAACCGGCCCCGGCTCCGCTGTCGGCTCCGGGATTGATTGCTCCGAAGATAGCGATCGCGCACCCTCCTTCGCCTCTTCTGCAGTTGCCGTTTCTACCCTGGCCGGGGCTTCAGCAATAGCCGTTGGCGCATAGACAAAGGCGATCGTTCCATTCGCACCGGCCTGGAACCAGCCCAACTTATCCATATAGAACCGCTGCTCCTCCTTTACGGCATGGCGCACCTCGAAGACAAAGCGGTCAATCTCTCCCGCCACGGACAACTCATTCATCCCCTCGGCCAGCAGCAATCCACGCAACACTCCGTCATCCCGACGGATGAGCTCCGAGAAGAGCACCTCACGCCCGGGCTCCTTCACCAGGAAGGCCCCTAACTGCGGAATAACGAGTCGCTTATGCGATGCTATAAAGCGGGATAGATGATGTATCAACACGACGGTTCGTTTTTCATGGTTTTACGGCTTCAAAATTACCCTTTTTCAGCCAAAAAACCAAAATTAACACCTCTAAATTCAAAATATTAAGGGGGATAGTTGCGAATATCGAAAATATTCACCTACTTTGCATCACGAAATAAAAACAAATCCAATCGAGTTACTTTGCCCGATTTTTATCAATGTAACCGAGTTGGATTGGAAACAGAACGAGAAACTTTCGAAATCCGAGCCATGAAAGACAAGTACATCGACCTGATTGAGCAGACCTTTGACTTCCCCCAAGACGAGTTCTCGGTGCAGGATGGCGAGCTGCAATTCTACGACATTCCCCTGATGGAACTCATCAAGCAGTACGGCACGCCGTTGAAGGTAACCTACCTGCCGAAAATCTCCCAACAGATCAATCGCGCCAAGCGTATGTTCAACGTCGCCATGGCAAAAGTCGACTATCGAGGCTCGTATAACTATTGTTATTGCACCAAGTCGAGCCACTTCTCGTTCGTGCTGGAGGAGGCGATGAAGAACGACATCCACCTCGAGACCTCGTCGGCCTATGATATTCATATCATCAAGGCGCTCTACGACGGTGGCATCATCGACAAGGATCGCTACATCATCTCGAACGGTTTCAAACGTCCGCAGTATGTCGAGGGTATTGCCGAACTGCTCCACGAGGGCTTCGAGAATGTCATTCCGGTGATTGACAACAAGGAGGAGATTGACCTGTTTGACGACGCCGTCACGAAAAAGTGCAAGGTCGGCATCCGTATCGCCTGCGAGGAGGAGCCTAAATTCGACTTCTACACCTCGCGCCTCGGTATCCGCTACAACGACATCGTCGACTTCTACAAAGCGAAAATCAAGCCCAACAAGAAGTTCCAGCTCAAGATGTTGCACTTCTTCATCAATACGGGTATCCGCGACTCGGCCTACTACTGGAACGAGTTGTCGAAGTGTATGAACGTCTACTGCGAGTTGAAACAAATCTGCCCCGAGCTCGACAGCCTCAACATCGGTGGCGGTTTCCCCGTGAAGAACTCGCTCGACTTCCACTACGACTACGAGTACCTGACCGAGGAGATTGTGGCGCAAATCAAGAGCATCTGCCAACGCAACGATATCGAAGAGCCCAACATCTTCACCGAGTTCGGCTCGTTCACCGTGGGCGAAAGTGGTGCAGCACTCTACTCGATTGTCAACCAGAAGCAGCAGAACGACCGCGAGAACTGGTACATGATCGACTCATCGTTCATCACCACCCTGCCCGACACCTGGGGCATCAACCAGCGTTTCATCATGCTCCCGATCAACAATTGGGACAAGGAGTATCAGCGCGTCTTCCTCGGTGGTCTGACCTGCGACTCGGAGGATTTCTACAACGCCGAGGTGCACACCAACGCCATCTTCCTGCCGAAACTCGAGCAGGGGAACACCCAGTATATCGGATTCTTCCACACGGGCGCCTACCAGGAGTCGTTGGGTGGTTTCGGCGGCATTCAGCACTGCCTGATTCCCGCCCCGAAGCACGTCATCATCGACCGCGACAAGTCGGATAACGAATACTACACCCGCCTGTTCGCCAAGGAGCAGTCCTACCGCTCGATGCTGCGCATCTTAGGCTACTAAACGAAGAGAAGAGCAAGACAAGGGGGGGGGTGTCGCAACATCGTGTTGCGACACCCCCTTTTTCGTGCTCATGCGTTCCTGCTAACCCGCAAAGGAACGATGGCAACACGGCGCAAAAAGTGCGTGTGGGAGGTGGCAGCGAATACAACAAAAAAAGCGACCCACTTTCGTAGGTCGCTTTAGTGACACCGACAGGACTCAAACCTGTAACCTTCTGATCCGTAGTCAGATGCTCTATTCAATTAAGCTACGGTGCCGAATTGCGAATGCAAATGTAGGGCGAAAAACCGAATTATGCAAATAATTTCATAAGAAAATTAAAAATATTTTTTGCCGGCAACCGCCGAAAAACCGCTATCACGCTCATTTACTTAACAATAAGTCTCAACATCCTCCTCCGTAATTTGCTCCCCCGAAAGAATCATCAAACGCTCGACCGCATTGCGCAGTTCACGAATATTGCCACTCCAGGGGCGCGACTGCAGTGCCACCAATGCCGCCGAGGTTACCTCCTTCGGCGTCATGCGGTACTCCGCAGCCAGCTGGCCGATAAAATGGGCCGTCAACTCCGGAATATCGACTGCTCGTTCACGCAACGAGGGGACTCGAATCACAATCACACCGATACGATGATAGAGGTCCTCGCGGAAATTCCCCTTCCGAATCTCCTCCTTCAAATCCTTATTCGTCGCCGCAATCACCCGCACATTCACATCGATATCCCGATCGCCACCCACACGGCTCACCTTCCGCTCCTGCAAAGCACGCAGCACCTTGGCCTGGGCGGCCGGCGACATATCGCCAATCTCATCCATAAAGAGCGTGCCCCCATCTGCCAACTCGAACTTTCCCTTGCGCTGCTTGATAGCCGAGGTAAACGCCCCTCGTTCATGACCAAAGAGTTCACTCTCAATCAACTCGGAGGGAATCGCAGCGCAGTTCACCTCGACAAACGGAGCAGCCGCACGCGGGCTCAACGCATGCAGGTGGCGAGCCACCAACTCTTTGCCCGTACCATTCTCGCCCGTTATCAGCACCCGAGCCTCACAGGGCGCCACCTTGGCAATCAGGTTACGCACCCGCACGATTTCGGCCGACGAACCAATGATCGCCTCCGTAGGGCCACATGCCGCCCCCGCACGGCGTGTCTTGCGCGTCGAGGGGCGCACCATCGGAATAGCCGGCGACTCCTCCCCATGTGCCACAGCCCGATGTATCGACTGCAACAAGCGGTTCATATCAATCGGCTTGGTGAGAAAATCTTCTGCACCATCCCGCACCGCAGCAATAGCCGCATCGAGACTTCCCTCGGCCGAGAGTATTATATAAGGTACAGCTGCATCCTCCAAACACACCGCTCGGTCGGTCAGCAACACATCAAACGACTTCCGATGACACAGGGCACGCACCACCGTTTCGCTATCAGCCGTCTCGGTCGAGAAGCCCTCGTATTCGAGCCGTTCGCGCAAGGTGTTTCGCATACTTTTTGAAGCATCGAGAATTAAAACTTTCGTCATGGCTTGTTTTTCTTGAAATTTTACCTATTTTTGTCCCAAAATTAAGCGATTCATCCGTCGAAACCCAATCGCACATCAGCCGGCTCGATGCAGCCGCAAGGGTTCCGAGGAGCCTATTGAAAGGCCCTTTTTCGACTGTATTACGCACGAAAAACGGCATTCAAGCAACAATGCACAAACAATGAAAAAGAATTACAACTACACACGTCGCCGCCTCTTCCTGCCCGAATATGGGCGACACATTCACGAGATGATCGACTCGTTGATGCTCATCGAAGATCGCTACGAACGCAACCGCCAGGCACGCGCCGTCATCGCTGTCATGGGAAACCTCAATCCCCTGCTGCGCGACACGGCAGACTTTACGCATAAGTTGTGGGATCATCTCTTCATCATGTCTGATTTTCAGTTAGATGTCGACTCACCCTACCCCCGCCCCACCCGCGAGGATTTGACCATCAAACCCCGACAACTCGGCTATAACCAACACCGTATCCGCCACAAGCACTATGGCCGATATGTCGAGTGTTTTGTCCAGGCGTTGCGCGACCAGAAGAACCCCCATGCCGTAGCTGCCACCATCGACAATTTGGCTCGCTATATGCGTACCAAGAGCTACGAATACAATCAAGAACACCCGAATAATGAGGTGATCGTAAAAGACCTCAAACAGATGTCCGATGGGACCATTGAAATCAACGAAGAGGCCCTCAATAACCTCCGAAGTGACTACAAACAACACTTTTCGGCACGTCAGGGCAAACAGCAGCGCAACCATCCGCAACAGAAGAATCGCAACCAACAACATCACGCCAATTTTCGGAAAAACGGCACCCCGCATCGCAATTCACAGAAATAAATGCGCTGATTTCAAAAAAAAGGGTTATCTTTGTTATTTGAATTAGTAAAAAAAGCATGAATAAACTACCCATCTTCCTGACAGCCATTGCGGCAACACTCTTTTGCAGTTGCCAATCGACCCATGTAAAAATCGAAGGTCGCTTTGTCGGCAACGACACCAAGACTGTCTATTTGGAGCAAACCACCTCGAACGTGCAGCAAATCATCGATTCGACGACCCTCGACAACGAGGGCAACTATCGCCTGACGCTGGAAAAGGGACCCAAGAACCCCTCGCTCTACAATTTGGTGTATAACGGCGAGCGCATTCCGCTCTTCATCACAGCCGGCGACCAGCTGCATGTAGATGGTGCAGGAAGTGTTATCAGCACCTACACGGTTGAGGGCTCCGAGGAGTCGGAGTTGTTGCGCACCTTCTACCAGCCTTTCATTGCCGGGGCCCAGCAATTGGAGAAAATAGCCCTGCAATCGGCTGACCAAACACTCTCGGAGGAGGCTCGCAAGGCACTCATCGAGGAGTACACCACACTCTATTACCGCATCCGTCGTGCACAGCTCGAGTTCCTCATCTCGCAGAAGGGCTCGTTGGCTGCCGTATATGCCATCTACCAGCGTCTGCCGGGTGACCGCTACCTCTTCGATGGCGAGAGCGACGTAGTCTACTACCGCGAGGTGGCAGAGGCATTAGCCGAGACCTATCCCGACTCGCCCTACCTCACATTGTTGCAGGGCGACATCGACCGCATGGATGCCGGGGCTCGTCTGGCAGCACAGATTGCCGAGGCGACCTTCCCTGATCTGGAATTGCCGGATATGTATGGCAAAAAGATTCGCCTTTCGTCGCTCAAAGGCAAGGTGATTTTGCTCGAGTTCTGGTCGGCCGAATTGGGCAACAGCAACGCTCTCAACGCCGAGCTCAAAGAGTTGTATGCCCGTTACAGCAAAGCCAATACGCCACTCGAAATCTACCAGGTAGCCATCGACACCTCGAAACCGCTGTGGATTAACACCATCCAAGGTCAAGCCTTGCCCTGGATTTCGGTTAGCGACCTGCGTGGCCGTGCCTCGATTGCCCTGGGCACCTACAACGTGCAGACCCTGCCGACCAACTTCCTCATCAACAAAGAGGGCACCATCGTCAGCCGCAACCTGCGTGGCGAGGAGTTGGAGCGCAAACTCGCTGAACTGACTCGTTAATGCACTACTTCGCCTCGGATATCCACCTGGGCGCAGGCTCTCCGAGCGAAGCCCGGGCGACCGAACAAGCCTTCGTCGCCTGGCTCAATCATGTAGCAACCGACGCCAAAAGCATTACCTTGGCCGGCGATATTTTCGACTTCTGGTTCGAATATCATCGTGTTGTGCCCAAGGGTTTTGTCCGCACCTTGGGCAAATTGGCCGAGTTGACCGACCGAGGTATCACCATTCGTTTCTTCACGGGAAACCACGACATGTGGATTACCGACTATCTGCATACCGAATGCGGGGTAGAGATTCACACGAAACCTTGTGTCTTGGAACTCAATGGGAAACGAATCTTTGTGGCACACGGCGATAACATGAACATCGACGGACAGTGGGTTCTGCAGGCGATGAATCGAGCCTTCCGCTCACGGACGCTTCGTAAGCTCTTTTCGTGGCTTGTACACCCCGACCAAGCGGTGCGCTTTGGCCGCTGGTGGAGCAACTCATCCCGCAAAAAACACCTTGCAGCCGACTTCGACGAGCGGGTGACCGAGCCACTGATTGCCTATGCCCGTACCCACCACACCGAACTTGCAGCCGACCACTACCTCTTTGGACACATGCACTTTCCGCGCGATTATCACGAGGAGGGGTTGCATGTCGTGCTGCTCGGCACCTGGGAGAGTGGACACGCATCCTATGCCACACTCGACGAGCGCGGAAATCTGACTTTAACGCATCAATAAGCCATGAAACAATATCTCGACCTATTGCAACGCATCTGCACCGAGGGTGTTGTGCGCGGCGATCGCACCGGCACCGGTACAAAAAGCGTATTTGGACATCAGATGCGTTTTGACCTTGCAGAAGGATTCCCCCTGCTGACCACCAAGAAGGTCTTTCTAAAGGGGGTCATCCACGAATTATTGTGGTTCCTCTCGGGAGATACCAACATCCGTTATTTGGTAGAGCATGGGGTACACATCTGGGATAACGATGCTTTTCGCTACTACAACGAGCTGTGCGTGAAGCATGGCATCCTGCCGGTGGATCGAGAGACATTCCTCGCCTCGGCCGGTATCGAATCACCTATCGAGGGGTATCGTTTCGGCGATTTGAACCACGTCTATGGCTACCAATGGCGTTCATGGCCCAAGAGCGATGGAGGCATCATCGACCAAATCAGTGCGGCGGTCAACCTGATTCGCAATAATCCCGAATCCCGTCGCATCCTCGTCTCGGCCTGGAATGTTGCCGAGGTGGAGGAGATGGCTCTGCCCCCTTGCCACGTCTTGTTTCAATTCTATGTGGCCAACGGCCGTCTCTCCTGCCAACTCTATCAACGCAGTGCCGACACCTTCCTCGGCGTTCCGTTCAACATCGCATCGTATGCCCTGCTGACCCAGATGATGGCGCAGGTGTGCGACCTGCAGCCCGGCGAGTTTGTCCATACGTTGGGCGACACGCACCTCTATCTGAATCATATGGAGCAGGTCGAGGAGCAACTTTCGCGTGAGCCCCGCCCGCTGCCGACCATGCGCCTGAATCCGGAGCGTCGTTCGCTGTTCGACTTCCGCTACGAAGACTTCACATTGGAGGGCTACGACCCCCACCCCGCCATCAAGGCTCCCATGTCGTTCTAAAGGCCATATCACTATGCTCTCCATCATTGTAGCCGTGGCACAAAACGGCACTATTGGCGATAAAAACACCCTGCTGTGGCACATCAAGGAGGATATGCAGTTCTTCCGCCGCACCACCCAGGGGCATCCCGTCATCATGGGGCGTAAGACCTATGAATCGCTCGGACGTCCCCTGCCGAATCGCACGAATGTGGTGATCTCGCGCCAAGCCCTGCAAATCGAGGGATGCACCGTCGTACACTCGCTTGAGGAGGCCATTGCCCTCTTTTCGCCCGATGAGGAGCTCTTCATCATCGGCGGAGGACAAATTTACGCTGAGGCTCTTCCGTTAGCCGATCGCCTCTACCTGACCGTGGTGGAGCAGGACTATGCGGGCGACACCGTATTCCCGACCTGGAATCGTGAGGAGTGGACCTTGGTAGCCTGCGAGCGTCTGGAACGGGGAGAACACTACCCACACCCCTTCCGTTTCGAACGCTACGAGCGTCGTTAACGCCATCAAAAGAGCCGCCTCTCCCACCCAAAGGTTTTTTTCTTGAAATTTATTTCACTGACCCTCAACCTTTAGCGACGTTGCAGGGCATTCAAGCCATTTTTTTCTTGGTGGTTTCCGTTTTTTGTATTATCTTTGCACTTGCAAACGCGAAGGATCGCGCACTGCGCATTCAACGATACATCGCGGGGTAGAGCAGTTGGTAGCTCGTCGGGCTCATAACCCGGAGGCCGGAGGTTCGAGTCCTCCCCCCGCTACTAAAAGAAAAAGGAGAGGTTTAGTCCTCTCCTTTTTCTTTTAGGGAAGTGAAAGAATTTAGGGAATTTAGGGACGGCTCACGCAATCCTTAAATTCCCTAATTTGGGTTGATCTGCTGCGCTCCCTACTCGGTCATTGGCACCTGATTTTCACGGAACGCGTTAAGCTCCTCGACGGTAAGCGCAGGGTCGTATTGTGCCGTGATGCCGACCGCCTCGGTAAGTTGGCGAAGGTAATCCGAGAGGGGAGAGAGACCCACCGTAACACGGAGCGAATCGAGCCGTTCGGGGGCTTCAACCGGCCAGAGATAGAGTTGCGTACGCTCCGCCTTGCCAAACTGAACGCTCTGACTGCCGTAGCGTTGCGGACGGTTGTTCTTCATCGACACACGGTCATGGAGCACCGCCCACTCGCTCCTCGCGACAATCCCCGCTGCGGCCATCTCCTCGATGAGTGGAAGGTAACGCTCCTGCACCTCCAACTCGGCATGGTCGATGACGATCCAGATCGTCTTGTAAGAGGCCTCCGAGAGGCCACGCGGCAAGCCCTCCTGCAAAAGGGAGTCCACCACGGCCATATTCTCTGCATCAAGCCGCTCCACCCGATCCACCACCACAAGCAGCGAATCGATCAACTCCATTCTACCCTCGACCGTAACAGCCTTTGTCAGCTCCTGCAACTGCAAGCGTGGTTGTTGGTCGCGCGCCCACACCTCGGCCAAGAGTCGATCGGTTGACGAGGCCGAGCCACACGCCACCAATAGGAGTGTCATCAACAATAAAATCGGTCGCATAGCAACGCTCATTTTCGACAAAGATAGCGATTTTCCGCCAAACGCCGCCCCGTTTCGGTACATTTTTTGCCGTAGGGCGGGCGGTTCAACCTCTTGGTGTTATGGCTCCCTCGAAAACTCTTGCGGCGCACCTCGCACTGCTCCTCTGCAACATCATCTGGGCGTGCGACTACCCCTTCTACAGCCTTGTGCTTGGAAAGTATGTCTCGCCCTTGGCGCTGGTCTCCGCCTCGCTCCTCGTGGCGGCCCTCTGGTCACTTGTGCCCCTTTTGTGGGAGAAACCCGAGCCAATCGAGCGCTCGGACCGCCTAAAAATCCTCGGCGCAGCCCTTCTGATCGGCCTTGCACGCAAACTCTGCATGATGTACGGCCTCGCGGAGACCTCCCCCATCGACGGCTCGCTCATCAGCACCACCACACCCCTCATGGTCTTGCTCCTCTCGGTCGTGGTCGGGTTGGAACGCTTAACGCAGCGCAAGACACTCGGTCTGCTCCTCGGCCTCGCGGGCACCGTGGCCGTAATCCTCTCGAGCGGCAATAGCGGACACGAGCAGGCGAGTGCCACGGGTAACCTGTTGATCTTCACCTCGGCCTGCGTCTCGGCCGCCTACATGGTATGGTTCAAGCAACTCGTGGCGAAATACCGCATCACCACCCTCCTGCGCTGGATCTACTGCCTCTCGGCCCTCGTCATGCTCCCCTTCGGGGCGCACGATATTTTCGCCATTGACTTCCGCGCGATGCACACCCCGATTCTGCTTGCCACGCTCTTCGTGCTGATCGTGCCGACCTACCTGCCGAACCTCCTGCTGAACTACTCGCTCAGGTTCGTCGCCCCGACCATTACGAGCGGCTACTCCTACCTGCAACCCGTCGTGGCCATCGGGCTCTCGGTCCTCATGGGGCTTGACCGTCTCCACGCCGACACGATTCTTTTCGCCATGGTGATCTTCTGCGGTGTATGGCTTGTCATCGGCTCTTACCAACAACAAAAAGAGGCTGCTCAGTGAGCAGCCTCTTTTAGGTTGTATCCTATTCGGTTTAGAAGTACTGACCACGCAGGTCCTCAATCTCGGCCATCTGCTGTACAGCCTGCAAAGCATACTGCGTCGTCATGCTCTCCTGAACGGCCTGTGCACGCACCTGCTCAGCCTCCGGGGTCTGCGTAGCGGCATCCTGAACATCCGTCACCTGGAAGACATAGACACCCGACATACCCTTCACGGGAGCCGAAACAGCATCCTTCTCGGCCGTGGCGATAGCACCAATCAGACGCGGCTCAAGACCCGGGCCGGCCATGTAGTAAGCACCATAGGTTACATCCGAGAAGTCGGCAACCTCCGAGCCAAAGCCCTCGGCAATCTCCTCCAACGTCGAACCGCTCATCTGCGATACGATGTACTCGTATTTCTTATCGCGGAGCAACTGCTGACGAATCGACGCAGCCACGTTCTGAATATCGTTATACTCCTCGTTGTCAATCTCGGTCAGCGTAGCAATCACGTAGTCATCACCCACCGTGAAGATCTCCGATACATCACCCACCTTGGCACCATAAGCCCAGCGAGCAACCTCACGCGAATCCTCCAAACCACGAATCGTGCGCTCACCCTGCATGAGGGTTGCCACACGCGGCGTAACAGCAGCCGTCGAGGCAGCCTCATTGAAGGCCTCAAGCGAGCCCTTACCGGCATTTACCGTGAAGGTACCTGCCTGATTGTGAGCCTCACGACGCGTTGCGCTCGAAGCCTCAACCGGATAGGTAATCGAAGCAACCTGAACATGCTTCGACGGGCGGTCAGCGCGATATACCTGCATCAGCTGGATAGCATCGCCCGAAGCAATCTTCACGATGTCGCCCTTCTTGGCACCGGCCAGCACATCAACGAACTCACCCGTGAAGGCCGAGAACGGCATCACGCCTACCTCGCCACCATTCGCAGCCGTCTGGGCTACCGAGTACTGCGAAGCAACCTCAGCAAAGTCGGCACCACCCTTCAATACCGTCAGCAGGCTGTCAGCCAACTCGGTCTCGGTGTAAGGCAACACGATGTGGCGAATACCCATCGAGTCGGGAACCATCTTCGTATTCAAGGCACGAGCCATCGTCCACTCGTTGTTCTTCAACACCGGACCATAGGTCTTGCCAGCCATCAATGCAGCAGCCTCCTCCGAGGTCAGCTGAGCAGCCGACACGTAGTTCTGGGCAATCGTACCAAAGCGGTTACCACGCGTATAGGCCTTCAAATCCTCGGCAATGGCGAACTCCTCGCCTACCATGCGGACATCCTTCTCGAGCGTCTCCAGGTCAGCATCCGTCGGGCTTACCTCGAAAACTACATACGACAATTTGCGCGAAGGCAACTGCTTGTAGTTCGCCTTGTGCTCCTTGTAGTACTGCTTAATCTCGCTCGACGAAACCGTGAAGAGCGAATCGGGCACCTGGTTGTAACGCTTTATAGTCCACTTACCGGCAAAGGTCTCGTTGGCAGCTTTCACACCCTGAGCAACCTCCAAGGCGTTGACATACGTACCACCCTTCACCAAACCGTGGTACTTCTGCAGCGTGCTCTCCAGACGCAGTTGCTCGAGCAACTGGTTCCATGCTACACGTGCCTGCGGATCAGCATCGGCCTGTGCCAGGAACTGGCTGACAGCAGCAACATTATAGACACCCGTTGCGGGGTCGGTAAATGCGTTATAGAGCGTCTGCGAGAACTGCTCACCGCTCAGCATGGCCAAACGCTCAGCCTCGGTGAACTGCAAGCCCATCTCGGCAAAAGCCGGCTCGATGACATGCGCAGCAATCAACGACTGCCACGTAGCATTGGCCAACATAGCAGCCTGCTGCTCGTCACTCTCCGTAACGCCCGACTGAGCCTTAATCTGCTCATACTGGTTGTAATACTCCGAATAGTTAATCTTTTCGCCGTTCATCACGCCCACCTTGGGGTCGTTACCGGCGAAGCCCATCTCCGTCTTCAACGAGAGAATAAATGCCAAAAGTGCGATGCCAATCACAATCGAAAGGATGACACCGAACTTGGTGCGAAGGGTGTTTAAACTTGCCATATAAATTGAATTAATTATTTTGTTGCTTTTTAGCCTCCAAAGATAGTAATTTTATCCGAATCGAAGACAAATTAACGTATTTTTTTCACTCTTGCCAGCTCAATGCGCGATCGCGTGGTCCGCAAAATGCGAATTTGCAGTTCACCAATCACCAAAATCTCGCCTGCCGAGGGTATTCCATCGTAGTGAGCGATAATCAGACCGGCCAGCGTGTCGTACTCTTTTTGCTCCTCCAGATTCAGATTATACTTCTCGTTTAGGTATTTCACCTCCAAGCGACACGAGAAGACATATTCATCCTCTCCCACTTGCTTCTCGATCTCCTCGGCCTCGTCGTGCTCATCCTCAATCTCGCCGAAAATCTGCTCCAGCACATCTTCCAACGAGATAATACCCGCCGTACCACCAAACTCATCGATGACCACCGCGATATTCGACCCATGCTTCGTGAAGTTCTGCAATACGGCCTGCAAGGGCATCGTTTCAGGCAGATAGTTGACCTCCATCAGCACCTCCTCGATGCGCTTGGGGTTCGTAAAGAGGCTCTTCGAATTGACATAGCCGATGATGTTGTCGATATTCTGCCGATAGACAAACAGACGTGAATATTTCGATTCGACAAAACGCTCGGTGAGTTGCTCAATCGATGTTTCCTCCACATCGACTGCCTCGACATCCACGCGCGGAACCATGCAGTCGCGCACGCGCAAATCGGCAAAGTCCAGGGCATTTTGGAACAACTTCAACTCATTTTCCGTCTCGGACACTGCCTCATTGTTACTGTCAAGCAGAGCCGCCAAATCATCATGGTTGAAGGGTTTCAACGTGGGCTCTACCTCTGCCTTATGCCCCAAAAGACGCAAGATACTCTGCGAAAGGAGGGTTGTAAAACGTGCTAACGGATAGAGCAATACATAAAAAAGGTAGATGAGCGGAGCAAAGGTGCGATAGTAGAAGTTGGGATTGTTTTTGCAAATCGACTTCGGCAGGAACTCACCTACAAAAATAATCAAGATGGTCGACACCGCAGTCTCTACGGCCACCGAACCTTGTGAGGCCAATGCCTCCCACCCGCACAGGTGAAAAATACCGCGCAGGAGCACCGACATGCACAACGAATAGACCACCAATGCAATATTATTCCCCACCAAAATCGTGGTGATATATTGCCCCGGATGGCGAGCAAATACCTTGGCAATGGAGTCGAAGAGGCGATTTTGCTTCCGATCCAATTCCAATTTCAGCCGATTCTTGCTCGTGAAGGCAATCTCCATTCCTGAAAAGAAGGCGGAGAGTGTCAACGTCAGAAATATCAACAGAATAGTAGTCAGCATCTTACCTCAATTTACCTTCTTGATTCAGTTGCAAAGGTTCCATGACCTACCTCTCTCGTTCGATATGCTCTTTGCGCTCCATTCGCTCTCGGCGACGCTCTGAAGGCCGTAACGCCGGTTGCACAGCCGGTTGTTTTTCTGCCACCGGCGGCACAGCCACAGCGGGCGTAGTCGTATCAGGCGCGGTCGCTACAGCGGTCGTATCACTGCCCTCACTTGGAGCAACATTAACCTCCATGCGGCTCTTCTGGTAGTAGAAACGCCAATCTTTGAAGTCTTCATCCGACTCGAATCGCTCGCCGACAAAGACATTGTTCCCCTTCACCAACTTCGTATCTACATTCGAGTAGATCTTCTTCGTGCGGGCATTCCAGAAGAGTTGTTGCGTATAGACCTCCGTGCCGTCGTACTTATGTACCTCGACATCACCTTTGGCCTCCCACAGTTCCCGCTTTTCGTAGTAGATGGCATAGTTGGCCGTCAACACAGCATCGACCGTCGCCAGCGAATCATCCTGATAGGTGGTAATCTTGATCCCTCGACGAAATTCGCGATAGGGCTCACTTCCAAGCGTATATCCCTCGACCAACGGGGTCTCGAAGAAATAGGAGCGCAGGCCGTTTTGCGACATGACAATCGAAAGATGCTCACTATATTCGGTCATCATGGCCGCCTCTGCCGCGGCATCTCGTTTCGCAGTCTGCTCATCACACGAGAATAGCAAGATAGCACTCCCCGCAACGAGGAGTGCTACCCGCACATATCGCATGATACCAAGCATCATCTTCTACGCGCTGAATCTCAATGATTAGCGAGGACGTACCGTCGTCGTGATACCGGCAGCCAGACCGCAGTCTACGCGGTACGAATTACCGGCCTGCAGGTCGCGCATGAAGCACTCCTCCTGGCTCGGGAAGCGGCTGCGGAAAGCGGCTTGCGCCTGCTTTGCCGTATCGAGGTACTCGGGATTGTTCTGCAGCAAATCAACAGCCTTGCTCATCGTATCATAAGCCACCCAGCAAGCAGCCTGACGAGCAAACTGCTCACCGCAGTTCGAAGCCGAAATACCATAGCACTGTGCCAACACAAAGACGGGGACACCATCCTCGGGATTGAGCTCAATAGCCTCCTTGGCAGCCTTGGCGGCAGCCGAGATGTTGTTGGCAACGAGCTCAACAACCGAAATCTGCGTCAGCAGCTTCTGACGCTCCTCGGGGTTCTCCTCCGTAGCCAGCGAAGCATTCAGATACTTCGAAGCCTTATCATAGTCACCCTTATTCTTGAACGACTGTGCCAGGTAGATAGCCATCTGGGCCGTAGGCTGTACGGCATACGACTTCTCGGCAACCTCGAAGTAGAAGTCGCTCTGGCAGTTGGCGCGGGTCATCAGCGTAACGGCCTGATTCAGCACCTCTGCATCCTCGGGAGCAGCAGCCAACTTCGCACGGAACAATTTCTCCAAGTTCTCGCAATCAGCAGCACCACTGCGACCAAAAGCAGCGTCAAACTGCTCCTTGAAGGTCGGATGAGCCTCCAGGAAGGGGGTCAAGCGGTCATACTCGGCGATAATCTCCTCCGGCATCACCTCATCCGTATTCTGGTAGTCGTCGCAAAGGTTCGAGAAAAACACCACGATGGTCTCGGGGTTCGTCTGTGCGCCACCGGCCTCGATCGCCTCACGGAAGGCCTGACGAATAGCCGCACGGTTGTTGGCCATGAAGTTCAGCACGTCACGTGCCTTCACATCCAAAATATAAGCCTTACCCTCCTTGGCACTATCACCAAAGTGGAGTACGCGAGCGTCGTAGACAGCCAACAGCGAGTCGACCATCGTCTTCTTCTCGGCAACCGACTTTGCACGGTTGATTTTGTTACGATAGATAATCGCACCATACTTGTAGATGTTCACCGACACCTTCGGACGGTCGGCGAGCAGGAGCTGGAAGTAGTGTGCTGCCAGGTTGTAATCCTTGTTCTGCACAGCCTCCTTGAGGAAGTTGCTGCGAAGAATGTTCTGCTCGCGCTGCTCGGGCGTATCGCCATAACGGGCATAACGCGGATCGCTGAAATCTTGCTGTGCCATCGTCGCCATAGCCATGAGCGAGAAGGCTGCCGTAAACAAAATCTTTAAGCTTTTCATGGAGAGTAATTGTTTTATAATTTGTTTTTATATAGTTTGCATTAATCGTATTTCGGACGGAGGAACCAATATTCGTGGTTCTCGGCACCGGCAAAGAGTTTGAACCCTACACCAAATTTCACATATTTCTGGCGCACCAAACCAATCTCCTTGGCGACGTTGAATCCGCGATCGCCATACTCAACAGCGAAATCGACCGATGAGATTCCGAGGAACTTGATGGGAATACCAAAACCGGCCGTCACGGCATACTCCTGAAGTTTGTGGTCATCGAAGGTCTGATTATGACTGCCATAGCGAACACCCAGGCGATAGGACCAACGACGCCAGAAGCGACGCGTATCATAACGAGCCGGCACGAACTCCATACCCGCCTTAATCGTATGGGTATCGGTATAGGCAACGACCATGTGGCTCTGCTCCACACCGCTTACACCTGTATTCTCGCTACCCTTGTTGGCCGTCCACTCCTGGTACGTATAGTCCAAGCCAATCGCCCACTTGGCCGTCTGATAGAAGGCTCCGATGGTCAATTGACGCGGCAAGGTTATCGAGAGGTGATTATCATCGGCCGCAACCGCTGTACCATAGAGGTCGCCACCCGTCACAACACTCGTAACATCAGGATTCAAATCGCCACCAATATCGTAGGTTGCACCAAACGTCAGCACGCGCTTTTGGGTCAGCAGCGCATTCCACTGCACACCGAATTGTGCTTTGATGTTCGAGATGGCATACTCCGAGTTACCACTCACCGAGCCATACGAGCCGTTACCGGTAATCGACACAGGAGTCATCACAAACGCACGGTCGATATCGCCCCAGTAATACTGCATGGCAACACCTATCGAGAGATTTTTGACCACCTCATAGCCGATACCGACTTTGACCTCGGTCACGTCACCCTCGCCTTGATAGCTGTAATTCACACGACCCACATGACCCCAGACCGGATCCGAGGCATCGTACACGTGATCGTACATCATGCGATAACCCACCGAGCTATACGGTGTTACGCTGAAACCCAAGCCCAGATTCTTGGCCAGCGGCATCAGGAAGGCGAACTCGCGGATGTTGAAACTATTGTAGGCCGACTTCTTTTCGGCACCCTCAACGGTCTGATAGTTGTAGTAGTTTTGTCCCTCGAGCGCCACATCCAGCAGGAAACTCTTGCGCGTTACGAGGCTGAATCCTGCCGGATTCAGCAGGTTAATCATACCCGTTTGACGGGCTGCAACACCGACACCACCCATCGAACGCATGGTCAGCGTTCCGGGGGTGTTGATTTCGCCGATGCCATACATCGTATAGGGCGAGAAGGCATTGATACTGCTTGTCTGGGCCGAAGCTGTTACCGAGAGGGCGACGACAGCCACCACGACGGCAAACAATCTCTTCAAACTATTTTTTTGCTGTTGCATTGTACTCTAAAATTCGGTTCAAACCGTAAAACACCAAATTAGGTTCTGCAAATATCGTATTTTTAATTCGTTTCGCAAAGTATTTCGCCTCTCCACCGGTAAAAATTACGCACAAATCGCCATTTTTTTCCTGCAAACGCGTCATATACCCCTCCAATTCGAACTGCACGGAGTTCATGACCCCCTGCTCAATGGCCTCACGAGTCGAGCAACCGAAGAGCTGTTCGGAGGCTTCCTCCGAGGCCTCACACAACGGCAAAGTAGCCGTATACTCCTGTAGTGCTCTGAAACGATTCGACACCCCCAACGAGATGGAGCCCCCATGGAACACCCCCTCCTTGGATACAAAATCCAGTGTCAGTGCCGTACCAAAGTCAACCACCAGACAATCCCGTCCGGGATAGCGTGCCACCGCTCCAACGGCCGCTGCTACTCGGTCACGTCCCAGCGTATCGGGCGTTGCATACGCAATCGCTATCGGCACAGGGGTTTGGGGCGTAAACCATATCACCTCCGCAACACACTCTTCGAGCAGTGCCAGCACTTCATCGACCGCACCGCGGGTCGAGGAGCAGATGGCTCGTTGCAGGTTGTACTGCGCCACCAACGTCGTCAGTTGCGAGGCGGTCAACTCGCCCACTTCGCTTGTTACGACACCTCCATCTTTATCGGCCACAGCCCATTTGATGCGTGTATTGCCTATATCTACGAGTAGATTCATCCGAGTGATTGCAGGGTTTTCCACGCCTCTTCGACGTTCTTCACTTGTCGAACGGTCATTCCAAGGCGATTATTGTGTTGTTTCAGCACAAAGCGGTCGGGGTGCTGCGTGATATACATCAGCAGATTGCGGAACACCTCGCTCTGGTAGTAGGGGGAATTTTGCTCGCCCACGAAGTGGACAATCATCAATCCGTTCTTCACCTTCACACGCTCCATACCAAGACGAATGGCCTCCCAACGCAGGCGCACGACGTGCATCAGTTCGCGTGCAGCCTGCGGCAACTCGCCAAAGCGGTCTTTCAGGCGTTGCTCAAAGCCCTGTAGCGACTCCTCATCCTTCAAACCATCGAGCTCACGATAGAGTTTCAGACGCTCGGCCTGTTGCGAAACATAGGTGTCGGGGAGTCCCGCTTCGAGTTCGATGTCGATGTGCGAGTCGTCGATGAAGTGCATGGCATCGACCACCTCCTGCTCCTTGTCACTCATACCCGGCATGAGCAAGCCCTCCTGGCGCAACTCGGCAATCGCCTCGTTCAAAATTTTCTGGTAGGTCTCGAAACCAATATCGGTAATGAAACCGCTCTGTTCAGCACCCAGGAGGTTGCCGGCACCACGAATATCGAGGTCCTGCATCGCAATATTGAAGCCCGAGCCGAGATCCGAGAACTCCTCGATGGCACGCAGGCGACGACGAGCATCCGAGGTCAGCAGTTCATCGGACGGAGAGAGCAGATAGCAGAAGGCCTTCTTATCGGAGCGACCCACACGACCACGCAACTGATGCAGGTCGCTCAGGCCAAAGTTTTGCGCATTGTTAATGATAATGGTATTGGCATTCGGAATATCGATACCATTTTCGACAATCGTCGTCGAGAGCAGCACCTCAAACTCCCCATAGATGAAATCCATGATGAGTTTCTCGAGTTGCTCGGCCGGCATCTTACCATGGCCCACGCCCACTCGGGCCTTCGGGCAAAGCCGTGTAATCATCCCCTGCATGGTCAGCAAATCCTCGACACGGTTGTGAACAAAGTAAACCTGACCGCCTCGTGCCAACTCCTGCTCGATGGCATCGCGGATAATCTCCTCCGAGAAGGCATGCGACTCGGTGAGAATCGGTTGTCGGTTGGGCGGGGGCGTCGAGATAACCGAGAGGTCGCGTGAACCCATGAGCGAGAATTGCAACGTGCGCGGAATCGGTGTTGCCGTCAAGGTCAGCGTATCGACCGAGATGCTCAGTTCGGTCAGTTTTTCCTTCGCTGCTACACCGAATTTTTGCTCTTCGTCAATAATCAGCAACCCCAAATCGCGGAAACGAATCTGCTTGCCGAGCATCTTATGTGTACCTATCAGGATATCGATTTTTCCCGAGGCCAACTCCTCGCAAATCTGGCGCACCTCTTTGGTGGTCTTCGTGCGATTGAGGTACTCGATGGTCACCGGGAAGCCACGCAAACGCTCCGAGAAGGAGCGGTAGTGCTGCAACGCCAGAATCGTCGTCGGCACCAGCACCGCCACCTGCTTACCATCGCACGCAGCCTTAAAAGCGGCACGAATCGCCACCTCGGTCTTACCGAAGCCCACATCGCCACACACCAAACGATCCATCGGCTCCGAGGACTCCATATCCTTCTTCACCGCCATCACGGCTGCCTGCTGATCGGGCGTATCCTCGTATTGGAACGAGGCCTCCAACTCATGTTGCAGATAGCTGTCGGGTGTAAAGGCGAATCCCTTCGAGGCCTTACGACGGGCATAGAGGGCGATGAGCTGACGCGAAATATCCTTGACGGCCTTCTTCGTGGCTGTCTTGAGTTTCTGCCAAGCTCCCGTACCGAGTTTATAGATTTTCGGTGGCTCGCCATCGCCCGATTTATAGCGCGAGATGCGGTGCAACGAGTGCACATTGACAAACAAGACATCCCCATCCTTATAGACCAGCTTGATGGCCTCGTGCGCCTTGCCGTTTTCGACCATCTTGACCAAGCCGTCAAAGCGGCCGACGCCATGGTCGATGTGCACCACATAATCACCCGGCCGCAACTGATTCAGTTCAGCCACGGTCATCTGCTCGTCCCGCTTAATCTCACCGTTGATGCGGTAGCGTTGGTAGCGGTCAAAAATCTGGTGGTCGGTATAGAGACACAACTTCAGGTCGTGGTCGACAAAACCTTCACGCAAAGTGATGGACAACGCTTTGACCGTCGCCTGTCCACGGCCTATCTGGTGGAAGATATTCTCCAGACGCTCGACCTGCACCTTATTTTCCGAGAGGATGAAGGTACGATAATCGCGTTGTGCATTGCGAATCATATCATCGGCCAGCAGTTCGAAATTCTTGTTGAACTTCGGCTGGGGTTGGGTCGAGAAGCGGATAGAGGTGTTTGCCGAACGCTCGGGAAGGTTGTTGCGCAGGACCACCAATCGGCTCCCCTCTATATCGGCCAAAAGAGCGTTTCGGGAGGTTAGCAGGCCATCTATCTCGGAAGGCTCCTCCATATCGGCAAGGGTCTTGCGACGCACCTCATTAACCCGCCGCAACACCGCATCGGCATCATAGCACCACGTCATCATCTCCCGACCGGCAAAATGGAGCAGCGATACTCGGTCTACGGCTCCCGCACGGTCGCTCATATCCGGGATAATCTCCACCACCTCGAGCCGATCGGCCGACAGCTGGCTCGAAATCTCGAAGCGACGAATCGACTCCACCTCATCGCCAAAGAAATCGAGGCGGTAGGGCTTGCTCTCCACATAGGAGAAGATATCGACAATACCGCCACGAATCGAATATTGGCCGGGCTCATAGACGAAATCTACCCGCGTGAAGGCCGCCTCCTGCAAGGCATCCTCCAGCACCTCAATCGAAATCGCATCTCCGACACGCACCATGATGGTCCCTTGGGCGATGGCGGTGGCATCGGCCACCCGTTCGGCCAGGGCCTCGGGGTAAGTACAGATGACCAGATACCCCTTACCCGTGAAGTTGCGAATCGCCGAAAGCGTCGCCGTGCGCTGCACAACGCCCTGCGCATCCTCGCCTCCGTAGGCTACCGAACGCTTATACGAAGAGGGGAAGAAGCAGACCCGCTCCTCGTCGAGCAGGTGATAGAAATCATTCAGCAGATAGGCTGCGGCATCGCGATCATCGGCTACAAAGAGGTGAATACCCCCCAGCCGCTCGATGGCCGCAGAGGCATAGCACGAAAGAGCACCACCCACCAACTCTTCGAGATGGAGGGTGACACCCTGTTGTTTCGCCTCCCGACATAGTTGCCGAAGCGGTTTCGACTCCGCCAAAAAGGCGGCTAATTGTTCTCGTGCAGTCACAGCTTGCTCTTTAACCCTGCTGCGCAGGCTTGACTTTGCTCTTTGCTCTTTGCTCTTTCCTCTACTTAATCAGGTCGTTATCCTTCTTGTCGTGATAATGCACCTCTATGATGCCCGTACTCTGGTCCTCAACAACCTTGATGCGGGTCTTATATTTCCACTCCCAGCGACGACGCAGCGAGAAGAAACCACGTGTAAGGAACGAGGCGACATAGGGGCTGACCACCAACTTGATATACTTATGACCGCGATCAAGGGTCAAAAGTGAAATCTGGTTCTCGATTTTCTTGTCGAGCAGCACCGTCGGCTCTACCTTGCCCGTACCATGGCAGGTCGGGCAGACATCCGTCACGTCCTCGATGGCCAACGGGCGTACACGCTGGCGGGTAATCTGCATCAGACCGAATTTCGACAACGGGAGAATCGTATGTTTCGCCTTGTCGGTAGCCATCAGGCGGGTCATCTCCTCATAAAGAGCCTGCTTGTTGGCCGATTTGTGCAGGTCGATGAAGTCGACAATCACAATACCGCCCATATCACGCAGACGCAGCTGACGGGCAATCTCCTTCGCAGCAGCCAGATTGACATCCATGGCGGTCTGCTCCTGGTTGTCCTCGGCCTTGGTGCGGTTACCCGAGTTCACGTCGATGACATTCATCGCCTCCGTGCGCTCGATAATCAGGTACGCACCTCGTTTGAGCGATACATACTTCGCAAAGAGCGATTTGATCTGCTTCGAGATGTCGAAATTATCGAAGATGGGCACCGACCCCTTGTAGTGCTTGACAATCTTCTCCATCGCGGGGTCAATCTCATGCACATACCCCTTAATCTCCTTGTAGAGCGCCTCATCATTAACGGCAATCTGCGAGAAGGTACCATTGAGCGAATCACGAATAATCGTGTTGGCACGGCTCATCTCGCTCATCAGCTGTCCGGGAGCCGTCGGAGCCTTCTTGCGAATCGTACCACAGGTCTTGAACCAGCGATCGAGTTGCTGACGAATATCGTGTTCGATCTCCTCATCTTTGGCCTCTACGGCTGCCGTGCGAATAATCACACCGAAATTCTTCGGCAACACCGATGCAGCAATACGCTTCAGGCGACGTTTCTCCTCCGAGGAGCGAATCTTTTGCGAGAGGAAGACCTTCTGCGAGAAGGGCACCAGCACCACATTGCGGCCGGCCAGCGACACCTCGGCTGTTAGGCGGGGGCCCTTGGTTGAAATGGCCTCCTTGGCAATCTGCACCATCACCAAATCGCCAACCTGCACCTGGCCGTCTATCTTTCCGCCCTTCTCGAGCGGCGCCTCGAGCTTCATTGTATCGACCTTCAGTCCGCGTTTCCCGGGCTGAAACGAGTTGACCAATTTTTTGAGTGAAGCGAAGTGTGTTCCGAGGTCCGAATAGTGAATGAAGGCATCCTTCTCATGGCCGATATTGATAAAGGCCGCATTCAGACCCGGCATAATTTTACGCACCCGTCCCAGATAGATGTCGCCCACGGCAAAACCGGTTTGACACTGCTCCTTATTGAGTTCGACCAGCACCTTGTCTTCACACAAGGCGATGCTAATCTCGGCCGGAGTTACGTTGATAATCAGTTCTCTGTTCATATTTCAGTTGTGCTCTTTCTTCGAGCAAGGTTATATTGGATTCGGTCGCTCATGCCTCTTACATCGTGTAGGGAAACCGCCAAAACAAAACATCGCAGTTCACCACCCCTCCTTAGGTCTCTCCTGCATAGAGAAGGATGGGCACCTTATGCAACCTTTGCGGGATAAGATAATTCCCCTCGTGGGGTTGAGGGCAAAATCCGCAATGGCTCTTATCGCCTTATCAGGGCTTTCACAGAACGAAACCGAATGTGGTTAGCGACCGATTTTATTTCAGGGAGTGTCGGTCAAACTCTCAATCTAACGCGATATACGGCACACGATGAACACGCACCAATGTGCCGAATAATTAAATAGGTAAAGGTAAAGGGCACCCCTTTACCTTTACCGTAGTCCTTCAGCAGGCACCACCCTACTTCTTCTTGTGACGATTCTTGCGAAGACGCTTCTTACGCTTGTGGGTCGCCATCTTATGGCGCTTATGCTTCTTTCCGTTTGGCATAGTGGTAAATTATTAAAAGGGTTACAAATTATTTCACCTTCGTGGCAAAGCTCTTGGCGGGCTTGAATGCCGGAATATTGTGCTCGGGAATCGTAATGGTCGTATTCTTCGAGATGTTACGAGCTACCTTCTGTGCACGCTTCTTGATGATGAAGCTACCGAAACCGCGGAGATACACATTGTTACCGCTCTCGAGCGAACCCTTTACCGAATCCATAAAGGCCTCAACGATGGCCATAACCTGCACCTTCTCAACACCGGTGTTTTTAGCGATTTCGCTAACGATATCTGCCTTTGTCATATCTTTATATTGTTTTAATTAATTAAGTATTTGTCACTTTTGAGTTTGCAAATATACACTTTATTTGATTCTTTGCCAACGAAAACAACTTTTTTTTTCGTTTTCCCATCTTCCAGCCTCCATCGACTGCAAAATCCGGACTAAAAAGCGACAAACAGCTGAAAAATAAGTCGCTATCGGTTACCGCATCGCGGAGGCAATTCCATCGGCAATCTGATCAAGTGCCTGCTGGAGTTTCGAGCCAATCAGCATCTTCATCATCATATTCAACTCGGCATGCAGCACCAACCGAAGGCGCGTATCATGCTCCGAGACCGTATGCAACTGTACCCAGAACGCAAAATCCATCGGAACACCATCGCCCGTGATTTTCACATGTTTCGGAGCCACACGTTCGGCCATGCGCAACTTCACACCAAAGCCCTTGGCCTTAAACGAACAGGTATCCTCCGTAGCCTGCCAATCCTCCACACGGCCGGCAAGTGCCGGTGTGAGATGATCGAAGCGACTGATGACTTGATAAATCTGCTCACTCGGACGCAAAATCTGCACCTGTTTCGAGATATATTCCTGCATAGTAAGTTTGGATTATCTATTATTAATATAGGTATCGGCAATTAGTGGATTTCGAAACTACGGGCCGTAGGACTATCGACCGTGATATGCACCTCGACCACCTCCTCGGGCAATAAGGCCTCTATCTTCTCGGGCCACTCGACAAAGCATAAATCACCCGAATAGAAATACTCTTCGTAGCCCAAATCGTAGGCCTCGCGCACATCGTCGATGCGGTAGAAATCGAAATGGAACAACCGCTCACCACCGGCACCCTCGTACTGATTGACCAGCGCAAAGGTAGGACTCGTCACCTGGTCCTCAACGCCCATCGCCTCGGCAACGGCACGTATCAGGGTCGTCTTTCCGGCCCCCATCTCGCCTCGCAGTGCAACGACCGTTCGGCCGTCGAGCGATTCGAGCAGTGCCTCTGCCACTTCACGGAGTCCCTCCTCCGAGTCGATACTGATTCTCTTCATCTTCTGTTCGTTATCGTTTGGGTTTGAGCACCAGGAACGGCACAATCATCTCCTCCATCGAGATGCCGCCATGCTGGAACGTATTGCGATAGTAGCGCACATAGCGATTCGCATCGTTGTTATAGACCAGAAAATCGCTGTTGTAGGCAAAAATATAGCTTGACGAGAGGTTGCCCGAGGGCAATTGGATATCCTCAGGACGCTGCACCTCATAGACCTCACGCGCATTATAGAGTAGATTGCGACCCGTCTTATAACGCAGGTTAGCCGATGTTTCGCGGTCTCCCGTCACGCGCACCGGATTGTCCACGCGAATCGTACCATGATCCGAGGTGATGATGACCGTATGGCGTTTCTCGGCCAGTAGTTTCAGAATCGTATAGAGATCCGAATGCTCGAACCACGAACGGGTCAACGAGCGGAACGCCGCCTCGTTTTCAGTCAGTTCACGCACCACATCCGTCTCGGTGCGGGCATGCGACAAAATATCGAGGAAATTGTAGACAATCACCGAAAAATCAGCCTCATAGACCCGACGGATATTATCCACCAGGCGACGTCCCTGCTCGGGGCGAATCAGCTTATCGAAGGTCGTGCGCCACGTCTTTCCGTGCTGCGCCATCAGGCGGCGCAGGAACTCCTCCTCATATTGATTCTTACCGCCATCCTCATTGTCATTGAGCCACTTCTGCGGCATCAGACGGTCGATGGCCAGCGGCATCAACCCCGCAAAAATCGCATTGCGGGCATACTGGGTTGCCGTAGGCAGAATGGCACAATAGAACTCCTCCGAGGCCACATCGTAATAACCACGCAAGAGCGACGAGATAGCTCGCCACTGATCATAGCGGAAATTATCAATGAGCAGCAGCGTTGTCTTCTCGTTTTCGTCGACAATCGGGAAAATCGACGAGCGCATCAGCGTATGCGACATCGTTGGGGTATCCTCCGCACGGCGATTAATCCAGTTGTAATAGTTGCGACGCACAAACTTCGAGAAGGCCTGATTGGCCTCGTTCTTTTGATAGGCCAGCACCTCCTTGATGCTCGGGTCGGTCGAACCCTCCAGTTCAATCTCCCACGCCGTCAATCGACGATAGAGTGAGCACCAATCGGTAAAGGTATCGGCCATCTGCAACGAAGCGGACAGACGCCCGAACTCCGAGCGATAATCAGCCGTCGTCTGCTCGGTAACGAGTTGCTGCTGATGGACATTCTTCTTAATCGACAACAACACCTGATTCGGGTTGACCGGTTTAATCAGGTAGTCGGCAATCTTCGAGCCCACGGCCTTATCCATGATATTCTCCTCCTCACTCTTCGTCACCATAATAACCGGTGTTGTCGGGCGTATCTCCTTGATTTTCGGCAAGGTCTCAAGCCCTGTCATACCGGGCATCATCTCGTCGAGAATAATCAGATCATAGGCCTCCTCCGACGCCATATCAATGGCATCGTAACCATTATTGCAGGTATCCACCTCGTAGCCTTTCTGCGCCAAAAAGAGCACATGCGGCTTCAAGAGTTCAACCTCATCATCGACCCACAGAATTTTTACCATAGCAGCCATTTTACACGACAAAAGTAATTTATTTTTCCATCAAACGCAAAAAGCGGGCTTTTTATTGAGTACACCCCGCTTTCGCCCCTCCTTTGCACCAAAATAGAAACAGACAAGAGTGCAAGGGCTCCTGTCTGTTTCGCTTACGCCTGCCAACGCTGGCAAATCGAATCCAACCGTTTCGACAGGCGATTCATCTCATCGTTCAGATGGTCATGAGTGACCGTAGCATAAATCTGCGTAGTGCGTATATTGCGATGTCCCAACAATTTGGAGATGGTCTCAATAGGCATTCCCTGCGATAGCGTTAAGGTCGTCGCAAAGGTGTGGCGGGCTGCATGAAAGGTGATGTGTTTCGGAATACCGGCCATCCGCATCAGCTGCGTCAAGCAACGATTGCACCAACTATTGCTCGGCAGTGGGAAAATCGCTTCCCCAAACTCTTTGGGGCGATATTTCGACAAGATAGCCTTCGGCAGGTCGAAGAGGCGTACCTGCACCTGCGAGCCGGTCTTGTGCCGCGTTGTCTCGATCCAACTCACACGACCGACCTGATGGATATGATGCAACCGCAACAGCTTCAAATCAATAAACGACAAACCCGTGAAACAACTAAACAGGAAGCTGTCACGGATTAATTGGAGAGTCGGAGGAAGCGCAGAGAGCGCAATGAGGCGATTTAATTCCTGCGTAGAGAGAAAACTGCGCGTTACAAATTCACTATGCAGGCGATAATCGGCAAAGAGATCGGAGGAGAGCACCCCTTTCTTACGCGCCAACGAAAGTACATGTTTCAATGCCGTCAAATAGACCCACACCGTATTTTTTCGTCGTCCCAACTCACGTAGCAGATAACCATGGAAGGCGACCAGAAAATCGCGGTTCAGCTCCTCCAATCGCAGATCCGCACGTCCATAATAGTCGGGAATAAAGCGTTGCAGATGCACCTCGACACTGCGATATTTGTAGTAGGTCGAGCGACTGCGATCGACCTCTACTTGTCGCAGCACTGCCTCGTTGTGCCGTGCGAAGAAGTTCAGCAACGAATCCTGCATCGTATCGGTTGCAAAGAAGCGATTGCGCACCATCAAGGGCGTCACATACGGTGATTGCCCCAACACCTCGTCATAGCATCGCTCGATGCGGGTACGCATGGCATCGAGTTCCCGATTCACGCGCACCATCTCGGCCGAGCGACCGATGGCCCGATTTTGTGCCACATCCCACGCCATGGGTGGTACCGAGAGGTGGGTCGCAAATTGCGAGCGCATGCCGTTGATTGTGATTCGTCCCATGATGGGAGCCTTTCCATTACGCAGCAACGCACTGCGTTTGATGTAGAATAACACCTTAAACGTATGTCTCATAAGTGGATTGATTTTAGTTCGGCCACAACATTGTGTCCCTGCCTAAAATACGAACCACGACCAGAAAAAGCAACCTCGAACAGACGAACCCGTCAACGGAAAACGACAAACAGGCAAAAAAAAGGTCGCTCCATGACAGGAGCGACCTTTGGTTAAAGTATCGTGATACCAATTTACTCAGCCCACTGAGTTACCTCCATGTAGTTCATGAACTGACCCCATTGTGCCTGCATGCCATAACCTACGGCATAGCCCAAGGTTGCGAACATGAACATGTTATCTTGGTAGAGGCCTTTAGGAGCAGCACACATGTAAATCGAAGTACCCGACATCGGACCGGCATAGTAAGCCGGCAAGGTCTGACCATTATAGGTAACCGACGACTCGCTGATCATCTGAATAGCAGAACCGCCATCCCAGGTGAAATTCACATTGTGACCAGCTGCATAGTAGTTCGGCAAACGATATTGGCCCAAAATCTCCGACTTCTCAAGCGTCTGAGAATACCAATCCGCACCAAACCAGTCGCTACACATATAACCGGTACCAACAACTTTCCAGTCGGACTTCTGAACCGATACTGCATAGATGGCAGCACCATTCTCGTTTTTCGAGTAGTAATCAGCATAGCCCTCGCCAATGGTCAATTGGATGTTATACTCCTTAAAGAACTCCATTTTGTCGGTCAAGCCAATTACATACTCTGCCATTGCCTCACCGGCCTCAAACGAAACCGTAGCGGGGAATACAAAGCAGTCTGCCATTGCGCACTCTACCTTCACGGGGACCTCAACAGCCTCATCCGTCGTCTCACGAGCTACTACAACCGAGAACTCCGTATCAGTAGGCACAAAGACCTCCGAAATAGCGTTGCCATTCGGGAAATAGACGTTCTGGCAGAAGTGAGTTGCATCATTCTCTCCGCAGATAGGGCACTTATCAGGCGTTATCTCATCGTCGTTACAAGCCACAAATGCGGCTGCAGCGAAGAGCATAAACAATATCTTTTTCATACTTTTCATACTTTTGAAAGGTTATACACTACACCCGATTAGTCGGTTACACCATCCAACAGGTTCGGATTCTGATCGGGAACCGGCGTCGTACCACCTGTGTTGTTCTCCTCCTCCGAGATACCCTCGTTGGAGTTGATCTCCGAGCGCGGAATCACCACCAGGAAGGCCTCATCACCGGCAGGGATATTGAAGCGATAAGCATCGGGCCAGTTCGACTGATCCTTACGCGAACCATGGAAACGCACCAACGGCTTGTTGAAACGCATCATGTCCGTGAAGAAGAAGCCCTCACCCCAGAGTTCGATACGACGCTGCAGCCAAATCTCGTTGCGGAAGGCATCCTCATCCGTTGCCGTGCATTTGTACTCGGGATTACGATAGGCCTTCACGAAGTCCTCCAGGAGCTTGGCACCGGCCGATACATTACCGCCCAGACCCGTAGCCTCGGCCTGAATCAGCAACATCTCCTCGACGCGCATCAACGGCCAGTCACCCGAGCAGTCCGTATTACCCACTTTATCATCCGTAGGACCAAACTTCACATTCGTGTAGGGATAGAAGGGTTCCTTAACCTCCGGAATCTTAGCCTCTGCAACCGAAACACCCGGTGCTCCCGGCCACTCGAGACCCTCAATCAGCGGCGACTCAAGGTTCTCGTCAACCCACCAGCCTTTACGCACATCCGATGCCGGAATTTTGTTGTACAACTCGGTATTGCAACGTGCATAGCATGCGACACCCGAAGCATAACCGTTACCGCTCAACGAACCCAACCAACTCTGCCAAGTAGCAACCTCATACTCAGGAACAAGGTCGCTCAAATTTACGATGGAACCCCAAATCCAAGCGTGGTGCGTACCATCCCAGAAGGTCGGCTTACCCAATTCGGCAATGGTATAAGGCGTGTAACCGGCCATTGCCTCGGCAGCATCTGAAGCAGCCTCCTCGTAGTTCTGCATCACCAGGTTGACACGAGCACGCAGACCATAAGCCACCTGCTGGTCAATCGTTGCTTTGTTGGTGCGCGTAAAGCCCTCCAACAAGGTAACAGCCTCGTTCAGATCACCCAGAATCTGCTCATAAGCAGCTGTCAGCGTAGCACGCGGATTCACAGCAGCCTGGTCGGCCGTCATGTCATCCGTTACAATCGGAATCGAGGGTTTGTCCTCATTGCCAACGTAGGTGTGCTGGAAACGCTGTACCAAGCTGAAGATAACAAATGCACGTGCACCCAGTGCCTGACCACGATAGGCCTTCAGCGTCTCATTATCCGTCTCAGCCGGAATAGCAGCCAACACGTCATTTGCAGCCTTCAATAAATCATAGTGGAAGGTCCACTCTACATAAGGAACGATGTAGTTCGGGTCACGGTCCGTATAATCACAAGCTACCGAGAACCAGTTGAAATCGTTGTTGGCGCAAACCATATCTGCGCCATTGTAATCACGGGCAATACATACCGAGGGATAACCAAAGTCATTGTGATAGCCACTATTTCCCAAACAAAACTGGCGGAAAATCGTAGCCGACAAGTTAGCTACATCGGCAGCGATGCGCTCGGGGTTCATGTCAATAACCTCCTGCTTCTGTTGCTCGGTAACGGTAGCACCCTCGGGAGCAGTATCCAACTCACACGAGGCGAGCATCGATACACCGGCCAGAAGCATCCATATTTTATTGTTCAATTTCATATTCGTACGCGGTTTTAGATTAGAACGTAATGTTTACACCACCCGAGATGGTACGCATAGCCGAGTAGTTATAGCCACCAATGTCGCCCACACCACCAAAGCTCTGACGCGGGTCGAGACCCTTACGCTTCGAGAAGAGGGCTACGTTGTCGGCAGCCAGATAGATGCGGATCGAGCCCATGTGAATCTTGCTCATCCACTTCTTCGGCAACGTGTAACCAACCGTAATGTTGTTGATGCTCAAGTAATCCGACGAGGTCAACTCGCGGCTCGAACGGTGCTCATACGATACATCCGAAGCGTTCAGACGCGGAACATCCGTGTTGGTGTTGTTCGGAGTCCAAGCATTCAGAATATCCTTGTGCCAGTTCACGCCAATCGTGTCACCATAGTGCATCAAATCGAGGTACGAACGGTCGTAGATCTTACCACCCAGCTGATAGGTGAACTGTGCCGATACGTCGAAGCCATAGAACTGGAAGGTCGTACCAAAACCACCATACAGGTCGGGCAACGTGGTACCCAGGTTTGCATTTTGGGCAGCAGTATAGTCATCGGTCGTCGAGTAGTCTCCCTTATCGGGATCCTTGTAGAAGAGGGCCTTACCGGTCTCCTTGTCTACACCTGCATAAATCGGCAAATAAGCATCATACAACGAACCACCAATCTTGACAATACGGGTCGAATACTTCAAACCCTCGGCCGGAACATCGCTCGAGAGCTCCAAAATCTCATTCTTGAGGTGCGTAGCGTTAAGGTTGATGCTCCACGAGAAGTTCTTCTTACGAATAACTTCACCTGACAACTCTACCTCAATACCCGAGTTGCGCAGGGCACCTACGTTCATCGGAATCGACGTATAACCTACCGAAATCGGAGTCGGCTTGTTGTAGAGCAGGTCGGTCGTCTTCTTGTTGAAGTACTCAACATTACCCGACAGACGGCCCTTCCAGAGGCTGAACTCGATACCGGCATTGAAGTTGTGCGAGGTCTCCCACGTAATTTCGGGGTTACCCTTATAAGCCAAGGTCAACGCAAAATCGCCATCAACCGAACCTACCGAATACTGGTCCATGTAGGCGTAATCGTTGGGCAGGTTATCGTTACCCTGCACACCATACGAAGCCTTCACCTTCAACTCATCCAACCAGTTGGCGGTCTTCTCCATGAAGTTCTCGCGGCTCAGCAGCCAAGCGCCACCGACCGACCAGAAGTTACCCCAACGATGATCGGGATGGAAACGCGACGAAGCATCGCGACGATACGAAGCCGAGAAGAAGTAGCGATCGAGGTAGTCATACTGCGCACGGAAGAAGAAACCCTGCGTCTTGTAGTAATTTGTCGACGAACTAACGGACGGGATCTCATAGATAGCGTTGTTCAACTCACCAACCGTCGGGTTGTACAGTGTCTTGTTGAAACCCGACAGAGCCTGCCAGGTCACCTTGTAGTGCTCGAAACCGGCCAACAGGTCGATGTTGTGATCCTCGGCAATCGTCGTGTTGTAGGTAGCCATGTACTGCTGGTTGATACCAATCGTACGATCATGCGACACCTCAACAGCACCTTGATCCGATACATAACCGCCATAGAAGGGGTTGTAGAGGTACGAACCGCGGGCATTGGTTACATCGGCACTGATATTGGCCTTCACCTTCAAGCCCTCGTAGAGATCGGCCTCGGCATACCACTGGCCGGCAAAAGCATCGGTAAACGAGCTATACTTGTTGAGTTTGAGCGTCATCAAGGGGTTCGAACCACCACCGAAGTCACGCGACTGGTTCGTGTTCGTACCCGAGTCATACATGATGTCACCGCGCTCGTCGTACATATGGTTACCATCGATATCGCGCACATACATCGGGTAAACCGGAGCAATCATGTTGGCTACATAGAAGACGTTACCACCCGTACCCCACGTATTCTGACCACTCGGGCTGCGCAGCTCATAGTTCGTGTAGCTCATCGAGCCACCCACCTTCAGCCACTTCTTGGCCTGATAGTCAGCCTTCAAGCGAGCCGAGTAACGGGTGAAGCCCGAACCGTCGATCAGACCCGAGTCATCGAGATAACCGGCCGAGAGGTAGTAGTTCAAACGCTCCGTTGCACCGGCAACCGATACGTTGTACTCCTGACGGAGGTTACCCTCACCGAAGATCTCCTCGTTCCAGTCATCCGGCGTGTAATAGAACTCGCCATCCGAGTAACCAAGCTTCGCATTCGGATTCAGCTTACCATTCGTACCAATGATGTGCTCGTTGGCAGGAACCGTATAGATCTGATAACCAACACCACCATTGTCGGTCGACAACAACGCCTCGTTCGCCTGCACGTGTGCGCTGGCTGCCGAGTTACCTGCCTGAATATAGCTGTTGTAGAGGGCTTTGTAACCCAACTCATAGTATTGGGCGGGATCCTCGATCACATCATACTTCGGAATACCGCGCGAGCTCGAACCCCACTTGGCATCGAAGGTTACGACAGCGTCACGCGACTTACCGCGCTTGGTCGTGATGATGATGACACCATTGGCACCACGAGCACCGTAGATAGCCGAAGCAGCAGCATCCTTCAACACCGAAACCGACTCGATATCAGCCGTGTTGATGGAGTTCAGCGTACCCGAGAAGGGAACACCATCCACGATGTAGAGGGGATCCGAATAGGCGGCCATCGAACCGAAACCACGAATCTTGATGGTCGACGAAGCACCCGGCTGACCATTGCTCGAAGTCACCTGAACACCGGCTACCTGACCCGTCAGAGCGTTGCTGACGTTCGTCACCTGGCGCTTTGCGATGTTCTCCGACTTCACCACCGAAGCAGAACCGGTAAAGGCCTCTTTCTTGGCCGTACCGTATGCTACGACGATAACGTCATCAATGGCCTGGGTATCCTCATGAAGCGTCACCTTGAGCGAGGATTTGCCTGCCACAGCAATCTTTGCGGGCTGGAAGCCGATAAACGAGATTGTAAGCGTGGCATTTGCCGGAGCGGAGATAGCGAACTGGCCTTCCGAACCGGTCGTTGTACCCTGACTCGTTCCGTCTACCATTACAGTCGCACCGGCAATCGCATTACCGTTGGCGTCCGAAACGGTACCGGTTACCTGCTTATTTTGTGCAATAGCCATGGCGGCTACACCCAAAACAGCAATTAACGATAGTACAAGTTTTCTTACCATAAGCGTTAATTTTTAAGAGTGTTTTATAAATAAAAAGCCAACCCAAACGCATCCTAATGCATAGGACGGCCAACGAATTTCAATCCCCGCCCTTGGTCGTTATTAACAAACTGAAATATGCATTTTGGTAGCACTTTATCCTGAAAAAGTCACTAAATCATAACCTTAATATCTCGTGGAATGGATTGCAATGCAAATAGATACGGCAAAATATTGTGTGCAAAAAGGTGTAGTTTTTGGCGTTATGGAATGCTTTTTTTGCTATATATTATATAATAGGTATGGTGCTTTTTGGGCCCGTTAATCTATCAATTCCCTATTCAAGTGCTTGATTTCAGCCTAAAAATGTTCATTTAGGCATTAATGCTCGGTTACAGATTGTAAGGTCGAGTGGTGGATAATCAAAAAAATGCCACTAAACACCCCTCTTTAATGGCAATCTGTTGCATTTTGAAATTTTTTTATGAATTAATTTGTTATTTATTTTTCAATGGTTTATCTTTGTCGGTGAACTTTTTATTTATAAAACACTCTAAAAATTAACGCTTATGGTAAGAAAACTTGTACTATCGTTAATTGCTGTTTTGGGTGTAGCCGCCATGGCTATTGCACAAAACAAGCAGGTAACCGGTACCGTTTCGGACGCCAACGGTAATGCGATTGCCGGTGCGACTGTAATGGTAGACGGAACGAGTCAGGGTACGACGACCAACTCGAATGGTCAGTTTGCCGTTTCAGTACCTAACAATGCTGTGTTGACGGTATCGTTCATCGGTTATGCTCCGATGAAGGTAGCTGTTGCCGGCAAAACTCACCTCGATGTTACGCTGAACGAGGATGCGCAAAACATCGAGAATGTGCTTATCGTAGCCTATGGTACGGCCAAGAAAGAGTCGTATACGGGTTCTGTTAGCACCGTATCGGGTGAGGCTCTGAAGAAAATGCAGGTATCGAATGTTTCGAAGGCCCTCGAGGGTATGGTACCGGGTATGCAGGTAGCCTCGTCATCGGGTCAGCCGGGTTCATCGGCAGAAATTTCGATTCGCGGTATCGGTTCGATTAACGCAGGTAGCTCGCCGCTCTACATCGTGGATGGCGCTCCTTATGATGGCAGCATTGCCGCTATCAACCCTGCCGATATCGAGTCTATCTCGGTTTCAAAAGATGCCGTTTCAACCGCTCTTTATGGTTCGCGCGCCGCTAATGGTCTGATTATCATCACAACCAAACAGGGTAGCGCACAGCGCAATCAGGTAACCTTCGATGCTCGCATCGGTGTCAACTCGCGTGGTATCTCGAACTACGATGTCATGGAGAGCCCTGATGAGTATATGAAGACCTATTTCCAATACCTGGTAAATACAGAGGGTAGTGGTCAGGCTGCTTCGGATATCATGTTGGCTCGCTTGGGTTACAACCCCTATGTGGGGAACAATGGCGTCTTGATGACTCCCGATGGCGAGTTGGTTTCAACCGACCGTCGCTACTACGATGTATGGGAAGACGAGGTATTTGAGAGTGGTATGCGCCAGGAGTACAATGTCTCGATTTCGGGTGGCAACCAGAAGATGAAGCACTACATGTCGCTGGGTTACCTGAACGATGAGGGTATTCTGCCGAAGTCGGACTACAATCGTTATTCGGCTCGTGCCAACGCCACCTACAAGGTGAATGAGTATATCGACCTGTTTGGTAATTTGGCCTACTCGCATGGTGAGCAGAATGCACAGAACATTGCAAGCCTCAGCAACTACTCGAACTCGTTTATGTTCGTACAGCAGATTGCTCCGATCTATCCGGTATACGCATATGATGCTGCCGGCCAGCTGATTCTCGATGAGAATGGCAACCGTCAGTTCGACTTTGGTGATGGTACATTCGGTGAGTCGCGTACGTGGGGTAAGAGCCAGAACCCGGCTGCAACCGATGAGGCCAACCTCAATCAGACGTTGACCGATCAGGTAAGTGCCCGTGCCGGTATCAACATCAGCCCGATTGAGGGCCTGAAGTTGTCGGCTAACGTATCCTACGATATGGTTAACCAGGCTGCTGCCACCTTCATGACCCCGTCGTTCGGTGATGCCTTTACCTACAATGGTACCGGTGACCGTGCACACCAGCGCAATTTCAGTTTGACGAGCAACCAATTGATTACCTATGCCAAGACGCTTGGCAACCACTCGTTCAGCGTGATGGCCGGTCACGAGTCGTATAAGTGGAAGAACCGCTACTTCTCGGGTACGAAGCGTAATTACTACGACCCGGAGAACCCCGAGTTCAACAATGCTATCTCGATGCAGGATTTGACCTCGTATTCGAACGAGGAGACCATTGAGTCGTTCTTTGGTTCGGTACACTATGAGTATGGTAATCGCTACTACCTCGATGCAAACATCCGTACGGATGGTTCGTCGCGTTTCCACAAGGACAACCGTTGGGGTACGTTCTGGTCAGTAGGTGCCAACTGGCGTCTGTCGCAGGAGGCCTTCTTGAAGGATGTTGACTGGATCACGAACTTGGCGTTGAAGGCTTCGTATGGTACGACGGGTAACAACTCAATCAACAACTACTACGCTTATAAAGATCAGTATACGGTTAGTCCCGATGGTGACAATTTCGCTGTTAAGCAGACCTACTGGGGTAACAAAGATCTGACGTGGGAGCAGACGACCAACCTGAACATCGGCCTCAGCGCATCGTTGTTCGATGCCCGCTTGAAGTTCGATGCCGAATGGTACACGAAACGCACCGAGGATATGCTCTACGACATGCCTTATCCCCCCTCGTCGGGTATTGTAAGCGTACCGATGAATATCATGACGATGAAGAACACCGGTATGGAGTTCACACTTTCGGGTAAGCCCATTCAGACGAAGGATATGTCGCTGGAGATTGTGCTGACCGGTTCGTTCTATGAGAATGAGGTTACCGACCTGCCGGAGGCAAAGCGTGAGGATGGTATTACGCACAATTCTTACTACTGCATCAAGGATGGTGGTCGCGTATGGGACTTCTACTACTTGCAGTCGGCCGGCGTTGATCCTGAGACAGGTAATCGCCTCTACTGGCATCGCGAGACTGATGCCGATGGCAACGAGACTCTGACGAAAGTCATTTACGATGAGTTGAATACCACGAAAGACAAGTTCTATCTTGGTACGGCAAAACCCGACTTCTTGGGTGGTGTTACGGTAAACTTCACATGGAAGAACCTCGACTTCTCGGTTGCCGGTAGCTATCAGTTGGGTGGCAAGGTATATGATGGTATGTACCAGTCGTTGATGCACATGGGCGGTACGGCCGGTGCAAACTGGCACCGCGATATCGCCAATGCTTGGACGCCCGAAAACCCCAACACGAATGTTCCGAAGCTGAATGGTCACATCGGTCAGAACCAATGTATCGACCCCTTCCTTATCGATGGCAGCTATTTCAACATCCGTAATATCACGCTCGGTTACACCTTGCCGCAGCGTTGGGTGAAGACGCTCCGCATGTCGTCGGTACGTCTCTATGTAACGGCTGATAACGTAGCCCTCTTCTCGAAGCGTAAGGGTCTTGACCCGCGTCAATATATCCAGGGTGAGGCAGCTGCTAACTATTCGGTACTGCGCACCGTTTCGGGTGGTGTTTCGATTAACTTCTAAAACATTGAACAGTTATGAAAATGAACAATATCAAATCTCTGCTTCTGCTGGGTGTTGCCGTATTGTCGGCCGCCTGCTCGAGCGATTTCCTCGAGACCGAGCCCACAAGCCGTGTTTCGGGTGATCGTCAGAATGAGTTGATGCTTGAAGACCCTGCACGCATCTCGTCAATTATCGGCGGTTGCTATCAGACACTCTATTATGGTGGTACGTTCCGCATTGGTCAAGGACTCGACAACAACGGATTGACCTCCTATAAGATTCTGGGCGACATTTTGGGCGATGACATGATGGACATGTTGAGTTCTGGTGTTTACTCAAACGACCAAGCCTTGATTTACCACCGTGCAGGCTACGCTCGTCCGACGGCTATGTGGAGCCAGTTCTACAACATTATCTCCACGATTAACCCTGTAATCGCTATTTTGAAAACGGCCGAGGGTACGGATAATGAGATTGACTCGATGCTTGGTCAGGCTTATGCCTTGCGCGCCTATGCGTATTACTGGTTGATCAACTTCTTCCAGCATCCTTACTCGGTAGACCCCGACGCTCCGGGTGTTTTGATCTACCTCGACGATGCCACTAAGAATGTCTTGAAGCGAGCACCGGTAAAGGATGTGTATGCCGTAATCGACGCAGACTTTGCTGAGGCTTGCCGCCTGCTGGCCGGCAAGAAGGTACCCAATACCGCCATTGGCGAGCACATGGCTGCCGGTATGTATGCCAACGCTTTGATGTTCCTGGGCCGTTATGAGGAGGCTGCTGCAAAGGCAGAGCATGCTACGAAGGGCTTCAAGCTGGGTGGCGCAGCCGATCTGTTGTCGGGTTTCAACTCACTCTCGATGTGCGAGGCCATGTTTGGTTTTGCTGTAACGGAGGAGTGGAATCTGGTATATGGCACGTTCATGTCAATGATGAACCCTTACGTCGATGGTTATGCCGTACCGGGTTATTTCCCGATTGTAGCCTCAAGTGATTTGGTAGACAACATCAACCCGAATGATATTCGTAAGAATTGGTTTGGATACAAGGAGAGCCTGAATATCTATGGTTTCGACTTCTCAATTGTTGAGCAATTGGGGTGCATGGACTATGTGCCCAATAAGTTCCTCTGCCCCGGAAACTTCATGGCAGACGTAATTTACACGCACGTTGCCGAGTTCTACTTTGTCGCTGCTGAGGCTTATTACCTGAATCAGGATGAGGCAAACGCACGTCGCATGCTGAATGCTGTGATGTCGACCCGTATCTCGGGTTACAACTGCACTCTTTCGGGTCAGGCTCTCTACGACGAGATCTGCTTCCAGAAGCGCGTTGAGATGTGGGGTGAGGGTGTTCGTATCTTCGACGGAAAGCGTCGTGACGAGACCTTCGATCGCACGAAGTCGAAGTACTATCCTGCCAAGTTAGCAGCTTACAACGCCTTGACCTATAAGGCTCGTGACCAGCGTAACACCTATCAGATTCCGACCCGTGAGATGGACAACAACGAGAATCTGACGCCGGAGGATCAGAATCCTTAATGCACAACTATTAGCAATACGTTTGGAGGCGGTTGCTAATGAAAACAACCTTTTTGCGAGAGGTCGCCCCATGGTGGGCGACCTTTTTTTGACTTTTTTTGTCGGAAATTTTGCAGATATAAAAATTATGTCTATCTTTGCATCACCAAAAACGATGGTGCCATAGCTCAGTTGGTAGAGCAACGGACTGAAAATCCGTGTGTCCCCGGTTCGACTCCTGGTGGTACCACGAAGCGACCTGCTTTCGCAGGTCGCTTTTTTTATGCATATCTGCGCTCACCATCGCACGCAAACACCTCTCATGCATCCACATTTCCATCCCTGACGCCAATAATGCCGGATTACGAAAAAAGCCTGCCGATGGTTATCGGCAGGCTCTACAAAACACAGCAAACAAGCGTTATTTGCGCTTAAATTCAACAATCAGTGCCTCGCGCGGGCCTACGGTCGTCGCATCAGAAAGCGTCACGGATTCGCCCGTCAGCACGTTGCGACCATTGGCAAGCGTCGAGCTAATTTCGGCATAATTCGACCATGGAATCTGCCGTTTGCCACGTGAATTATTCACATAGACAAAGACTGCATCCGTCGTATCGTAGCGGAAATAGGCATAGGTATTATCGCGGCTGCCGAAGTGGAGCGTGCGGCCGTGGTGAATCACCGGCTTGGTTTTACGCCAATTAAAGAGGTGCTTCACGTGGCGGTAGACCTCTGCGGCATCGCCCGTAAGTTGTTCCGGATCGAAATAATCGACCTGATCCTCCGGCCAGCCACCCGGCGAATCGGTGCGCAGGCCACCATGCCCCTGGCTCATATCCACCGAGCGCATCATCCACTCGTCGCCCGTAAAGAACTGCGGGATACCACGCATCGTAGCCAGCAGCGTCATGGCAATCTTCACACGCCCCACATGACCACGCAGCACATCGGCCACGCGATCAATATCGTGGTTGCCGACAAAGGTCATCATGCGCGACAAATCGTGGTAGACGAAATCATCCGAGAGGGCATTGTAGACCCGAATCATACCCTCGCCCCAACGTAGCGAGTCGGTCGGCAAAGCCATGCAGACAGCGTCACGCAGCGGGAAATCCATAATCGAGGGCAGATGACTGTTGAAGCCGTCTTTATTCGGGTTGCCCCCCTGCCAATAGGCCAGTTGCGGCACATCGGCCGTCCAGCACTCGCCCACGATATTGAGGTTCGGGTACTCGGCCAACACCGAGCGGCACCACTCGCTCATCGGCACCTTCTCGTTATAAGGGTAGGTATCGACACGCAGACCGTCCAAATCGGCATACTCAATCCACCACACCGCCCACTGCTTGAAGTAGTGGAGCAGGAAGGGGTTATCGAGGTTCATATCGGGCATCGAGGTATCGAACCAGGCACTCTCCTGCATCATCAGGTCATACTGCGATGCATTGGGGTCCATGTTCGTCGAGAAGAGGTTGTTCGTGCGGGTGAAGCTGTCGAACTGATGCACCCAATCTGCGAAGGGCAGGTCCTGCATCCACCAGTGGCTGATACCACAGTGGTTGGTCACAATATCCATGATGATTTTCAACCCACGTTTATGCGCCTCGGCGACATACTCCCGATAGAGTTCGTTCGTACCCATGCGCGGGTCGATGCGGTAATAGTCGCCACACGCATAGCCATGATAGGAGAATGCCGGCTCGTTATCGAGCAGCAGCGGAGTCGACCAGATGGCCGTCATACCGAGATCGGCAATGTGGTCGAGGTGGTCGATGATGCCCTGCAGGTCGCCACCGTGACGACCATGAAGATTCGTGCGATCGGCCTTCTCGAGTGTATCCTCCGTATCATCCGTCTCGGGCGAGCCATTGGCAAAGCGGTCAGGCATCAAAAGGTAGATGGCATCGGCCGTCGTGAAGCTGAGGCGTTCGCGCGAACCGGCACGACGAGCCGCCAACTCATAGGGCACTTTGAACTCCTCCTCGCCTCGTGTAAAGACCAGGTAACGGGTACCGGGCACAGCATCGGCCGCAATCTCGACATCTGCAAAGAGGTAATTCGGGCTTTCGGCACGGTGCACCTTCGTGAGGCGGACTCCCTCACCTTCGATGCGCACATCATACTCGGAAAGGGACTCGCCATGCAACAAGAGTTGCAGGGGTGTCTGCATCCCCACCCACCACGAAAGTGGTTCAACGTGGCTCACACGCCCCTCGGCATCGGCCACCGAGGCGGGGTCAAACGAGGTTGTCTGTTGACACGAAGTTGCTATCATAAGCACCGCAGGAATCAATAATTGGTAAATCTTCATTGGGTAAAGGTATCTCTTTTTTTTCGAAAAAAGGCGCAAAGAGGGGCTAAAGACCCTACCCTGCGCCTCGAACGCTCTACGCTATTTCACATAGACAGCATAGCCCCATGCCGGCAGCACAACGGCCGTCTCGACCGTAGCAGGTGCACCATACATATCGGTATAGGCTCCGGCTACCTCCGCAGGCAGGTTTAGTTGCTGCTCCTCGGCCGAGAGGTTGAAGAGGCACAACACCTTATTGCCCTCAACCTCGCGCGTAAAGGCAAAGACCTCCTCGGGGACACCACCGACATAGACCAGCTCGCCACCCTTCTCACCGGCCCACAAAGCGGGATTGTTGTGACGCAGGGCATTCAACGTGCGGTAGAAATCGGTGTATTCGTTGGCCTCCCATTTCTCCACAGGATCCTTCTCGAAGAACTCGAAGCGGTGGTCGTAGCCAATCTCCTGACCCGTATAGATCAGCGGCTGTCCCTGCGGCAAGACGTAGGTCAGCGTAGCAAACATTTTCGCAGCATCACCCAGACGCTCGAACTCCGTACCGGCCCACGAGTTCTCATCGTGGTTCGACGTAAACATCAGCTGGATAGCCTCACGCGGATAGCGCGTCGTAAAGTCCGTGACCCACTCCTTCAGAGCAGCCGGCTCACGCTTACCCTGGGCAATATCGTTCATCACATCCTTCAACGGCCATGCATAGCAGGCATCAAAGCCATCGGCATGGAAGTTCGGGCCCTCGCCCTCGGCCAGGAAGTAGAGGTCGGGGTTGATGGCACGCAACTCGGCCCAGGCAGCCTGCCAATAGGCATCGGGAATCTCCCCTGCCACATCGCAACGGAAGCCGTCGACACCCTTCTCGACCCAGAATTTCAGCACCTCCTTCATCTCGGCATGCACCTCGGGGGTCTCATAATTCAGCTTGGCAATGTCCCACCAATCGTACTGCACGACGGGTACACCCAGCGAATCGCGCACATACCAATTAGCGGGTTTCTCATCTACCCATGCAGCATCGGGCGAGGTGTGGTTGGCCACATAGTCCAGAATCACACGGAAGCCCAACTCATGCGCCTTGGCCAAGAATCGCTCGAAATCGGCCATCGTACCAAACTCGGGATTGATGGCACGGTAGTCGCGAATGGCATAGTAGGAGCCGAGCGTACCCTTGCGACCCTTCTCGCCAATGGGATGAATCGGCATCAGCCAAATGATGTCGACACCCAACTCTTTGAGGAACGGCAGACGCTCCTCGGCCGCAGCAAAGGTTCCCTCGGGGGTCTGCTGGCGCATATTCATCTCATAGACAACCGAGTTATAGACCCAGTCGCGGTGTGCTGCCTCCACCTTCGGGCTCTGGCAGCAACTGCTCAACACAAGGCTGA
This sequence comes from Alistipes sp., assembly GCA_017623115.1. Taxonomy (GTDB): domain Bacteria; phylum Bacteroidota; class Bacteroidia; order Bacteroidales; family Rikenellaceae; genus Alistipes. The sequence continues at coordinate 45,537 of JAGAPT010000026.1, forward strand.
GTGCAACACCTACAAGCGTTGCAAAGATTGAAATTCGTTTCATCGATTGATTATTTTTGCGTTAAAATCTCAAATTCACATGCCGGCAACGTCAACTTGACACGGTTACCCTGCCGGGTAAAGGGGTGGCCGAAATGGGCCTCCAACTCGACCTTATCCTCCAACATGGCGGGAATCGTCACCTCCACGGTACGCTCCTCGTAACCCGTATTGAGGCCGACAAGCACCCATTCACCCATATAAGCACGCAGGTAAACCCAGCAATCCGGCGCCAGCGACAAGGTCTGCATATCGCCATAGAGGAGCGGCATCGACGCTCGACGCAGGTGAATCAGGCGGGAGGTCAGATCAAACTGTGCCTGCTCGGCCTTGTTATACCCCTCAAAGCGCATCATGCGACGGTTATCGGGGTCGTTGCCACCCGGCTCGCCATACTCATCGCCCTGATAGATGCAGGGAACACCCGGGATGGTCATGTTCAACGCATTAATCAGTGCCAACTTCTTATAGCCCACCGGATCACCAACACCCACCTCGCGCAGCCAGCCGGCTGCCTTGTGGTCTTCGTCGGGATCGAGTGTACCACCGGCCAACGAAATCAGACGACCCTTATCGTGGTTGCCCGTGATGTTACCCATCGTGTGGTGGGCACCATAGGCTGCGAGCGACTCCTCGACTACTGCCGCCAGCCGCTCGACCGAATGGTCGCGTGTCAGCACATCAAGCGCCGTATGGTAGACGTTGAAGTCGAATTGAGCGTTAATCATACCGCTCCGCACATAGGAGCCAATCAACGCCGGGTCGCCATATGTCTCACCAATTTGCCACAATTCACGATCCGTCACACGCTCACGCAGTTTACGGGTCAGCATGCGCCAATAATCGAGCGGAATGTGTTTGCAGGCATCGTGACGGAAACCATCAAAATCATACTCGGTCATCCAGAAGGTTGCCGAATCGGTCATCGGCTCGGCTACCTCGGGGCGTTCCAGGTCGAGCGACGGAATATGCTCGTCAAACCACGTCGTCAGACGATGCTCATCCCACAAACCGATATTCTTACGGCCATCGGGCAACATGAGCGGAATCACCCAATCGGGATGCGCCTGCAAGACGGGCGAGTTGATGTGCAGGTGGTTGGCCACATAGTCCAAAACCACATTCATCTCATGGTCGTGTGCCGTTGCAAGCATCTCCTTCAGCTCCTCCGATGTACCAAAGCGGTCATCCACCTCGGTCGTGTAGATAGGCCAATAGCCGTGGTAACCCGAGAACTTTGTGCGCGGATTGAGGTTCAAGCCCCACGCATCGCGCGGATTCTGCGTAATGGGCGAAATCCAAATGGTCGAAATGCCCAGACGCTCGAAGAACCCATCCTCGATTTTTGCCGTGATACCCTTCAAATCACCACCCTGATAATCGGCCTGAGGTAACACCTCGGGCGAATTGAGCGGTTGATTGTTGCTCGCATCGGCATCGTAGAAGCGGTCAATCATGAGCGAATAGAGCACCTGTGCCTGCTGGTCACGACGGGTCAGGTCATCGGTCGAACGAACCACCTTACCTCGGCGCAACGGAATCAGCACATCGTTGAAGAGTCCTGCGTCGGTAGCGGCATAGACCCGCAGGAACGAACGCTCCTTCGATGTAGCATCCTTCGGCAACACAATCTTGATGTGGTCGCCCTCCGGCAGGATAAATCGCTCGGGCAGACGACAGTTTTGCCACAAGGCTACCAATTTCGTAGGCTGCACGGAGGCTTTGAGGAAGATGGTCGAGCCATTCGAGCCGGTTGTAAAGAGCCGTGCCTCGCCATCGCGCTTACCATCCAGCATCACCAGATCAAGGCTTCGGCCCTCCGTCCACGCTGTGAGCGTTGCCAGATGCTCGCCCCGGGTCTCGACATCAAATTCATTCCATGCTCCCGCCACCGGTGCTACACGTACAGCAGCACCCTCCTCAACAGTCAGCGAGTCGGCACCCTGCCACGTAGGCAGATAATCGGTCAAGAAGCAGCGTTGCGCTCCCTCGCCCAATCGCAGCGGCAGAATCGGAGCACCATCGCCCTCGGGGGCTTGTTGGGTAAAGCAGTCAGCCTGACAGCCTGTTAACAGCAGTGCGAGGCTCAACGCATAAATAAGTTGTTTCATGGTCTAATATAGGTCATTTACAGACAGGAGCAGCACCATACCACTCCCCTATGTTTGGAACCACACGACGGGGAGGGCGTATCCATGCGCCTTCCCCGTCTGCGGTTATCTCCTCATCTGTGCAACGAATTACTGCACCTTGAAGATGACGGTCGAGTAGGCCGGCATGCTGAGCATATCGCCCTCGAGCAATACATTGCCCATCACAGCCACCGCCTTGTCAATCGTCTCGTAGAGTTTCACCTCAATCGGACGCGAGCCGATGTTGTGCATCACCAAGAGCTTCGTGCCATCAGCCTCACGATACCAGGCAGCCAGCGAGTGCGGTTTATCGCTCTCGTCATAGCACTTCGTGAGCGAACCCTTCTCGGTCAGAGCCGAGTAGACGTTACGCAACTGGCCAAACTTACGATAGGCGTTGAGCACCGAGTTCTCATCGGCCAACTGCTCCTCGACGCTACGCTCGTTGGCAAAGACAGGCGAGAGTGCACCCGTATACTTCGCATACTCGGTGCGGGTCCACTTCATCGGCTGACGTACATTCACGTCATCGCTCTCCTTATTACCCGAGTAGGCCAACTCCTCACCGTAGTAGATGACCGGACGACCGGGCAGCGTCAACTGCATCACACCGGCCATGCGGGCATAGTCGCGGTTGCCCTCCAGCTCGTTCATGATACGATTCTCGTCGTGGTTCTTGAGTTTCGTAGCATCGATGAACTTCGGGTTGGCAGCATGCAACTTGTTCTGCAACTCGATGACATCCTTCGCCACGTAGTGTCCCTGGCGATTCTTCAACGCATAGATCAGTTTGCCGCTGAAATCGAAGTTGAAGCACGAGGGGAGGCAGTTGGCATAGCTGGCCACCATATCCGTACCATCGAAAACCTCGGCTACCATGTAGACATCCTCACCATTCGAGTGGGGCAACGTCTTGTAGTGTGCGTTGATATCGGCATAGAACTTCGACCAGAACTCCTGATTCTCCGGACCACCATCCTGACGATAGATGTGCTTGGCAGCATCCAGACGCAGACCATCGACACCCATCGAGAGCCAATCCTTCATGGCCTGCACGATGTGCTTATAAGGAGTCGTATCCTGGCAGGTAGCCACCGGACCGTAGTTCAGTTCAGGCATCCATGCCGAGAAGAGACGTGCATAGACCTTCAACGACTTCATGTAGTCGAACTGGATGTTACCACCATGGTCGCCCAAGGGATACACCTGACCCTCGGCAATGTAGTCACCCGTCTTCGAGCCATACTTCACGCCATTGGCATCCCAATTCTTATCGTCATTCGTCGTGCGAATCAGGAAACCCCACGGCGACTTGAAGTCCATGGTCAACTCATAGATACCATCACCCTTGTCATACATGCGGTAGTACTTACCCGGATCCTCGCAGTAGAGGAACATGTTGACCGTCTCATCCGTGTTGGCCTCCTGTGCCTCGGCTTCGGTCGGCACGACCGTTACAGTCTTGGCCGTCCAATCCACCGTGAAGGTGTAGCGATGCGTCGTCGTCTCGGGCAGTTTCCAGCCATCAACATCCTTCCACGCATCCGACTCATACCCCTTCGAATCGGCCACCTGGGTCAGCATCGGGAACTTACCCTGGGCAATATCGAGTGCCGGGTTGTCCGACAACATGTAGTAGTACCAGCTATCCGAGTACTCGCCCTCGCCGGCCTGCACCTTCTTGTACGACTCGAGTGCCTCGGTGTACCACGGGTGCCCCTTACCGGTGTGGTTTACAGCGATGTCGATATAAATCTTGATACCGCGCTGGTGTGCGGCCTCCAGGAGCTGCTTGAAGTCATCCTTCGTACCAAATTTCGGGTGTACATCCGTATAATCGGTAATGTCGTAACCGTGGTACGAGTCTGCCGGGTGAATCGGCGAGAGCCAGATGGCACCGGCACCCAACTCCTTGATGTAGTCGAGTTTCGAGATGATACCCTGGAAGTCGCCATAGTTATCGCCGTTGCTGTCGGCAAACGAGTAGACCAAAATCTGGTAAATCATCTCGCTGCGGTTTACCCCATCCCACACGACATCCGTCTTCACGAGGTTCGGGTCGTCGATGGCGGCCGACTGTGTTACCGAGATGATAATCGGCTGCTGACCTTCGCACGCGAGCGTCAGCTCGGCTGTACGCTCCTTGGCCTTGGGGTTCGGCTCGGCCATGATGTGCAATTCGGTCGTGCCGTTCGCACCGCTTGAGAGCGATGCGTAGCACCAATCGGCCGATGACGACACATGCCACGAACCGGGAGCCGTAATGATGATGGGCTGCGAACCGCCCTCGTTGGTGAAGGTGTAGCTAAGGCTCGATGCCGAGAGTTCCTCCTGCGAAGGGTCCTGCAGCTGGCCATCAATCACCTCATTCTCCGAACAGCCATATGCCAGGAGCAGTACAGCCGCGAGAAGCATCGAATGACGCAAATATGCTAAAAACTTTTTCATTGTTTTTCGTTATTTTAATCGTTCTCGGCACCCCTGCGCGTTTGGCACGCAGGGGTACCGCAAACGGATATTAGATGTTCGGGGTTGTTCCGGTGGTTACAACTGTAAGTTTCAGTGTTGTCGGATCGAGATAGAAGTCATAGCTACCCTCGGCAATGGATACATTGCTACCACCATTCAATTGAAGCATTACCTCACCATTCGACAAATTGCCTCCGCACCAAGTGCCATTCTTAACCACTTTGAATTCGCCACCGGCACCGAAAGTAATGTTTTTCAACTCCAAAAGACCGCTGGCGCCCTCTGCAAATTGGCTGTTGACATCCGCAGCGTTCCACCCATTGTGCGTACCGGCCAGAATATATGTATCGGTAGTCTCTGGAACTGACGGTGCTGCCGAACCGGCTGTAACCACAGTCAGTTTCATCGTCGTCGTATCGAGGTAGAAGTCGTAAGTACCCTCGGCGATGGCAACATTATTTCCACTGCCAAGCATCACTTCGCCATTCGACAATACGCCGCCATACCAAGAGCCATTCTTAACCACTTTGAATTCGCCACCGGCACCAAAGGTGATGTTTTTCAACTCCATCAAGCCATTAGCACCCTCGGTAAATTGGCTGTTGGCATCCGCTCCGTTCCACCCATTGTGCGTACCGGCCAGATAATAGACATCCTCTACCGGTGCCGGATCACCTACCTTCGTCACATAGAGTTTGAGGGCTGCGATGTCGAGCTCCATGTCGTAGATACCGGTTGCGATCGCGATGTTACCGCCTGCGGTATTCAACGCTACCTCACCGTTATTGAGCGTACCTCCATAATTGGCGTTGTCCCAACTGTAATCCGTAACCACCTTAAACTCTCCGTCGGTCGAGAAGGTCATGTCCTTCAACACCAACTTGCCGTTTTCGTTTTGGAAGGTGTAGGTCTGATCACCCGCAGCCCAACCATTCATCGATCCGGCAAGGCTGTATTTCGTGTCGGCAGGCAGAGCCGAACCGGCCGTAAGGATATACAGCACCTTCGTCGTCGGGTTGAAGTAGAAGTCATAGGTACCAGCTGCGGCAATCTTCATATTATCACCTCCAACAACCAAAGTCGTCGCCGTACCGATAGGTATTACCTCGCCTTTACCGAATTTCTCAGCCCAAGCATGGTTCGAGCGAATCAAGAACTCGAAGTTGTCGGAACCGACCACTACATTCGTAGCTGTGTAGTAACCATTGTCAGCCTTCGTGAGATCTGTATCGCCCCAATCCGTAGCATTGTTGAAAGCACCATAGAGGCTATACACCGTCTCTGTCGGCTCCACATCAGCAACCTTCGTCACATAGAGTTTCAAGGCATCGAGATCGAGAAGCATATCATAAACTCCTGCCTCGATCGTGATGTTTACCATTTGATCCAGTTGCAGATTGACCACACCGTTCTCCAAGGCGCCACCATAGTCGGCATTGTCCCAACTATAATTCTCCACCACCTTAAAGTCGCTTGTAGTTGCAAAAGTAACACCCTTCAACTCCAACTTGCCCTCGCTGTTTTTCTGGAAAGTATAGGTATCATCGGTCACATTCCATTCGTTCATCGAGCCAACAAGCGTATAGACATCGCCAGCAGCCTCCTCGATGTAGAATTCGAGCGTCGTGGGGTTGAAATATACATCGTAGATACCCGTTGTTGCCCATTTGAAATTGCCATCGTAAGCAACCAGCGTGTAATGCTCGCCGACTGCAATCGAGGCACCGGCCAAGCCCCAATCCTGTGCCCATGCATCTTTGGTACGCACCTTGGCCTCGTTATCGGCCGTAGCCTCGAAATTCTTCAAAACGAGCCAGCCCTCCTTATTGACAGCCTCGACAAACTGCGGGTCGGGTGTACCTTCGGGCTGATCGGGTCCCCAACCGTTGTGTTGGCCAACCAAACCATAGAGCACCTCTACGGGCTCCACAGGTACCGTCGGATCGGCCGAACCTGCTGCTACCACGTAGAGTGTAGCAGTCGCCGGATTGAAATAGAAGTCGTAGTTTCCGGCAGCGGCCGAGAGTGCGATATCTCCACCGTTCAGTTCGAGCGTAGCCGGCGTATTCAGTTCAACGGCTGCGCTGGCACCATACTTCTCATTCCATTCGTGATCGGCACGAATCAAGAATTTGAACTCCTCGGTCGTAGCCATATTGAGCGCCTTATAGTAGCCACGCTCATGCTTCGTAAAGTCGAAGTCAATCCAGTCGACGCTGCCATTGAATGCACCATAGAGCGAGTACACCTTCTCCTTACCTGCCTCGATGTAGAATTCGAGGGTTGCAGGGTTGAAGTAGATGTCATAAACACCCGACTCGGCCCACTTGAAGTTATCCACATTGTATTCCAGCGTGTACTGCTCGCCTACGGCAATCTCAGCACCGGGCAAGCCCCAGTTCTCGGCCCAAGCATCGTTCTTACGAATCTTGGCCTGCTTGCCGGCCGTAGCCGAGAAGCCCTTCAAGACGAGCCAGCCATCTTTATCGGCTGCCTTTACAAACTGCGGGTCGGCAGTCGCACCCCAACTGTTGTGCTCGCCGCACAGACCATAGTAAGCACCGGCCGGCGTAGCATAAAATTCGAGCGTCTCGGGGTTGAAGAATACATCGTAGGTACCTGCAGCCAAAGCGAACTTCTCACCATCGGCTTTCAGCGTATAGGTCTTATCGGCCTCGGCCGTCTGACCGGCTGCATCCATACCCCAGGTCGACATATCCGAGTCGTTCATGCGGATAATCATTTGCTGACCCTCCGTCACCACGAAGTCTTTCACAACATACCAGCCCTCCTGATCGGGATCGGCACCAAATTTCTTATCCTTGCCATCGGCACCCCACTGGTTGTAGTCGCCCGATACGCCATACTCGTTCACAACGGCCGTCTGCTCGAATTGCAGCGAGTAGTTGGCATTGGTCGAGAAATCAATCGTCACGTTGTACTCACCGGCAGCCGAGACGATGTTCTCGCCCATCTGGTCCCAAGCCAGCGTGACGAGCGTCGTCGGATCGTGCTCCACACCAATCTCCTGACCGAAGTTGTAACCCGGCTCAGCAACATCGTTACCATCATTCAACTCCTTGCAGGGCTTGTTCCAGTTGTTGTTCAAACGTACCTTGTACTGACCCTCGCTCTTGCTGAACTTGGCCGACATCTCATAGCGGAGCGTATTTTCGTTGAAGGTAAACTGAGCCTCTTTGCCCCAGTCATCCTGAATACCATTAATCAGCCCCTTCTCACCAATCAGACCTACCGACGTAACGGCAAAGGCATGAATATAGGCCTCACCGAGGTTCACATAGAAGATATAGGTACCATCCTGCGGTGCCAACTCATCGCCATCGACATTGGTCGATATGGTCCAATAGTACGGTGCACCGATATTCTCGGTCGTACCACCCACATAGATCTTCTTCGGCTCGGGATCGTTCACCGTGCGCGGGTTGATGTAGTAGAACTCGGCCTTACCACCGTAAATCGTTACCACACCGTGATAAATACCCTCGTTGGCATCGCCCTTCAATACAGGAGCCTTATCGAGCGTATTCATACCATCGTGACCGCTGAAATCGCCAATCACATAGAGGAAGTCGGGATAAGCCGGCGTGTAGGTCGTTACCTTCAGTTTCACGGGCTCCGACTCCAACCACTCACTTTCGTAATCGACCGTTGCAGCAGCCATCGCCGTTACGAGGAACGACAACTCATACTGCTTATCCTTCTCGTAACCCTTCTTGAGCAACACCGTATTCAGTTTCGGCCACGTCGTGCGGAACTCCGTTTTCTCCAAGCCATCGGCCAGGATTTCACGGAAGCCGTCACCGAGCTCCAACTCAACGCGGTAGGTTACGGTCTGAGCATGCTCGAAGATAGCAGGCTCCCAAGTCAGCAGCACCTGCTCCTCGGGAATCTTGTCGGTCAGGACCAGACCCTCCTCCACCGAGATACCCTCGGCCACCGAAACTACGGCGGGCTTATAATCACCATAGACATACACCTTCACGGTCTGCGACTCCGACTTGAGAGCCTGCACACCATTGTCGGCCTCGACATAGATGCCGAGTTCGAAGTTCTCGTTGCCCTCCAAACCAAAGCCGTCGAGCAACATGCGACGCAGTGCCGGTTTCTCGGTCGTGAAGAAGGTTGCTTGCGTCGTTGCAAGCTGCAACTCTTGGCCGTTGAGCGAACCATAGAGGTGGTAGTTTACCGTACCCGAGAGGTTGCGGGCAGCCTTCCAGGTGAAGGTTACCGTCTCATCGAGCGTATTGGGGGTCATCAGAATGGCGGCATGCTCATCCATCACGGGAGCGACCGCATCTTTCGAAATCATGTCGGTCGGATCCGTCTCACAGGCAGTGAAGGCTACCATCGCCATCACCAAAGCCGTTATGTATCTGAAAATTTTCATATCGTTCGATTTTTGCTGTATCGCGAGCCGACTGCCCATCGAGCCTTCGGCCCGCGATGTGTTTCCATCTGCTATCCTTTATTCGGCCAATTCAAAGGTTACCAACCACGGCGTGCGGTCGAGATAGACTTTGACATAGTAGTTGCCACCGGCCGGAATCTTGATGTTCTGTGCATCACCACCGGCCAAAGCGTGACCCGTGAAGGGGGTCAGCACGGCACCCGAGCCATACTCATAGGCCGAGCCATCCACAGCCGTCGGGGCATCCGAGTTATCGACACCATACCAGCCGCCATTGACAAAGACCTTGAACTGCATACCGGCCGGATAGGCCTCCTCGCTACGCCATACGTTACCCACGTTGTCGTAGGTCAGGTGTACCGGATCGTTCCAATTCGAAGCGGCCATCTCGCCCTTCAAAGCAACCTCCGAGATGGGCTCGGCAGCCAACGTCGACTTCTTGATATCCACCGTAATCTTGTAGATACCGGGCTTGGTCACCAGGTTGTCGTCACCATCGCCCGAGAAGATGGCACTCTTCTGCGTGAAGGCCGAGAAACCCTTCTGACCACCATCCCATGCCTGGTTAGGCATCACCTTGAAGGCGGTCGTACCCGGAGCATAATCTGCCTCGGTGAGGTTGTAGATACCCTCATAGATATCCGTACCACCCTCGATCTCCCACATCAAGCAGGCCTGCGTAATGGTCCAACCCTGGAAGTTACCGCAAATGTGATAGTACTTGAGTGCGGCAGCAAAGGTCGTGACGTTGAAATTGACGATATTCGACTTGGGCGTTGCGATGGTCGAACCACCGGCATAAGCCACTACATAGGCACCCACCTCGGCCGTCGTCTCGGCAGGCACTTTCAGATTATTGACGACCAGACCATTCAACACGGTCTTCAGCATCGACAGCGAAGGATAGTTCGAAGAGCCGGCCAGCACCTCCAAATCCCCCTTCACGAGGTAGAAATCGTAGCGTACAACGACGCTCTGACCAAAGTCAGCCTCCGAGCAGGTGAAGGTCACACTCTCGGTCTTCATGTTCTCGGCCGTAACAATTACGTCACCCTGTGCGTTGAGCGATACAGCCTTCAACTCCTCTTCGGGAGCCAAACGGTACTCGTCAACACCCGTCTCGCACGAAACCAGTGCCAGCGCGGCAGCCACGAACATCGATAAATATTGGATGTATTTCATATCAGTTCTCTGTTTTTATCATTCATACTGCAACACTGTGCTTACTGGCGGGGGTAACCCGGGTTCTGCTCCAGTTCACGGTTGTTCATCATATCCGACGAGATAATCGGATAGATCGAGCGATGGCTTTCGATAGCAGCAACACCACTCTTGATGCCGTTCTTATAAGGCCAGGGGTACTCGGCCGAGAGGAAGCGTCCGTAGCGGTTCAGGTCGACACGACGGTGGCCCTCCCACATCAACTCACGCACACGCTCCTTGAGAATCCAGTCCAGATCGACCGTGAAGGGAATCGTAGCATCCTCACCATTGGCACGCTTGTAGATGGTTTCGAGGTAGCCATAACCGGCATCGCCCGTTGTCAGCTCCCCGCCCTTCATGCGGGCATCAGCCTCGGCAGCAATCAGGTACATCTCTGCCAGACGGAAAATCGGGAAGTCGGCCGACGAGAAGGCATAGCCCTTATCAGCCATGAGCGAGTAGTTGTTGCTATCGAGCGGCACCCACTTCAAGCAGGCCCAACCGGTCGTAATATCCGACGACTCGTTCTCGAACTCCTGCGTGAAACCATAGTTATAGAAGGCTGCACGATAGTCGCTGCGCTCCACATCGTAGCCCCAAGCGACCTCCGAGCCACCCCAGACAACACCCTGCAGATCGAAGTTCTCCATCACGAACTCGTCCGGCACATGGTAACCATTCCACTGACCATTGTAGATCGGATTCTCCAAGCCAAAGAGCAGGTGAATCTCCTTCGTGGCCATCGTTTCGTTCACCGATGCCTGCACCAGGTGGGTCGTACCACCATAACTCTGCGTCTTGGCCGAGTCGTACATGGCCGCTACGATAAACTCCTTCTGAGCACCATTGGTCGAGTTATCCTGCAGGAAGAGGTATTTATAATCGGGGCAAAGTTCATAACCGCCCTCGTTGATGACCTTCTCGGCAGCCTTCTTGGCATCCTCCCAACGTGCCGTACCGGTATACACCTCGGCATTGAGATACATACGGGCCAGGATTGCCCAGGCAGCACCCTTCGACAGACGCGGATAGGAAATCGGCGTTGCGGGCAGATACTCATCCTCGGTCAGCTCCAGCAGCTCCTTCTCAATCCAGTTGAAGAGCTCCTTGCGCCCCAGCTGCTTGGGCAGCGAGCCACTGAGCGTACCCTCGTAGGTAACCATCGGCGGATTGCCGAACAGGTCCATCAAAATCTCATAGTGCAAAGCGCGCAGCAGACGCAGCTCCGAGCGATAGGCACGTACATCGTCGAGCACCGACTCGTGACCACGGCCCAAAACGGCACCATCGCTCGAGACGGCATCGCTGAGGAACTCGTTGCACATGGCCACGGCCTTCAAACCACGCAGGTATACTGCCATCACAGCGGCATTCGTACCGGTCCACTTGCCATATTGCAGCGGCTTGACATAGTCATCGGTCCAAGCGTCGCAAATCTTGAACGAGTCGGCAGCCAATTCGTTCAGACCCATATATTGACGGATATACTCACTCTGACCGGCATTGTCGACGGCGATATCCGAACTGCCCGGGTCGCCCTGCGACACAAACGAGAAGTAGGCGTATGCATAGTTGGCATACTGGGAGTAGCTCTCCGGTTGGGCAAAAGCCTGATCTACCGTCGAGACATTCTCCGAAAGGGGCTGCGTATCCAAATCCCCCAAGCACGAAGTAAACATCGCACCCGAGGCGAGCAGCGCCAAGCTGTATTTAAGAATCTGTTTCATAATTTTCGATGCGGTGTTTTAGAAGTTAATATTCAGGCGCAACGTGTAGAGACGCGGACGCGGGATAATCTCGCTGTAGACACCATCTACATCGCTCACCTCGGGATCCAGACCCGAGTAATCCGAAATCACAAAGACATTCTGGCACGAAGCGGCAATGCGGATATTGAGCTTCGACTTACCCACCTCACGGAACGTGTAACCAAGGTTGATGTCATCGACACGGAAGAACGATGCATCCTCGATGAAGAAGTCCGAGTAGGCCTGGTTCGAGTCATTCTGACCCGTGAAGCCCGTGCGGAAGTGATACTCGTTGAAGTTACGCAAGTGGTCGTAGGCCAACGAACCCATGTAGGTGGTCGAGTTGTCTACTGCCATCTTGTTGATCGCCTCGTTGCCAATCGAGCCGTGCGCGTTGATACCGAAGTCCCAATTCTTATAGGTCAGCTGCGTGCTGATACCGTAGTAGAAGTCGGGCGTTGCGCTGCAACCGGTGATGTAGCGGTCATTCTCCGAAATCGTACCATCGCCATCACGGTCAATATAGGTGTTCTGCAGGGCCTTGCCATTGGCATCGTAAGCCTGCTGATAGAGGTAGAAGGTGTAGGGCTGATAACCCTTGTAGTGGATGGCCGAGCCACCACCGGTACCCGACATCGTCTCACCGACCTTCACATAGTTACCATTCAGGTCACCAATCTCGGTCTGCTGCCACGTACCATTCAGGTTCACCGACCAGTTCCAATCCTCGGTCTGGATGGGCACGAGGTTCAACGAGAGCTCGACACCCTGGTTCATCATTTCACCGATGTTCTGCTTCAGGCGGTTCGTGAAGTTCATACCCGTCGGGATGTCCACGTCGCTCAACAGGTCGGTCGTCTGACGGTAGTAGTAGTCGAGGCTACCATTGATGCGACCCGACAAGAAACCGAAGTCGATACCGGCATTGTAGGTCGTCGTGGTCTCCCACTTGATGTTCGAGTTATAAGCATTCGGAGCCATCGTACCGATGATACCGTCGATATACTGAATCTTATCGCTGTTGTTATAGTTGTAGGTCGGGATATAGGGATAGTAATCCGAGCCGATATCCTGCTGACCGGTCTGACCCCAGCCCAAACGCAGTTTCAAGGCGGTCAGCGTCTGCGAATCCTTCAGGAAGTTCTCCTGGGCGATGTTCCATGCAAAGGCAGCCGAGGGGAAGAAGCCCCAGCGGTTATCCTTCGAGAAGCGCGACGTAGCATCCTCACGCATCGTGAAGGTGAAGAGGTACTTCGAGTTAATCGAGTAGTTCAAACGGCCGAAGAACGACACGAGGAAGTACTCCTTATGCGTGTGCGGACGACGCGACTCAACCGAAGCACTCGACGGGTGGTAGGTACCACGGTCGTTGTTCAGATAGGTCAGGCTGCGATTCTTTACATAGTTGTGCTGCCACGAATAACCGGCCATCACATCCACACGGTGAATACCGAACTCCTTGTTGTAGTTGGCGTAGAACTCCAACAGGGTGTTGGCATTGTAATCGCGCCAGTTCGAATAGGCATCCTCGGCACCCGCCTTAATGCTGTTGAACGAGCCGAGCGTATTGTAGTTCGTACCGCTGGTCTCCGAGACGTCGTAACCGAGATTCAGGTTCAGGCGCAAATCCTCCAGCCCGTGAATCTTATAGTCGAGCTGCATGTTACCAATCGAACGCCACGTCGAGGTGTACTGTACCCAGTCGTTCAAGGACGAGAGCGGGTTGACGTTCGAGTTCACGTTGGGCGAGAACGAGCCATCGGCAGCAAAGGTACCATGGTTGTAGTAGCCATTGGCCGTGTTGTAGTTCACCGTACCATCAGCGTTGAGGAAATGCACCGGTTTGGTGGGGTCATACGAAAGGGCATCACCCACTGCATTGTTCGTAGCATTCTGCTTGTTGTAAACCGCTTTGAGGTTGATGTTCACGGTCAGATGCTCGTCGAAGAATTTCGGAGCGAGGTTTACACCCACATTCACGCGCGAGTTGTCACCACCCTTCACCGTACCTTGGTCGTAGTTGAAACCGGCCGTCAGTCGATAGGGGAACAGACCACCCTCCGTGTTGCCATAGAGCGAGATGTTGTGGTCGGTCGTGAAGGCCGTGCGATAGATCATATCCTGCCACTCCGAGTTGTAGATGGTGCCGTTGTAGCCCAACAGCGACTGAATCTTATCACCCTCGGCCGGATAGAGTTGCGTATACTGATTGGTCATGTAATCGGCATACTCCGGACCCGACATCACGTCAATCTTACCGGCATTGGTCTTCACCGTGTAGCTCGAATTGTAGCTCACCTGCAAACCCTTACCGCGACCCTTCTTCGTCGTGATGATAATCACACCATTCGAAGCACGCGAACCATAGATAGCCGTTGCCGAAGCATCCTTCAAGACGGTCATCGACTCGATGTCGTTCGGGTTAACCGAAGCCAACGGGTTACCCATACCCGAACCACCTTCACCCGTCACAGGCACACCGTCGATCACGATCAACGGGTCGTTCGAGGCGTTGAGCGAGGCGTTACCACGAATACGAATCGTAGCACCCGTACCCGGCTCACCCGAAGCGGGTGTCACGAGCAGACCCGGCACCTTACCCATCATCAGCTGATCGGGCGAGGTCACGGCACCACGGTTGATGTCCTCGGCCTTGATGGCCACCACCGAACCGGTCATGTCGTTCTTCTTCACGCCACCATAACCGATGACAACCACCTCATCGAGGGTCATCAGATCCTCCTGAAGCGTTACGTTCTGCAAAGCGGCCGACGAAGCAACCAGCTCCACGGTCTGATAACCGATGTAGCTGATGGTAACGACAGCATTACCACTCTGCACATTCAGCACATACTTACCGTCGATGTCGGTAGTCGTACCGTTGGTGGTTCCGGCCTCGATAATCGTTGCACCGATTACCGGCAGGCCCGTAGCGTCCACCACGACGCCTTCCACCTTATACGCGCCTTGTTGAGCGAGTGCAAGGGGGGGGGTTACGATGCCCAACAGCATCAAACCCAGGCACATTACGAGAAACTTTCTCATAGCACTTAGTGTTAATAATTTAATTTAGGTTTTTGTTGTTATATTGCGTTACTTATCGATGGGAAAAGTCATTTCGCAACGGCTACTTGCGGGTCTGGATACCGAATACGGCCACAGCACCCAGCAGCAGCGAGACACCGGCTACGACCAACATCATCGCCTGCGTACCACCTACGAGCGAGAGAATCACACCTCCGAGCAGGGCTGCAACAATCTGGGGCAGGCAAATCGTGCCGTTAAACAGGCCCAGATAGGCACCCATCGAACCACCCGAGAGCGAGTTGGTCAGCAGGGCAAAGGGCATGGCCAACATGGCGGCCCATGCGCAACCAATCAAGAGGTAGGAGATAAATAAGAGGTATTGATCCGCAATAAAAAAGGTCGAGATGAAGCCCACGCCACCAATCACCAGACTGGTCGCATAGGCCACCTTCTCGTTGCGGAACAGTGGGAGCACCATCGCCCACAACACCGAGCCCACGGCCTGCACAGCAAAGAGGACACCAACCCAGTCACCGGCGGCCTGATAGGCTGCCGAAGCCGTGTCGGTCGTCTGCCAGATGGTTTCGGCGATGGCACCATTCGTATAGGTCCACATATAGAGGAATGCCACCCACGAGAAGAATTGCACCAAGCCAATCTGCCAGAAGGCCTTCGGGGCATGCATGAGCAGTGTCCAAAGGCTCTTCTTCTCCTCCTCGGCCTCCTCCTTCTCACTCAGGTTGTGGAAGGCGGCATACTCCGCAGGGTTCATCTCGCGCACCGTAGCACCCGTATAGAGGACACACAGAATCAAGATGGCGGCACCCATGTAGAACGAATAGATAACCGAGTCGGGAATCACACCCTCGGGAGCGACATTCGAGATACCAATCCAAGTAAAGATATAGGGGAAGAGGTAGCCCACGAGCGAGCCGGCATTGCACAGCATCGACTGAATCGAGTAGGCTTTGGCCTTTTGGCGTTCGTTCACCATATCGCCCACCATCATCTTGAAGGGCTGCATGGCCATGTTAATCGACGTATCGAGCAACATGAGCATCACCAGACCGAAGGCCATGGCCATCTTCACGGTCAGACCCAGCGAGCCGGCATTGGGCAGGAAGGCCATCACGGCTACGGCCACCAAGGCTCCGAGATAGAGGTAGGGCTTACGACGTCCCCAGCGACACCAGGTCTTATCGCTCCAGGTGCCGACCAGCGGCTGAACGATCATACCCATCAACGGGGGAAGAATCCAAAAGAAGCTCAAATCGTGGGGGTCCGCACCCAACGTAGCAAAGATGCGGCTGATGTTGGCACTTTGCAGTGCGTAAGCAATCTGGACACCGAAGAACCCGAAACTCAGGTTCCACAGTTGCCAGAACGACAAATCAGGTTTTCTCATCGTATGTTCAATTAGTTCGTTTTCGGTTTTTGGTACACAAAAATAAAAATAGGTAAAGAAAAAGCCAACCCTCTTCCGACGAACGGCACATGCAACAGGACGAATGGCATTATGTAACGGACGAAAGAGGCTGAAGCGGCTCCGTTTCGGTCAAGAAGCGAAAAAAGATTTGCAAAAATCGAAAAAACAGCCTAACTTCGTTTAATTGAAACCAGCAACTGACACTGATGAAACACACCACAACCATCTCGACACCGGCCGTCATTCACCTCTTTGCGTTGGCCCACGCAGCCATCGCTGTCGTGAGTCGTATGGTCAACTACGTGGATGATGTACCGCTGACGGTGCTGACCGTTTCCCTCATTGTCATCATTGCCATCCGCCACCACCTGCAAGCCGAGATGATTGCCATCTTGGCGCTGGTAGGCACCTTTGCCGGCTATTTGCTGGGTAGTTATGGCGCGACGGTGGTCGGCTTGCTCGTGCATAACCCGACAGCGGCCTCGGCCGTCACTACGGCCCTCTTTACCGAGCTGCTCGGTTGGTCAATCTATGCCTTTGCACGCTATCGCGGCTCGGCGCAGGAGCTGCCGACCCAATGGACCCCTCCCCTCTCGCAGATTCTGGCCGTTGCCTCCCTGATTCTGCTGTTCCGTATCTCCTATACGCTGATTTTCAACTCCGAATACTATCTGCAAACGGGCGTATACACCGAGTTCCAACAACTGCTCGGCAATAAATTCGCCCTGCTCGTATTGCTCTGCGGAAATGTCTTTTTTGTCAGCGTGCGACCACGCAAAACGAACCATCCCGAGTGGCGACACCTCTCGACGATGCTGCTCATCGTGCTCTTCTCGCTCGTCGTATCGCTACTCGTCTATTTCGACTTTCCGAAAGGCAACTCGCTCTCCTTTGCGTTATTGCCCCTGTTGAGGCTCTATGCCGTCATCCTGCTCTCCGACATCATCCTATTCGCCCTCTGCAAACTCATCGCCTACCTCTTTATTTCGAAAGCCGAGTTGCGCACCGAGCGAGGCAAGAAACATCTGGCACAGTTTCAGTATAACAAACTGAAGATGCAGATTAACCCCCATTTCCTCTTCAATTCGCTCAACATCCTCGACTTCCTGGTACAGGAGCAGCAAACCGAGCGTGCTTCGGCCTTCATTCGCAAGTTGGCCGAATGTTATCGCTACATGCTCAAAAATGAGGATGAGCAACTCGTCACCCTGAGTGAGGAGATGGAGTTTGCCCACAAATATACCGAGTTGCTGCAAGAGCGATTCACCAGCGGATTCTCAGTCCATTACGACATTCCGACCGAGGCTCTGAATCGTCATGTCATCCCCTGCTGCCTGCAGCTGCTGATTGAAAATGCCACGAAGCACAACGTCGTCAGCCCCGAGCGTCCGCTGACGGTTGTCATCCGCGTCGAGGGCGAGCAGCTGCTTATCTCGAACAATCTCCAACCACGTCTCAGCACCCACGCCTCAACAGGCATGGGGCTCAAAAACATCCGTCGCCAATACGAGGATCTCTCGGAGCGCACCATCCATATCGACCAAACCGAAACCCATTATACCGTACAACTTCCCCTGCTATGAACCAATACAACGTACTGATTATCGAAGACGAGATTCCGGCACAAGCCAACCTGCGCCGTGCCATCGAGAAGCAGTTTCCGGACCTGACGGTGGTTGCCATTCGCAGCTCGGTCCAAGGGGCTGTCGAATGGCTCGGCACACCCGACAACCACGCCGACATCATCTTCATGGATGTCGAGTTGGAGGATGGCATGTGTTTCGACATCTTTGCGCAAGTCGAGGTCAAAGGCAAGGTAATCATTACCACCGCTTACGACAACTATGCTGTCAAAGCGTTCCGCATCAACAGCATCGACTATCTGCTCAAACCCATCAACCCCGAGCAGCTTGCTGCGGCCATCGAGCGTTGTCGGCTGGCACTGCAAACTACGCCCCAATCCACCTTCGACATCGAGGAGTTACGCCGTGTGCTCACGGACAACAATCCGCAGAACTACAAAAAACGCTTTGTCGTCAAGTATGGCGACCGCCTCTCGGTCATCGACATTGCACAAGTGGCCTACATCTACGCTGAGGACAAGAGTACCCATCTGGTGACCAACGAGAATCGTCGTTACATCCTCGACTCATCGCTCGACACAGTCTCCGAGCAGCTCGACCCACAGCGATTCTTCCGCATCTCGCGTAACTGCACGGTGGCTGTCGAGTCGATTGTCGGCATCTCGAAACACCCCTCCAACCGCTTGAAGGTTACACTCAACCCCAAGCCGGAGTTCGAGGTCTTCGTCAGCCGTTCGCGCACCACCGACTTCCTGGCCTGGCTCGAAGGGCGATAGGCTACAGCATCAAAAAAAAGGGTGTGTCCAAAAAACTGGTTGGACACACCCTTTTTCGGCTAAAGACGGTCTATCGCTGCACACGCCCATTGATAGCCCCGTCGGCCGCAGCCTCAATCTCCTCGATGGGGAATTGGGCATAGTCCCCCGGCACGGTATTTTTCAAGGCACAAGCAGCCGCTCCGAGGTCCAACGAACGCTGGATGGGCAGGTCATGCAACATGCCATAGATGATGCCACTGTTGTAAGCATCTCCCACGCCCACACAATCGACGACCCCCTCGATATCAAAGATACGCGCCTCGTACATCCGACCGCGATGCCACATCGTGCCACCCAGCAGGTGGTGCTGGGCATGGAGCACGTTGCGCAGGGCAAAGACCATCGTATGGCAACGCGGCATCAGGCGCGCCACCTCCTCGGCAGCCCGGGTATAGGCCTCCATCTCCATCCGATAGGAGGTATCCACCGCCTTGAATTGCGGCATATCAACCCCCAATGCCTGCTGAAACTCCAACTCCGTACCAAAGAGGATGTCGCTCTCGGCCATCAAAGCAGGCAACACCTCCGAGGGGCGTTTCCCATACTTCCAAAGGTTGCGACGGTAGTTGATATCGCACGAGACAACAAGGCCGTGCCGACGTGCCGCAGCAATCGCTTCGGCACACACCGCAGCCGCACCAGCACTCACCGCAGCCGAGATACCCGACCAGTGGAACCAATCAGCATCAGCAAAGGCTGCATCCCAATCGATATTCCCCGGTTCTACCCCCTCAAAGGCCGAGTCGACACGGTCGTAGACCACCTGTGACGAACGCATCGCCACCGCCTCCTCCATATAGTAGAGGCCCATGCGACCCGCTTTGCGCACCACACGCTCGGTCGAAACGCCGTAGCGATGCAAATCGGCCAATGCCGCATCGGCAATTTTATTGGCAGGCAGGCAGCTTACGAACTCGCTGCGCAGGCCATAGTTGGCCAGCGAAACCGCTACATTGGCCTCACTGCCACCAAAATTGGCCTCGAAACGGCTACTCTGCGTAAAACGGTCGAACGACGGTGGCGTCAGACGCACCATCAATTCGCCGAAGGTTACCACCTTTTTCATCGGATGGGGATTACGAATTGGTATAAACTATTTCTTCACCTCGGCCTTGACCTTCAGGCTCTCGAAGCCCTTGATAATCGTGGCATCATCATTCTTCGAGGCGTCGTAGGTCACCGTTACCTCGCGCGTTTTCAGGTCAATCTGCAGATCCTTGATACCCTTACCCAGCGACGGTACGTTGTTCTCGACCTTCTTGGCGCAGTTCGGGCAATCGAGGTTCGTCACAAAGACGGTCGTCTTCACCTGCTTCTCGGCCTTCTTGGCCGGCTTCTGTGCCATGCACACGCCTGCACCCAGCATGAGGGCGAGGCAAATCATCATCAGTTTTTTCATGGTTGTTTAAGTTGTTTAATTGTTTGATATTGCGATTTAATAGAGGTTGAAACGCAAGCCGAAATAGAACTTGCGACCCATCAACGGACCCCAGATGTTCATCGAGTTGAAGGTGGTCGAATAGGGATTTTCGGCTCCGACAATAGGCACCTTCTGACGATAGTCGGCGATATTCTCACAACCCACATAAAGGTCGAATTTACCCACCTTACGGGTTACCTGGGCATAGAACATCGGATACTCGGGCGAGTGGCTGTCGTCAGCCAAATTGCCCGTCTGGGTCGGGATGCGAGCCGAGCCGTTCAGTTGGGCCGTAGCATCGAACACCCAGCGACGGAAGCGCGTAGCATACTGAATATTGAGCAGTGTCTTGTAGTTGTTCACCAACGGACGCTCGACGCGAGCCGTCGTACCATCGGGACGACGAATCGTCATCTCGCTATCCGTATAACGGAACGTGGCAAAGATATCCAATCGCTCGGCCGGAGTCCACGAGAAGTCAACCTGATAGGTATCCGTATAGGATTTATCATCCGAGGTGTAGATATTAATCAACGCCGGATTCCACTCCTGATCCACCACCACGGCATGCGAGAACTGGGTACGGAAGTAGTCGAAGCTGATGGTTGCATTCTCCAACCCCCAGAGTGAGAAGGTGTGGGTCAGCGAGCCACCAAAGGTCGTCGCCTTCTCCATGCGGTCGAACTCTTCGAACCAATCCTTCGAAGTCGTCACGCCATCGTTGAAGACGATGCGACGACCTGTCGTCAGGATGCCGATGTTGTCGGTAAAGAGGTTCGTTGAGCGATAGCCCAAACCGGCCGAGAGGCGCAAGGTGGTCATCGGCGTGATGTTCCAACGAATATGGCCACGCGGCGTGCAGAACAGGCGGTCGTAGTAGGCGTTGTAATCGCCACGGATACCCGCTACGAGCGACAGTTTCTCCTTGATGGCATAGGTGTACTCGCCATAGAGGCCCACCTCCTCTTCGTTGCGGTCGAGCAGATAGCCTATCTGCTCACCACCTACAATCCAGGGTGTACGATTCAACACCTGCTCATTGGTCGAGGTATGGTGCGACTGCAAACCGAGGATGAGCGACGAACGGGGTGTAAAATAGTGGTTATAAGCAAGATTGAGCGAAACGGTATTTTCACTGCCGAGATAGTCGTTCAAACCGAAGTAAGCCTTCTCGTCATAGTGGTCGAAATCGGCCACAATGGCCATGTTCGAGCGCAACTCCTCGTCGTTCTCGGCATCGTAGACCGCAGCACCGAGCGGCATACCGACCTTGAAATAGGCTCCGGCCTCACGGTTGCGGATATGCGAGCCATAGGCCGGCATATCGACGCTCTTCGTGGCCCAATCCCAGTTTTCGAGCATCAGCTGTCGCTCCTCGTCGCCATCTTCGTAATCCATCATACCGCCCAGGCGATTCTCCTGCAAGAGTTTGAAGCCCCAGCGAACCTGTGCACCACTCTTCGACTGGTAGAGCCAGCGATTCGACAGCGACAAGAGATTCGTTTCGGGCTGGTCACGGAAGGCGTCGTGGTTGTGGTCCATCTCGCGTACATCCGTATCGGCCGAGCCGTGGAAGAGGATGATGGTCGAGAGGCGTTTATCCTCGGTCAGCGGAATGGCCGACGAGAGGTTAATCTCGGGGCGCAACTCATCATCGAGATAGAGGTTCACGAAGAGACGCTCCTCGTCAGTGGGCTTGCGATGCTCGAGGTTAATCTGTCCGGTGATTGCCTCGTGGCCTGCTGCCACCGAAGCAACACCCTTCGACACCTGAATCGAATTGAGCCACATACCGGGTGTATAGCTCAATCCATAGGGAGCACTCAGGCCTCGCATGATGGGGCGATTCTCATCCAGAATCTGCGTATAGGTACCGGCCAGACCCAGCATCTTGATTTGACGGGCTCCCGAGATGGCATCGCTATAACCGACGGTTACCGAGGCTGAGTTCTCGAACGACTCGGCCAGGTTGCAGCAAGCCATCTTACACAGACCGGCAAACGAAATCATCTCGTTTTTGACAATACCGTCACGCTTGACATAGTTACCGCTCTGCGTACCCTCGATGACGACATCCTCTACGGCCACGCCATCGGCTTCGAGGCGGAAATCGATGCGCTCGACACCGGCTGCCACCTGCAACGTATCGTTGCGGTAACCCAGATAGGAGGCTACCAGGCGGTCATAGCCCTTGACCCGATAGACGGCAAAGCCACCTTCCACATCGCTGCTGGCACCAACCGTCGTGCCGGCCCAATAGACTGAAGCACCAATCAGCGGCTGACCGGCAGCATCCAACACTTTGCCCTGCAAGGCTTGTGCCCGCACCGAGAAGGCGGTTGCGAGCAACGTAAACAACAGACTTAAAGATTTGATTTTCATTGATATTTCCTCATTCATTATGGTTTATAACAACAGTGTCTGCCGACCCTTTGCCGACAGTCAAACGGTAGTTATGCCATAACGGGAGGGGCACGAAGTGCCTTAGAAGCGATCCACGCAGCCGTCAGCTGTGGGACTTTTAGTCGTGCGAGGAGCACGGCTCCCTGCTCATCGCAGGTCAGCCCCTCGGTCATGTTCACCGAGGCAACAACAAACTCAAATGATGGGCATGTACGCAACATGCGTCGCAACGCATCCTCCTCGCCCGCCGTATAGAGACGTTGCTCGTTGGAGTGCAAATCATCACAACATACAGCTTTGAAGAGCGCATCGGCCTCCATATCGGTTTCGACATGGTGCTGCGTGGCATGGCAGCAACAACACGGCGTGTGTTGATGCATCTCGACGCAAGGACAGCAGAGCGACAATACAGCCCCTGCACCCGTGGCCACGAGATAGGCACAGGTGAGTAACAAGAGGGTGATCCGACGCAACTGCAACATGTTTATGCTTTGTTTTTGTCTCTGTTTCTATGGTTTATTCCACGACCCCGCAACTGCGCAACTGCTCCATCCACGCTGCAGCATCACGCTCGGCCGTTGCGGCATCGACGTCATAGTGTTCAACCAGCAGAGCCACCACATCAGCCACCTCAAACTCGCGCCCCTGCAACTCCTGCCACAAGTAGAGCGACGTAGCATTGAGTGATATAACGCGTGTCATATCGGCACCATAGGTCCCCGGCATAACGATGATGTGCTCCCCGGCCATCTCGCGAACTTTATATTTTTCAGCAATTTTCATGGGACAAAGATAGTGAAAGCCGAGCGCAATGCCAAAAATTTGGCAAAAAAAACACAACGAGTTTGAATTTGTATCTTTGATCGCCTTAGATACTCCCGCTCGGCAAAATGCACTTCAACTTGCTTTTGCCCTCACTTATTCCTATCTTTGCAGTATGGGAGCGACCGAGCAACGACTATACGACATTCTCCACCGCTATTGGGGGTATAGCGAGTTTCGGGCCATGCAACGTGAAATCATCATGTCGGTCATGGCCGGACGCGACACGCTCGCCCTGATGCCCACGGGTGGCGGCAAGTCGCTCACCTATCAGGTACCGACACTCGCCCGCGAGGGTCTTTGCATCGTCGTGACACCCCTCATCGCCCTCATGAAGGACCAGGTGGATCGTCTCCGAGCCCGAAAAATCAATGCCGTGGCAATTCACTCCGGCATGTCGGCCCGTCAAATCGACATTGCCCTCGACAACTGCGTCTACGGCGACGTGAAATTTCTCTATGTCGCCCCCGAACGCTTGGCCACGGAGGTCTTCCGTGCCCGTGTTACCCGCATGAACGTTTCACTGCTGGCGGTCGATGAGGCGCACTGCATCTCGCAATGGGGATACGACTTCCGCCCCTCCTACCTGCGTATTGCCGAACTACGCACCATGCTGCCCGATGTGCCCGTCTTGGCACTCACCGCCTCGGCCACCGAGCTCGTGCAACGTGATATCATGGAGAACCTGCACTTCGCCGAGCCGCATCTGCTACGTAGCAGTTTTGCCCGCCCCAACCTCTCCTACAGCGTGCGCCACACCGACGACAAGAATGGTCAGTTGTTGCGCCTGCTGCGCAATGTCGAGGGGGCCGGTATCGTCTATGTACGCACGCGTGAGGCCACCGAGCAGGTTGCCGAGATGCTCCGTGAAGAGGGCATCACGGCTACGGCCTACCACGGAGGCCTCGCCCACTCCGAACGCTCGATGCGCCAAGAGGAGTGGATGCAGGGGGTGGTGCGTGTCATGGTCGCCACCAACGCCTTCGGCATGGGTATCGACAAGGCCGATGTCCGCTTTGTGGTGCACTACACGATGTGCGATTCGCTCGAAAGTTACTACCAGGAGGCAGGACGTGCCGGACGTGACGGAAAACGGGCTTACGCCCTCCTGCTCGTCGCCTCGGATGACCACGACCGCATCATTCGACGTTTCGACCAGGAGTTTCCACCGCTGGAGCGCGTCAAAGATATCTACGACAAACTCTGCTCCTACCTCGGTATTGCCATCGGCGATGGCGGTGGAGCCTCGTTTGCCTTCAACATCTTCGACTTCTGCGCCCGCGAACACCTCTACGAGGGGATGGTAACGTGCGCCATCAAGCTCCTGCAACTCAACGGCTACCTCACGCTGACCGACGCTCGGGAACATCCCGCCCGCATCCTCTTCACCGTGAGTCGTGACGACCTCTATAAGTTGCGCATCCGCCACGACGAGCTCGACCACTTCATCCGCACCCTGCTTCGTCTCTACAACGGTGTCTTCAACGATTTCCAACCCATCGACGAGCGGGAAATCGCCACATGGAGCGGTTATACGGTCGAACGGGTACGTGAGCACCTGCGCCGGCTTTGGCAGCTGCGGGTCATTCGTTATATTCCGGCAAACAGCTCACCCATCCTCTACCTGAATGAGGAGCGACTACCCCGCGAAGACCTCTACATCGCTCCCGCAACCTACCTGCGTCGCAAGGAGCTCACCCACGAACGCTTCGAACAGATGCTCCAATACGCAGCCAACGAGGAGCGTTGCCGCAGTCAATTCCTCGAGGAGTATTTCGGAGCTGCGGGCACCGGCACTTCTTGTGGCATCTGCGACCTCTGCCTGGCACAACGCCGAGCAGCCAAAGCCTCACGTCCCGAAGATGACACCCTTACGCAACAGCTTTTGCAACGCCTTGAGGTACGCCCCGTCGACCCTCATACGTTGGCCGAGGAGTTGCAACACTCCCCCGAGGAGATTGCCTCGGCACTGCGACGGCTCATCGATACCGACCGCGTGGTACTCGACAAGGAGGGAGTGATAAAAATTCGGGCCCGATAGCCATTTTGCCGAATTTATTGCGTACCTTTGCACGAGTTAGCGCACAACCATGGCCACAGCAGCACCCTTCATAGCAAAGATTGACAACGAACAGACGGCACAACTGCCGGCTATCGAGTTCGCAGGCGAGATTCATGTCATCGACCGTGAAGAGCAAATCGAGGAGGCGTGTCGCTACCTGGCATCGCAACCCTGCATCGGCTTCGATACCGAAACCCGCCCCTCGTTCAAGGTAGGAGTGAGCTATCGGGTGTCGCTCCTGCAGCTCTCCTCCGAGAAGCGGTGTTACCTCTTTCGGCTGAATCGCATCCCCCTCTCAAAGGCCATCTTGCGCCTGCTCGAGAACCCGAAATTGCCTAAAATCGGGGCCGACGTAGCCGGCGACCTGCGGTCGTTGAGCCAGTTGCGCCACTTCCGCCCTGCCGGGTTCATCGACCTGCAACAGGAGGTCGGAGCATGGGGCATCGAGGAGAAGAGCCTGCGCAAGATGTCAGCAATCGTCTTGGGTCAGCGGGTCTCCAAAGCACAACGCCTCAGCAACTGGGAGTCGACTGCGCTGACCGGAAAGCAACAACTCTATGCAGCCACCGATGCCTGGGTCTGCATCCGCATCTTCCAACGGTTGCAACAAATACCGAAAACAGCAAATTAACACACCGATATGTTCACACCACAAATCATCCTGCGCCGCGGAAAGGAGGAGTCGCTCCAGCGTCGTCATCCCTGGATCTTCTCGGGAGCTATCGACCACATCAAGGCGGAGAACGAACAGGATATCCGCGAGGGTGCTCTCGTTGAGGTATACACCCGCAATGGCGATTTCATCGCACAGGGACACTATCAGATTGGCTCGATAGCCGTGCGTGTCCTCTCGTTCGAGCAGGAGCCCATCGACCAGGCGTGGTGGAACCGTCGTATCGCCATCGCACACGATGTGCGCAACACGTTGGGCCTCACCGAGTGTTCCACCACCACCTGCTATCGTCTCATTCATGGTGAAGGCGATTCGTTGCCGGGATTGGTCGTTGACATCTACGGCACGACGGCTGTCGTGCAGTGCCACTCGGTGGGCATGTATCACGCCCGCATGGCCATTGCCGAGGCGATTCGCACCTGCTATGGCGAACGCATCACGGCCATCTACGACAAATCGTCGCAGACGCTCCCCTTCAAGGCCAACCTCGGAGCGGTGGATGGTTACCTGTGGGGCTCGTCACACCAACCTTCGCAGGTCGTGCTCGAGAACGGCTTGCAGTTTGCCGTCAACTGGGAGGAGGGACAAAAGACCGGGTTCTTCCTCGACCAGCGTGAGAACCGCGAACTGGTGAAACGCTACTCGAAGGGGCGCACCGTGCTCAACACCTTCTGCTATACGGGCGGTTTCTCGGTCTATGCTGCCGAGGGCGGTGCCGTTGAAGTCTGCTCGGTCGATTCGTCGGAGCGTGCCGTGCATCTTGCTGCCGAAAACATGCGCCTGAACTTCGGTGACCGCATCCCTCATACGGAGGTGGCGGCCGATGCCGTCGAGTATCTGCGCGATATCGGCTCTCGCTATGACCTGATTATCCTCGACCCGCCCGCCTTTGCCAAACATCACAAGGTGCTCGGAAATGCCATGCAGGGCTATAAGCGACTCAATGCACGTGCCTTGTCGCAAATCAAGCCGGGCGGCATTCTGTTCACCTTCTCCTGCTCGCAGGCCGTATCGAAGGAGTTGTTCCGCACGACGGTCTTCTCGGCCGCAGCCATCGCCGGTCGCAAGGTGCGTATCCTGCACCAGCTGACCCAACCGGCCGACCACCCGATTAACATCTACCATCCCGAGGGTGAATACCTCAAAGGATTGGTGCTCTACGTCGAGTAGCACACAACAAACCTCATAAACAAAGGGGGCTGCTTAACCAGGTGGTTAAGCAGCCCCCGCTCGTTCGGCTTTCCTTATTGTACATACGTCGTATGTTGGAACGGACAATCCTTCAACGTGGGATAGCCCGTACCCGACGGCATTACCCAATAGGTCGTTCCCAACGCTTTATACGCATCGGCCGACGTCGAGGTGTACTCCACGATATTGCGTACACGATAACTCTCCCAAAGCAAAGCATCATACTTCACGCCACCTTCCCATATGTGATAGCCATAGTCGGAGAGTTGGCTCTTCGGAATGCAGCTGCAATATTCGATATGGCCATACCAATCCAACTCACCTACGATATCGCCGGTCGTCCACTCCTGCTTGGAGGTAATTCGGCCCTTATTCAAGCACCCCAATACCGCGGCATCGGGATGGAAGCCATCATCTCCCTCCTCGGCATAGCCGAGAATACCACCGATATGCGCATCGGCATTTTCATTCGAAAGATTTCCCGTATTGATACAATTGCTCACTACAAAATTATACGCATCCTTGGAATCTGCACCATCGGGATCATTACCCATCGAACCGGCAATACCGCCCACTCCGTGCGCCGAGATATTACCCGATACCGTGCCATGGTTTGCACAACCCACCACGCGTGAACCAGCCTCGAAGCTATCCCCTACGATGCCTCCATAGGCCTTATTACCAATCGACACCGAGCCGTCATTGCAGCGTATCGCACCAAAGTTGGCGCAATAGGTCACAATATCATGCAAATCGTCGGTTCCGATCTTGATGCCGGCGACAACACCTCCTACACGCCCTGTTCCGGTGATACGTCCCACATTGACTGCATAGTCCACAGTGGGATTTGTCGAACTTTCGCGCACCATATACCCAATAATACCACCGGTATCCGACGCGCCAGTCACAGTTGCATAGTTGATGCAATGACGCACCTCCGAGCCCGCCACTTTGCCGATAACACCACCACAATTCTCGCCCGAAGCCTCGACCGTACCGGAGACGGCACAATTAGCAATCAATGTTCCAAGCCCTTTATAACCCACAAGGCCGCCCGTATTATAGCCTCCGTGGACCTCGCAGCGTGCGTGTATATTTTGAATCGTACCCGTCCAACCGGGTTGCACCAATTGACCTACAAGACCTCCCACAAATCGTTCACCATAGACCTTCACAGCAAAATCAGCCGTATCCGGAGCCTTGGGAATGGTCGCCTGTCCATAGGTAAGCGTGATGGGATGCTCACCATCAAGTGAACCGGCCCACTCTCCAGCAAAACCGCCTACATATTCCTTACCCTGCACCTTCATCGTCGGCTCAAACTGAAAGGAACTGAGCGGGCACTTGCCCCATCCTTTACCGGCAAATCCGCCCACATAGTTGCCCGAACCAACCACATTCGAACTGACACGAACGGAACTGAAACTGAGGGGAGTGAAGGAATAGTTCGTGTTACCGATAAATCCGCCTACATGATTTGCGCCGCTGACAGCTACAACATTGAAGTTCGCCGCCTGTACCGAGCAATCAAGAAAGGTGCATTGCGCGTTTTCGTGAGTGCCGATAAAACCACCGACATTGTCAGCACCGGTTACCGAACAGGAGGCCATCACACTCTTAAAACGAATCTCTTCGAATCCTTTTTCACCGTAGGTTTTACCCGCAATGCCTCCGACATGATCACCTTCAGCTTTCAGCGGGAAACAAGTCGAAGAATTCAGGATTGTCAAGGGTTTGGTTTCTACCCACATCTCTCCCGGACGATAGCCGGCCGTCTCTCCTACATCCGTATAGCTGCCAATCAGACCTCCGACATAGGAATGGCCACTCACGGTAACCACCTCCGTTGCCGAGTAGACGCTATGCTTCAAATGGCAGTTGGTGAGCGTAATCGTTGCACATAACGAGGCACCGATCAACCCTCCGACATTGTCGTTACCATGAACCTCGAATGAAGCCCGTTCGGTTTTGATGTCGGAAAATTTGATATGCGAATATATATCGGCATAGCCCAGCAATCCGCCCACATAATTGTTGCTGTCGGAGATCGAGATGGACATCTCGACATTGTTTACCTGCACGTTGGAGTTCGAACTTGCATAGCCAAACAAACCGCCCACACGATCATAACCCTTCATGTGGCCCATGATCGTACAATTCGATACGGACACTACTCCTGAAACCGCGCCGGCCAAGGCTCCGATTTCGTTTCCGGTACTCGAAAGCGACGAGATATTGAGCGTCAGATTGGAAATCGCCGCACCGCTCTTCAACGTGCGGAACAGGCCAATCTGGTTACCCTTACCCTGATAGTAAAGACCCGAGATGGAAAATCCACCACCATCGTAGTGTCCGGCAAAATGCTCGCTGAACCAACCATTCTCATCGACAAGGCCATCGCTGCTTATCAAGAGGATATTGTCGGTTTGCTTGAAGTAGACATCGCGTGCATAGGTAGGATCATCGTGAAGCGCAAAAATCAAATCATCGAAATCATACTCATCAGCAATTTCGTAAGGTTCATCGGCTGTACCCTTACCTTTGCTGAAGCCAACCATATGCGGAGCCTCTCTGAGGTACTGCACCACACGCTCCTTGACATCGACCTGCATGCGGGAAAGGAACTTGCGTCCCAACGGCCCGATGCCTCGCAAGAGATATTCGCCCGAAGGCAAATCCTCGTTCGATGCGGGGTCAATCACAAACGAAATGCAGTGATGGCCCTTGTTTTCCAGCACGGCCGCATATTCATAGGGTTCGGCACGTCCCTCCAACGAGAAAAACTGCAACGTAACATCGCTATGGATATCCGCCACCTCCCAGCGCGGAGGCAGGTAGAAATTGACATGATAGAGGCCATCAATCTGCTCAACCTCCGACTTGGGCAATATCCACATATCCTCATCATGGTCAGAGCAAGAGACACAGCAGCACAAAGCCGCCATCCACAGAATCATCAGAAAACTCAACTTACGTTTCATAGGGGTCATCATTAGGTGATTCGTTGTTACTATTTCGTATATTTCGACATATCGGGAATCGGGAAGGGTTTCTGCACATGTGCAGGAATCGTCCAGCAGCTCTTACCATCGATATCCCACCCTACAAAGCTCTCCTTTCGGGCAATCTGTTCGAGGGTAAGACCCGATGCAGAGGTACCCACGACATCGGCTGTCGAGGCCACCATGTTCTCCGCATCAACGCAGTAGTAGAGTCCCGACGAGGTGTTATCGTGGCCATCCTCACCGGCCATCTTCGCCCACGAGGAGGCGGGAGCAATCGAGAGCGAATTGCGCAGCGTGGTCTCGCTGCGTACCTGCCCTACCAGATGGCCTCCACCACCCGAGCCGGCACCTGTATTCAGGCAATCGGCCACCGTGCCATAGTCATGTAGAACGCCCACGATACCACCGGCCTTGGCATTTGAACTCGGGCAGGAGATTGAGCCGCTATTGACACACTCATTAATCTCTTCCAGATTATATTCGGTAGCCGTAGCGGTTTGAACGATGGTATTCACACCACCCATCACACCACTGGCAAAGCCCGCCATCGAAGCAATGACTGCAGGAAGAGCCGTACCCCCTGAGCCGAGAATCAATGCCGCAGCTCCGGCAACCGTAGCAACAGCACCCAGGAGCATCGCCACACCCGACACAATCTGGTGGTTAACCATTTTACTATTCTCCTTCTCAATCGTATCGTCGATTGTCGCTATACGCTCCGCCTGCAAGGCTTCGTTGTACTGCTCGTCACCCCCCTCGGAGGCGCAGAAAGCAATCATCTTTTGCACATTGTTCGGATATTCATACGAGAGCATATTGCTCGAGAAGATAAACGATGAGGGTGCAAAGCTGCTACGCATCGCCTGCTGAACGGTCTTGGCCTGCGCCAACTGTGCTTCGATCGCCTCCCTGGTCTCTTGTGACATCTTCTCGATATCGAGCATCTCCAGGCAACCATAGATACCATAGGAGTGTAAAATATCATCATAGAGCCAACAGAGGGTCGAGGCCGTAAATGTCACGGCCGAAAAGGCGGTCATCAAACCATTCGCAACGGCGTTGGTCGTATGGACAAAAGCGAGCGGTATACCTGCAAGACCCACAACGCCAAGCACAATCTCAAATCCCGCAATCGCATATTTGGCCTCATCGGGAATGAGCGTGTGCGCCTCGATAAAATCACCACATTCGGCCAACAGACCGGCAATCGGATCGGAGGACGACGAGCTGCTAATCGGACCAAAATTACCGCAGTAGTTCATCGTAATATCACGACCGCCATTAGCCAGAATACCGGCCGAATAACCATTGGCGGCATAAATACTGCCATAGTTGTGGTTAATCATGTAGTTCCCGACCCACGTGATACCGGCAATACCGCCTGCATGCGTATCGGCAGTCACTGTACCGGTATTGACGTTGTTTTCGCAGATGGCCATCTGCGAGACGCCAAGGATACCTCCGGCACCCGAGCCTGAAGCGATAATCGGTCCGGCGTTGTAGCACCCCGTAGCACCTACCTGCGCCTCACCGCAGATGCCGCCCACGATATACTCACCTGCCACCGAGCCACTATTACCGCAATAGAGGAAAATGGCATTCTGGCACACATAATCTTCCCCCTCGAAGGTTCCCGTAAAGCGTGTACTGCCCAAGATGCCACCGACACCTATGCGGCCCTGCACAACACCCTCGTTCACACACCCCGTAAAGACCGACATACCCGTACCACCGACGATACCACCGGCACCGAGATTCGACATGCCGTTATTCTCATCCCCTTCCACATAACGTACTGCGCCGTTAATCGCACCACGATTGATACATGCAGCCATGTTGAGCGAATCGCATACACCCACAATACCGCCCACGCATCCGTAATCGGTCGTTACCGTACTGCTATTCTCGCTCAAGCCGACAATCACCGCCGAGCTGCGGGCACCCACACCCACCATACCACCGGCATTCATCGTGGCCGAAATGGTATTGCCCAGCGAACGGCACTTATGGAGGCTCGCTACCGTCAGCTCATCGACGCAGCCCAGCAAACCGCCGACACCATAGCCACCCTCGTGGCTCGTAATCGACGAGGACTCCACCGTACAATTCTCAAAAACAGTAACACGTCGTTCGCCTTCACTCGAGATGGTGGTACCCGCAATACCACCCACAGCAAAGTCACCCTCGATCGTGGCATCGGTCAAATGCACGTTTCGGATACAGGCCCCGTGGGTGTAGCCAAACAGACCCACGCAACACGTGGAACTGCGTGTGATTTCCAGTCCCGTAATCTTGTAGCCACCGCCATCAAAAGTCGAACGGAAGGGGGTCGTATTGAGGAAACCGATGGGAATCCAGCCGTATTGACGGCTGCAATGTCTTGCCATATCGCGCCCATTAATATCGGCCGTCTGCAAGAAATGGGTCTCCTCCCATTGTTTGATCTGTTCGTCGGTCAACAGGCTCGTATTGGCAACATCGAGCGTCAGTTGAATCATCTGGTCATAGCTGGAGATACGGAACGGATTCTCCGCCGTACCCTTACCATAATAGCGGAAGGTCGCATCCCACGTATCGAGCAGTTGCACCTCACCCTGGGCAATCTCCACACGGCACGACAGACCGAAATGGCCCTTCTTGAACCCCTCGACCCGATCCGCCTCCGGCAGGTCATATTCCAGGTAGAGCAACTCGTAACGGCCATCCTTCAGACCATGGTCCAGCGCAAGGTGTGCACCACCCAGCACACTGCTCTTGCGCGTGGCCTTACGCTTGATAAGCGCCCCCTCATCCGTGCGGACATAGAGCGTCACATTGCGTTCGGCAAACTTTTCGAAACCATGTTTCAGATGAATTGAGCGCGCCTCACCAAGGTATTCATCCTTCGGTTCAGGCGTCAAATCTGAGAAGTGAGGATAAGGCTCCTCACTGCATGCCATGCCCCACACGGCTACCATAGCCACGAGAAGCAGTCGAACAAATCGTTTCATACGCTTTCTCTTTTTCTCTTGTACCCTACCTCCGCTCCCTAACACGGTTGGCTCGGCAAGGGAGGCATCCCGGAGTAGAGGCTTCCGTTTGCAAAATTGATTCTTCTCTCCAATATGCAAAAATAAGTTTTTTTCTCAAATTCGCAAGCGATGGACAAAAAAAAACAGCGCATTTTGCGCTGTTTTTTTTGACGGTTTATGCTGCATTATTTCTTGTGAGCCTGCTGTTGCTGCTGCATCTGCTGCAACTCACGCATACGCTCCTCGTAGCGTTGCTGGAATTTCGACTTCTTACCCTTCGACTTGCGGGCTGCATTGGCCTCCATCGCCAGACGAATCTTATTGTCATCCACCATGTGACGCACGATATAGGTCTGACCGATGGTCAAGATATTCGACAAGAGATAGTAGTAGCAAAGACCGCTGGCATAACCATTGAACCACACGAGCAGCATGAGCGGCATCAAATAGAGCATCATGAACTTCATGCCGGCCATCTGTGGCTGCGACGAAGCGGTCTGCTGGTAGTTAATCCACGAGAAGATAAAGGTCGAAGCGGCCATCAGCAGGGCAAAGAGCGAGATATGATCGCCATAGAACGGAATCGAGAAGGGCAGATCCAGCACGCTGTCATACGACGAGAGGTCGTGGGCCCAGAGGAACGACTCGCCACGCAACTCAATCGAAGCGGGGAAGAATCGGAACATGGCAATCAGAATCGGCATCTGAATCAGCATCGGGATGCAACCACCCATCGGGTTGATACCCGCCTTGCGATAGAGCTCCATGGTTGCCTGCTGACGTTTCATCTGATCCTCCTGCTTGGGATACTTCGCGGCCAAGGCATCCATCTCGGGCTTAATCAGACGCATCTTGGCCATCGACACATAACTCTTGTAGGTGAGCGGCGAGATAACCAGACGAATCAGCACAGCCAAAATCAGGATGATGATACCGAACGATGCGATGTGATTACGCAACAGATCGAAGACCGGAATCACGACCCAACGGTTAATCCAGCCAAAGATACCCCACCCGAGCGGAATCAAACGCTCCAGGTAGAGCGGCTCGTCGCTCACAGCCACCTTGCGCAGAATCGAATATTGGTTCGGACCGAAATAGAAGGCAAAGTCATACCCCTCGGTCTGGGCCGTATAATCCACCGCCGTCTGCAGGGCAAACTGCTTGATATAGCCCGACCCGGGAGCGGCCGTCTCGAAGGCCATCTGTGCGCCATGCAACAGATTCGGGGCGATGAACACCGATGAGAAGAACTGCTGCTTGAAGGCTACCCAATCCAGATGGCTCGACGTATCATCCGATTTCGAACCCTCACTGATACCGAGCTCCTCGATCGAATCCTCACCGGGGAAGCGATAGGCCAACGTCGTGTACATATTCTCATTCTCGAAGCCACGTTCGTTTTGGTAGGTACGACTCGTCCAATCCAATGCTAACGAGGTTTGATTCGAGAGGTAAGGACTCATACCATCGAAGCGCACCCGAAAATCAATCAGGTAATCGCGCTCTGCGCTCTTCGTATTATATATAAGGTATTCGTAGACCAACGAGGCACCCGGGGCTACGGCAAGACGCATCGTTACCACCTGCGCACCCTCGGCATTGGTCGCCACCGGCTCGGCCACAAAGGTGTAATCGGCCGTCGAGACCTTCACATCGTGCAACCCACGACGCACAAAGAACGAGAGGTTGAAACGCTCTGCGGCCGAATCAAACATCTCGACCGGCTCCGTGCGATGCTCCTTCGGGCCATACTTCGTGTACTCTTTGAGCGTAACACCGGCAATCTGCGCACCACGGGTGGTGAAACGCACCGTCATCACCTCATTCTCTACAACCAGCTCTGCAGCCTCCGCCTCGGCAGCTTCGGTCAACTCCTGACCAAACATCTCCACCTCACGGGCATGTGCTGCATCAGCAGCAGCCAAGGCTTGCTCGGCAGCCGTAGCGGTCATCTCCGTGGCTACAGCCTCATAGGTCGTACTATCTACTTCGGGCATGGTGGCTCGGCGCACCGAATCCTGATAGGCATGATAGGCATCCAACTCAGCCTGGTAACGCTGTTGCTCCTTGCCGTTCAAATAGGCAAAGCCGATAAATACCAACGCCATGGCCACCAGGCCAAGAATTGTCTTCTTATCCATTCTTTATCTTTCCTTTAACTCTTCTTTTGAGGTTTCTTATTACTTATTCTGCTCCTGATAGTCCAATGCAGCCTTTACGAAGGCTACAAAGAGGGGTGCGGGACGCAACACCGTACTCTGATACTCGGGGTGGAACTGTGCAGCCACAAACCAAGGATGGTTCTCCACCTCGACCACCTCCACCAGGTTCGTCTCGGGATTTACACCCACGGCCTTCATGCCGGCAGCCTCAAACTGCTCACGATAGTCGTTGTTGAACTCATAGTGGTGGAAATGACGCTCGATAACCGACGTGATGCCATAGGCCTTTGCCGCATGCGACTCGGGGGTCAGCGTGCAGACATAGCCACCCAGGCGGGTGTTGCTACCCTTCACCGAATCACCCTTCTGCTCCGACATCGTATCAATCACCGGATTCTTCGTCGCGTTGTTCATCTCATAGGTGGCAGCATCGGCCAAGCCAAGCACATTGCGGGCGAACTCAATCACAGCGCACTGCATACCCAGGCAGATACCGAAGAAGGGAATCTGCTGCTCGCGAGCATAACGCACAGCGGCAATCTTACCCTCTACGCCTCGGTTTCCGTTACCCGGGGCTACCAGAATACCCGACATCCCCTTCAGCAGTTCGGGAGCCGTCTCGGCCGTCACCTTCTCCGACTGAATCAGGTGCAGCTTCACCTTGCAGTCATTCTCGGCACCGGCATGTACAAACGACTCGATAATCGACTTATAAGCATCGGGCAGCTCGACATACTTACCCACCAAGGCAATGTCCACCTGCTTCGAAGGATTCTTCACGCGCTCGACAAAGTTGCGCCATGCGGTCAAATCCGACTCCGTCTCCTCGGGATTGATTCCCAGACGCTGCAGGATCACCTCATCCATCTTCTGGTCGTAGAGACGCAACGGCACCTCATAGATGGTCGGCATATCAACCGACTCGACCACCGCCTCGGGCATCACGTTGCAGAAGAGGGCAATCTTACGCTTGATGGCCTTATCGAGCGAATGCTCGGCACGCAACACCAGCACATCGGGCTGCAAACCATTCTCCAAAAGGGCCTTCACCGAGTGCTGCGTCGGTTTGGTCTTCAACTCACCCGAAGCGGCCAGATAGGGCACCCAAGCCAGATGCACGAGAGCCGTATTCTGATAGCCGAGCGAGTTGCGCAGCTGGCGCACCGACTCGATAAACGGCAACGACTCGATATCGCCCACCGTACCACCAATCTCGGTGATGATGATGTCAAACTTCTTGGTCTGTCCGTTGAGTTGGATGCGACGCTTAATCTCATCGGTGATGTGCGGAATCACCTGCACGGTCTTACCGAGGAACTCGCCACGACGCTCCTTCTCGATTACGGCCTGATAAATCTTACCCGTCGTCACGGTGTTGTTCTTCGAGGTAGCAATCGAGGTAAAACGCTCGTAGTGGCCCAAATCGAGGTCGGCCTTCGTACCATCTTCCGTCACATAACACTCACCATGCTCGTAGGGATTCAGCGTACCGGGGTCTACGTTGATATAGGGGTCAAATTTCTGAATCGTCGTCACATAACCACGAGCCTGCAGCAGGCGGGCAAGCGATGAAGAGATGATACCTTTGCCAAGCGACGAAGCGACACCGCCCGTCACAAAGATGTACTTGGGTTTTGAGAGTTTCATACTATTTGTTTTATCTTTTGTCGTTGTAAATTCACGTTAGGGTCGAAGGTGTATAGGTCAAGGTTGGTGTGCGTTGTATCGTTGTCGTTATCTCTGCCACTTCAGCCTCCTCTCTATTTTGTTCAACCCTCGGTCGTGTTACTCGGCACTCTGTTGGTCGATGAGTTTCACCTTTTCGATGGTGGCCTGCATCTCCTCGCGTGCCCGTTCGATCTTCTGTTTCACCTCACCAATCAGGGCCTCGGCATTCTTCGACTTGGAGAAGAACCCGATGTTGTTCTCCAGGAGGGCTATCTCCTGCTCCAACTGGCGTACCTTATTGTAGAGACGCTCACGCTCGTTCTGCATGCGTCGTTCGCCCCCCTTCATCGAGGAGAGTTTCTCGCGGAAACGACCCATCGAGCGATCGCGCTCCGAGCCACGCAGCAATTCAAAGAGGCGATCTACGGCCGCCTTATAACGCTTCTGCACGCTATCCTTCTGTTTGATGGGCACAAAGCCGATTTCGCCCCAGCGACGTTGGAAGCCACGAATCACCTCATAGCCTCCGGCCTTCACGTCAGCCGACTCCATCTCCTCGAGCAGGGCCAACTTCTTTTGCAGATTCTGCTCATGCTCGTTGTCCACCGAAACGAAGTACGCAGCCTTGCGCTCGAAGAATTGGTCGCAGGCGGCGCGGAATCGCTTCCATACGGCATCCGAATGGCGACGCGACACGGCACCCACCTCTTTCCAACGAGCCTGCAATGCAATCAGCTCGTCGGTCGTCTTCTTCCAATCCTCGCTCATCGAGAGTGCCTCGGCAGCAGCGCACAACTCATTTTTGAGTTGCAGGTTCTGCTCCATCTCGCTCTTCACATCGGCATAGTAGGCACGCTTGAGCTCGAAGAAGCGGTTGCAGGCCTCGCGGAAACGCTCGTAGATGCGGTTGTTATCCTTCTTCGGAGCAAAGCCGATGGTCTTCCACGTCTTCTGAATCTCGAGCAGACGCTCTCCGGCCTTGTTCCACTCCTTGCGGGTTGTAATCGGCTCGGCTGCCAGCTCCTCGGCCGCCACACACAACTCGGTCTTCAGTTCGAGGTTTTTCAACTGCTCGGACTTCAACTGCTCGAAGTGCTCCTGATGCTGCTTGTTGATGCGGCTCGATGCTGCCTTGAATCGCTCCCACAGCGACTCCTTATACTCGTGGGCTACGGGTCCTGTCTCACGCCACTCGTCGTGCAGTTTCTGCAACTTGTGGAACGCCTCGACAATCGAGGGCTCGAAGATGAGCGACTCGGCCTGCTCACACAACGACACTTTCTGTTCGTAGTTCTTCTTCAGGTCGAGGTCACGCAGCTCCTTGTTGATCTTGATGAAGCCGTAGAAATGTTCGACATGAAGGTTGTAGGTCTCCCACAAATCCTTCACGTTAGCCTGCGGCACCAAACCCGTATCACGCCAGCGTTGTTGCAACTCGCGGAACTTATTGAAGGTATGGTTCAGCGTCTCATCCGAGCCTACCAACTCCTTGAGTTCCTCAATGATGGCAAGCTTCACCTGCAAATTGGCCTCCTTCTCGGCATCGAGATTGGCGATAAAGGCATCCCGACGCTGACGATAGACCTTGAAGAGCTCCTTGAGGCGTACTTCGGCCTCGTCCGTCGGAGCCACGAAGCTATCCTCCGTTCCACCCTCCTCGAGATGCTGGCGACGTGCAGCATCGACCTCGGCACGACGAATGCGATAGAAGGCTATCTTGAGCTGGTCGACCACACTACGCAACGACTGCACCGGCTTCTCGTCGAGCATCGTCGCAAAGCGGTCAAGCATCTCGCTCTTCGACAGCGCAGCAAACTCATCCTCGGAGCCCGCCACGACAGCAGCAGCCTCCTCGGCCGTCTCCTCATCGAGTTCAAGCCCCGCTTCCTGGGCCGCCAACGCAGCATCCTCGTCGGCAAAATCGACCTCGGGGGTCACCTCTGCAGATTCTTGTTCGGCAACCTCAGCGGTCGCCTCGGGCGCAACTTGCACATCTTCAGCCACAGCAGGGCTGACTTGCTCATCCAGAGCAGAAAGGGTTGGATTTTCAGTAGCCATTACGAACTTTTTTTAGCGTACCCCCACACGAAGGCACATTAATCTTGCAAATGTAACGATTTTTTCACACACAATGAAAGGTTTTCGTGTAAAAAATGCGTACCTTCGCCATAGAAAAATGCATTGCTACATTTGCGATAGGCATACAAGAACAAAAAAGCATGAGTTACCGCATCTTACTGGTCGACGACGAGACGGATATTCTCGAATTTATCAGCTACAACCTGCAACGCGAGGGGTACGAGGTCTTCACGGCTCAAAACGGCGAGGAGGCACTGCGCATAGCGGCCGAATGTCGCCCACACCTGGTGCTGCTCGACCGCATGATGCCGGTCATGGATGGCGCGGCCACCTGTCGGGCCTTGCGCGAAAATCCGCTTTTCAAAGAGACCATCATCGTCTTTTTATCGGCCCTCGGTGAGGAGGAGGAGCAACTCGTCGGATTCGATATGGGAGCAGACGACTACCTCACAAAACCGATTCGCATCAAGCTGCTTATCAGCCGCTTGCAAGCCATCTTAAAGCGTGTAAAACCCGAAACAGAGGAGCCCGCAACGGCTACCGATACCATCACGCTGGATGCCGCTCGCCACACGGTGCATTGCCCCCATGGCGAGGTGGTGCTACCCCGCAAGGAGTTCGCGCTACTCGAGTTGCTTATGGCGCACCCCGGAGAACTCGTCTCCCGCGAGGAGATTTATAGCCGCATCTGGGGCGAGGAGGTTGTGGTCGGCGACCGCACGATCGATGTGCATATCCGCAAACTCCGCCAAAAAATCGGCGAACAGCACATCCGCACCATCAAAGGCGTCGGATATCTCTTTGAGAACTAACAGATTGCTAAGAGGTATTTCTCGATGAAAAATGCATGTGGTTTTGCGTTTATAGCACGCGAAACCACCTTACTTATTCCCCTAATTTTACAGGTTGAATTCTAAATTTTGAATGAAAATTTGCCTGCCTGCAAAATTTTGTCTATCTTTAAGGGATATTTGTGCAATAGCGAAAATTTCAACATAAAAACAAACAATTAAAACCATGGTAATTCTTGTATTGAACTGCGGCAGCTCGTCGATTAAGTATCAGGTAATCGACATGGAGGCTGCATCGAGCAAACTGCTCGCCAAGGGTCTGGTCGAGCGTATCGGTTTGGCGGAGGGCGACCTCACGCACAAGCCTGTCGGCAAAGCAAACTTCGAACTCCACCAGCCCATTCCGAACCACACGGTCGGCATCAGCCTCGTGATGGAGGCCCTCACGAGCCCCGAGCATGGCGTGATTGCCTCGCTGGATGAGGTGAAGGCCGTAGGTCACCGCGTAGCGCATGGTGGCGAGTTCTTCCCCGAAAGTTGCCTGGTAGATGATGACGTGAAGGCGAAAATCGAGTCGCTGTGCGCCATCGCACCGCTGCACAACCCCGCTTCGTTGCAGGGTATCGAGGCCATCGACCACGTCTTGCCGGGCGTTCCGCAGGTTACCGTATTCGACACCTCGTTCCACCAGACGATTCCCGCCACGAACTACATGTATGCACTCCCCTACGAATACTACGAGAAGTACCGTGTGCGTAAGTATGGTTTCCACGGCACGAGCCACAAATATGTTGCCCGCACGGGTGCCAAACTGGCCGGTCTGGATTTCGAGCAATCAAAGATCGTCACCTGCCACATCGGTAATGGTGGTTCGGTAACGGCCGTACTGAACGGCAAGTCGTTCGACACGTCGATGGGCTTCTCGCCCCTCGATGGTCTGGTGATGGGTACGCGTTGCGGCTCGGTAGATGCCAGCGCAGCGACCTACATCGGCGAGAAGGAGGGCATGTCCTATGCCGAGCTGAATGCCATGATGAACAAGAAGTCGGGTGTACAGGGTCTGACGGGTATCTCGAGCGATATGCGCGACATCGACGCAGCCTATGCTGCCGGCAACGAGCGCGCCATCCTCGCCCGCGACATGTACTACAACCGCATCAAGAAGTTTGTCGGCGAGTATGCTGCCGAGATGGGCGGTCTGGATTTGATTGTCTTCACGGGTGGTGTTGGCGAGAACTCGCAGGAGATGCGTGAGTCGGTTTGCTCGGGGCTGGAGTTCATGGGTGTCGAGTTCGACCCCGCGAAGAACGAAGGTGCTCGTGGCGTAGATAAGATTCTCTCGGCCGATTCGTCGAAGGTAAAAGTGGCTGTCATCGCTACCGACGAGGAGCTGATGATTGCTACCGACACCTACAATTTGGTAAAATAATCACTTAAAAACAGAAATACTACAATGGGAGAGATTAAGAAGCTTGCCGACATCGTTGTTGAGGCAAGAGCAAAGGGCCGCAAGAAGATGGCCGTAGCTTATGGTCAGGATTCGCACACGCTGGAGGCTGTTTATGCCGCTTACAAGGAGGGTCTGGTAGATCCGATTCTCTATGGTGACAAGGAGGTTATCGAGCAGGTTTGCGCCGAGCACGGTATCGACGTTTCGGTCTTCACGATCGTGGACGAGAAGGTCGATGTAAAGTGCGTAGCACAGGCTGTTCAGGCTGTTGCTTCGGGCGAGGCTGACGTGCTGATGAAGGGTCTGGTTACGACCGAGAAGTACATGCGCGGTATCCTGAACAAGGAGGCCGGCCTGTTCCCCCCGAAGGCTACGCTGAGCCACGTTTCGGTCATCGAGATGCCGGTTTACCCGAAGCTGCTCATCGTGTCGGATATCGCCATCATTCCGCTTCCGGACATGAAGCAGAAGATGCAGATGATCGGCTACCTGGCCGCCACGGCTAATGCCCTGGGTATCAAGACCCCGAAGATTGCCTGCATCGCTCCGGCCGAGACGCTCAACCCGAACATTCCGTCGGCTGCCGAGGGTGCGCTGCTCTCGAAGATGGCCGATCGCGGTCAGCTGGGTAACGTGATGGTGGATGGTCCGCTGTCGCTCGATGTAGCCCTCTTCAAAGAGGTTGCCGAGCACAAGAAGGTGAAGGGTGCTCCCTTTGCCGGTGATCCCGACTGTCTGCTCTTCCCCAACCTGGAGTCGGGCAATGTCTTCTTCAAGGCATCGTCGCACCTCTGCCACGGCGAGATCGCCGCTATGCTGGTGGGTGCCAAGAAGCCCTGCGTGCTGACTTCGCGTGGCGATAGCAGCCAGAGCAAACTCTATTCGATTGCCTTGGCCTGCCTCTCGGCAAAATAACCAATCGAGATTGTTCCAAAACGAGAGCCGTTCGATTCGTCGAACGGCTCTTTTTTATCTACCTGGATAGTTGCTTGCGCAAGATTTGCACGATTTCCCGCAACGCCTCAAACCGGCCAATCCACGAAATTCCGAGATAGGCCACCACGCCGACCGCCATCTCGATAAGCAGTCGCACCGGCGAGGGGTCAGGAAGCCACATCGGCACCCAACGCACTGCGCCATACATCGCTCCTGCGAGGATCGCAATGGGACACAACGTGCGCAAGAGACGCCCCCATGTGAGTTGCGCCAGCGGAAGTGCTACCCACAAGTTGACCACACAATCGAAGGCTGCCGAGGCCACAAGTGCCCACAGCACCGCCTCGACCGAGTGAGGAAGTGCACAGGCCAGCAGCAGCGTCATCACCCCTTTCTTCAGTATCTCCAATCGAATGATGGTACGCCCCTCGGCCTTCACTTTCAAAACATTATAGGCCATCATAGCCAACGGAGTAAAGAGTCCCACCAGACACAGCACCTCGAACATCGGCACCGTCGGCATCCACTTTTCGCCCAGCAACACCGCAAACATATCCTCGGCCACCGCTGCCATGCCGAGCATCACGGGGAAGATGCCATAGGCTACGACCATCAGCAGTTGGCGGAAGCTCTCCCCGAATTTGGGTTGCTCATCGGCGATGCGCGAAAGGGCCGGGAAGGTTACCTGCTGCACCGACTGCATCGTCGACTGCACGGGCAGGTCTTTGAGTTTCACCGCTTGATCGTAGTAGCCCAATGTAGCATCCAGGTACATCTTACCGAGGAAGAATTGGGGCACCTTATTATATAGGGCTGTTACCAAATCCGAAGCAAGCAGACTCAGGCTATAGGGGGCCATCTCACGCAAGGGAACCAGCGAAGCACGACCCTGCGGACGCCAACTTCCCAACCACCACAACAGCAGGGCACGCACGCCCATCAGCAACACCTGTTGCGCCACCAAGGCCCACACGCCACACCCCATCCAGGCCAACACGACAGCCATCACGCCACTTGTCAGTTGCGAGGCAAAGACCACCTTCGAGAGGAGGGCAAAACGGAATTGGCGCGTGAAGATGGTTTGCTGAATGACGCAAAGCGCATTGAGCGGAATCATTAGGAAGAAGAGGGCGGCGACCTCTTCAAAGGCGGGCATGGCATAAAAATCGGCCAGCCACGGAGCGAGAGCCGTCAGAAGGCCATAGAGCAGAGCCGAGATGATCAGATTGAACAGGAAGACCGACTTATAATCACTGCCCGTCGGGGCTGCTTTTCGCACAAGCATCTGCGAAAAGCCACTGTCGACCACCACCAGTGCCAACGACCCAAAGGCCATCAACAAGGCCAGCACCTTCAAATCATCGGGCAGGAGCAGTCGCAGGATGAGGATGCGCACGACAAACTGCACGAGGGCTGTTGCCACCTTCTCGCCCAGCGTCCAACCCGTACCTCGGGCCACTTCCTGCTTCAATTCGCTCTGCATCCTGCTCTATTTCATCAACAACGCCTCGACACCCAGCCGATAGCTGTCCAGCCCGAAACCCATAATCGACCCTTTGACCACCGAAGCCAAGAGCGAGGTGTGACGGAACTCCTCACGAGCCAGAATCGACGAGATATGTACCTCCACGACCGGTACCGAGACGGCTGCCACGGCATCACGCAGAGCCACCGAAGTGTGGGTATATCCCCCAGCATTGAGCACCACGCCATCCATCACGCCATCGGCCTGCTGGATTTTATCAATGAGTTCGCCCTCGATGTTAGACTGGAAATAGGCAAACTCCACCATCGGATAATCCCCTTGCAACGCAGCAAAAAACTCCTCAAAGGGGGTTGTACCATAGACCTTTGTATCACGCCGACCTTGCAGATTGAGGTTCGGGCCATTCAAAATCAGAATCTTCATGGGGATAAATAATTTTCACAAAGATAAGAATTTTTTTACCTTTGTCACACATTGCGACCGCAAATGCAAGAATTTGAATTCATACGCCACATCCATCGCCACTGCGAAGAGCTCCCCGCCAACGGTTTCGAGGGGATTGGAGACGATTGTGCTGTCCTCGAGCTGGGCGACGAGGCGTTGGTATTTACGGCCGATGCCCTGATGGAGGGGGTGCACTTCCTCCGCCACACCACCTCGCCTCGTGAGTTGGGACACAAGGCATTGGCGGTCAACCTGAGCGATGTGGCCGCCATGGGTGTTCGTCCCGTAGCAGTCATGCTCTCCATCTCGCTGCCCCGCGACCTTGACGAGGGGTGGGCCGAGGCCTTTATCAAGGGATTTACGGCTTTGGCCAAGCAGCATCAGGTAGCCC
Source organism: Alistipes sp. (assembly GCA_017623115.1). Taxonomy (GTDB): domain Bacteria; phylum Bacteroidota; class Bacteroidia; order Bacteroidales; family Rikenellaceae; genus Alistipes. The sequence goes on from JAGAPT010000026.1 coordinate 90,408, forward strand.
TTATCGGAGGCGACACAACCCGCTCGGAGCAGGGTATTGCCCTCTCGGTTACAGCCATCGGACGAGGTCCTCGCACCTCGCTCAAACGACGTCGTGAGGCTCACGTAGGCGACACCCTGCTCGTCACAGCCCCCCTGGGAGCCTCGGCAGCCGGTCTGCGTGAATTGTTGCAGGGGCATCTCAACCACCCCTTAGCCGCACAGCACCGCACACCCCAACCCGAAATCGAGGTGGGCATGTGGCTCGGCCTGCGCCCCGAGGTACACGCCATGATGGACCTCTCGGATGGGTTGGCTTCGGACATCTGCCACATCGCCGAGGAGTCACATGTCGGCTTCGACCTCGACCTTGCAACCATCCCCGTAGCCGAGGGAGCCACACGTGAAGATGCCATCTGCGGAGGCGAAGATTACAAACTGCTGCTCACGGCCAACAGCGACTCGGCAGCACAGCTCTGCAGAGACTTCGAGGCGCGCTTTGCCCGCCCGCTCTACCCCATCGGGCATATCTCGTCGCACGAGATGCGTTGGCATGAAAAAGGGGTAGCGGTCGCAACCCCCACCCCCTATTTCCACCATTTCTAACCTGCCTTATTGCGGCAACTCGGTCAGGAAGTGCACCTTCAAGGTTCGCTGCTCCCCGGCCCGCAACTGCATGCGGAAGCCGACACGGCTAATCCCCTCATCACGTAACTCATAGGGTTTATAGGTATAGGGCTCAAGCACCACTGCCTCGGCCTCACTCGCGGCATCGAGCACCAGATAGAGCCGCTTGCCCGCCTGCTCCAAGCAGATGGTACGGTCATCGACCAATGTCGGACGAGCCTGCGTGGTCATTTTCCACAGCACCTCCGAGGGTTGTGCACCATTGCGAATCTCATCGGTCAGCATCAGATTATCACGACGGTCTATCCAGGCGTGGCGCACCACGCGCTCGGCATCCTCCGCAAAGAGCGAGGTCAAATCGACCGAGATACCCTTTCCACGACGTGCATCGACCCGATCAAAGAGCTCGGCACGCCCCGTAACGAGGTGTCGTTTTCCATTAAACGAGAGCGTGTTGTGCGATTCCAGGCCGATACGGAAAATCTCCCAGCGTTGGCTGTTCTGCTGGCGTCCCCACAATTTCACGCCCCGTGTTTCGAGGTGATTGTAGTTGTGCATACCCAACTCAACGGCCCAACGCACACCATCCCGCTCATAGACAAACGAGCCACCATCCATATGGGAGTGATGGTCCGAGGGCGAACCACCCTTCATCGCAAAATAGGTATCATCGGCCTGGTGCCAGCCACTGCGATAGGCAAAGGTCGGCGTAAGACCTCCGTTGCACCAGGTGTTGGCACGCGGATAGCGTACCTTGTCGAGCGAGAGCTGCGAAGCGAAGAGCATATAGAGCGGCAGCGTACGGTCGTTGGGAATCTTGCCGGCAGCCACCAACTGCTCATCCAGCGCAATGACCGAGCTGTCGCCTAACTCCACGGCAAACCAATACTTGGCCGGCATCATCGACACCTTCGCACCCGAATCGTAATAGTTATAGCAACGCCCCGAGGGTGCTGACATGTAGTTCATGAAGTGTGCCGAGCGCAAGAAGCCGGGGTATTCGGCCAGCCCTGCATCAAAGCCCAAAGCGGTACGCAGCCCCTCGATGAGCAACACCTCGAAAGTGGTACCATACTCCCAATAGGAATACCCTTCGGGATAACCGCCATCGGGACCATACGCCTTCTGTGGCAACGGATTTGAAGCCAGACACTTGGCTATCAGTTGGCGATTGTAGTCGGGCCAACGCTCCATCGTAACCAATGCACCATAAATCAAGCCGGCATTGCACACCTGATTCCAGTTGCTATGACGCTCAAAGAAGGAGGCATGTTTCTTATTCTCCGAGGGGCGCAGACCCTTCTCATAGATCGCCTCTTCGATGCATTTACGGGTATCCGCGGATAGCCAATCGTAGAGCCAGTCGTAGCCAATAGCCACCGCTACGGTCATCTCAGCAACATCCAGATAGTGTGCCGGATTCCAATCGCCGAACGCAGCCACAGCCAACATCTCCTGCTCGGCACGACGGGCATAACGCTCCTCACCGCTCATCTGCCATGCATAGGCGAGGTAGGAGATGCGACGCAACGCTTCACGCGAGACATGCAACAGACGACGCCCCGTCATTACCCGCTCCACAGGCTTCACGGCAAGCATCTGCTCGGCATCACTCATTAGTTTAGCATGCACCGCCTGCAACGTAGGTGCCTCAGCCACCTGTTGCTTCATGGCTGCCAACCGAGCCTCAGTCAGCAAGAGCATCGGATGGTGGGTCGGCGTAGAATAATCGGGGATAATCGTTGCGCACGACAGGTAGCTACCCCCGAAGAGCAACAGCAATAGGACAAGTACTTTTTTCATGACACTCAAAGTTTAGCGTTGGGTTTGTAAAGCAAAGTACGCAAAATTTACCCACTTCACATAGCAAAATCATTCAAAAAAATAGGCCTATCGTCGCTATTCGGCCGCTCCCACCCCTCCCGCAAGCAGAATCACAGTCGATAAGCAAAGTTTTTCGTTCCGAGGCTTTTACTTTTCGATTGGAGATTGTATCTTTGCTTATTCAAAACTACATCAAACATGCAGGATATTATCCAACTCCACGATCGCCGTTTCAAGGTGATGATTCCGGCTCAGGATATCGACCACGCCGTCGAGGCGGTGGCAGCACGTCTCAACGCAGATTATGCCGAGCGCGAGACGCCTATCTTTTTGGGGGTACTCAACGGAGCGTTCATGTTCCTGAGCGACCTGATGAAGAAAATCGAGTTCAACAACGAAATCTCCTTCGTGAAACTCGCCTCCTATGTCGGTACGGCATCCACCGGAGAGATTCATCAGCTCATCGGCCTCAACAATTCCATCGAGGGTCGCCACATCATCATCGTCGAGGATATTGTCGACACGGGTGAGAGCATCGCCCACATGCTCGAGTCGCTGGAGGCGTTGAAGCCCGCTTCGGTTGAGGTATGTACCCTCTTCTTCAAGCCCAACTCCTACAACAAACCCTTCGAGATTCGTTACAAGGCGATGGAGATCGGCAACGAGTTTATCGTCGGCTACGGCTTGGATTACGATCAGCTGGGCCGAAATTTGAAGGACATCTACGTTGTTACCGAATAGATGAACGTAACCTTCGGCAGACGTTTTTGGATTACCACCACGGCCATCATTGTGCTCTTCGCGCTCTTCTTCGTAGGGCGCAACATGATGCATGTCTGGCAACTGAAGGGCGAAATCAGCGCATTGGAGCACGAGGAGGCGCACTATCGTACCCGCATCAGCGAGGATAGCGCACTGGTCGAGCAACTCCGCTACGACGACTACCTCGAAGCCTACGCACGCGAGCAGTTCCGCATGCAGCGTCCCGAAGAAAAGGTTTATATCGTGGAGTAACGACCGCTCCATCCCACCAACAAAAAAAAAGAGGCTGCCCGAGTTTTCGGACAGCCTCTTTTTTTTGCGGAAGTTGTATAACAAGAGGGATTTCAAGGCTTGCGAAGCCCGAGAATCCGCAGCATACTTGGCGTATGTGAGGATTTCGAGGGCGAGTACAACGCAGAAATCACCTTGTTTGACAACTTCTTATACCAGGCCCGAGAAGCCCATAAAGGCCATGGCCAAAATGCTCGCCGTAATCAGCGCGATGGGCACGCCCTTGAATGCCTTGGGGACATCCTCGAAGTCGAGACGCTCGCGCAGACCTGCAAAGAGCACCAACGCCAGCGCAAAGCCAAGGGCCGTAGCCACAGCAAATGCAACGCTCTGCATCAGCGTAAACTCTTTCTGAATCATGGTAATAGCGACACCTAACACGGCGCAGTTGGTCGTAATCAGCGGCAGGAAGACACCCAGTGCCTGATAGAGCGCAGGCGACACCTTTTTCAAGATAATCTCTACCATCTGTACCAGTGCGGCAATCACAAGGATAAAGACAATCGTCTGCATATACTGAATTTCGTAGGCATTGAGCACATAGGTCTGCAATGGCCAGCAAACAAGAGCTGTCAGTGCCATCACGAAGGTTACGGCAGCTCCCATACCCAACGAAGTTTCCACCTTCGACGATACACCCAGGAAGGGGCAGATGCCGAGGAATTGTGCCAAAACCACGTTATTAACGAAGATGGCACCAATGATAATTGCGAAATAGGAAATTTCCATAACTACTTCTTGGCTAATTTGTTAAACAATACCATCAGATAGCCCAGTGTAAGGAATCCACCCGGAGCCAACACGAAGACCAACGGCATATAATCGGCCACACCCAGCGACATGCCGAAGATAGCACCGCTACCCAGAATTTCGCGCACAGCACCAATAGCGGTCAATGCGAGCGTAAAGCCCAAACCGATTCCGATACCATCGAAAATCGAGTCGATGGGCGAATTCTTCGAGGCAAAGGCCTCGGCACGACCCAGGATGATGCAGTTCACCACAATCAGCGGGATAAAGACACCCAGCGAGGCGTACAACGCAGGCACAAAGGCCTCCATCAGCATCTGAATGATGGTCACGAACGACGCAATCACCACAATAAAGGCCGGAATACGCACCTTATCGGGAATCAAATTCTTGATGAGCGAGATCACCAGGTTCGACATGATGAGCACAGCCATCGTTGCCAAACCCATACCCATACCATTCGAAGCCGAAGTGGTCGTACCCAACGTGGGGCACATACCGAGTACCAGCACAAATACAGGGTTACTCTTCAAAATGCCATTCAAGGCGATTTGCAACTTATTCATTTTGACCTCCTTCCTGAGCCGCAGGCTCCGTTTGTTCTGCATTCTCGGCAACAGCCGTAGCACCCGAGGCTACATCCGTAGGCTCCGAGCCCGTTGCCACGCTCTTCATGGCCATCCATGCACGGTTCACGGCATCGACATAGGCACGCGACGAAATCGTAGCGGCGGTCAGGGCATCGACATCACCACCATCCTTCGTTACGGCCAACTTGCCATCCACGAGTTTCTTCTCCTCCAGCTTCTGGTGCTGAATCGAACCGAGCAACGGGTTACCCTCGTCACACATCTTCGTACCCAGACCCGGCGTCTCGGCCTGCTGCAAGACATTCACATTATTCACCGTTCCATCAGGCAGGAAACCGACCATCAGTTTCACCACGCCGCTGAAACCCTTCTTGGTCATCGACTCAACGGCATAACCAACAACCTCCTCGCCCTGCTTGGCCGTATAGACTTTGATAGGCATCTCGTCGATGGTCAGCTCCTCGATTACCGTTGCCTCAAATGCGGGCAACACCTCACCAAGGGCTTGCTGTGTAGCAGCAGCCTTCGCAGCTGCGATGGGCTCCACGGTAATCATGTTCACGGCACCGACACCGGCCGATGCGATGAGCGTGATCGTGAAGAGCACCGCTACCATATTAATAAGTGTACTTTTCATCTTCTACCCTCCTTTGTTATTTCACGCCAAAGCGCGTAGGTTTGATATACTTGTTAATCAAGGGTACGCAGGCATTCATAATCAGGATGGCAAACGACATACCCTCGGGATAGGCACCCCAAAGGCGAATGCACATCGTGATAGCACCAATGCCAATGGCAAAAATCACCGAACCCTTGACCGTCATCGGCGACGTAGCGTAGTCCGTAGCCATGAAGATGGCACCTAACATAGCACCACCGGCCAGCACATGGAACAACGGGAACTGCCACAACAGGGCTGCATCACCACCCTTCGTGAGTGCCACGACAAAGGCAAACACAGCCATCGTAGCCAACACCGTCACGGGAATATGCCAGGTAATCACCTTGCGCCACAAGAGGTACACAAAGCCGGCCAAAAGGGCAAAAGCAGCCACCTCACCGAGCGAGCCGGGCATGTTACCCAGCAACAGGTCGGTCATCGGAAGCGAACCGGCAGCAGTACCAAACTTCACGGCAGCCAGCGGCGTAGCACCCGAAAGGGCGTCCAAAGCAGGATTCTCGACCGTGGGGAACGAGGTCATCTGCACGGGGTAGGCAATCAGCAGGAAGACACGACCCACCAACGCGGGGTTGAAGGGGTTCTTACCCAGACCGCCGAAGGTCATCTTCGCCACGCCGATCGCGACAAAGGCACCGATGATGACAATCCACCAGGGAATCGAAGCAGGAAGGTTGAAGGCCAAGAGGACACCGGTTACAATGGCCGACCAATTACAGATCGTGCAGGCACCCTTGACCACAAATTTCTGAATCAGATACTCAAACAGCACACACGCAGCAACCGAAAGTGCCGTTACAAAGAGTACGTTCCAGCCGAAGACCACGACAGAGACAACCAATGCGGGCATCAAGGCGATGACTACATCACGCATGATGGAGGCCGTAGATTGGCTCGACTGCACATGAGGCGACGGCGATACAATAAGTTTGTTAGCCATAGTTTATCTCTTTTTTTCGTTTACTTTTTCGGTGCTTGGGCAGCCATGCGTGCACGAATCAGCCCCATGACGGTCTGCTTACCGAGGCGTACCCAGTCCAAAAGCGGCAGGTAGGCCGGACAGCTCGACTGGCAGCAGCCACACTCGATACACGAGGTGATCATCTGCTCCTCGAGAGCCTCCCAACCCTGCTTCTTAGCCATCTTGGCCAACCAGTAGGGCTCCAAGCCCATCGGGCAGGCCGAGACGCACTTGGCACACTTCATACATTGACCAGCCTCCTTGCGCTCGGCATCGGCTCCATACATCACCGTGATACCCGAGCAACCCTTCGTGACAGGCGAGGCGAGGTTCACCATCGCACGACCCATCATCGGGCCACCATTGATGACCTTTCCGGCCTCCTCCGACAGACCACCGGCAGCCTCCAACAGCGACTGAATCGGTGTGCCCATACGCGTCAGGAGGTTCTTCGGCTCCTTCATCTGCTTACCGGTAACCGTCACCACGCGCTCGATGAGCGGCATATTCTTCTGCACGGCACGATAGACGGCATAGGTCGTCGAGGCGTTGCATACCACAGCACCCACATCAATCGGCAATGCCGGCGGGGGCGGTACCTGGCGACCGGTGATGGCGGCGATGAGCTGCTTCTCACCACCCTGCGGGTACATCACCTTCAGCGGTACAATCTCAATACCCTTGAACTGCTCGGCCAACTTGGTCAGATGCGCAATGGCATCGGGCTTGTTGTTCTCGATACCGACATAAGCCTTATCGACAGCAATGGCCTTCATCAAAATCTCGACACCGATGAGCATCTCCTCGCCCATCTCGAGCATCGTGCGGTGATCCGAAGTCAAATACGGCTCACACTCCACGCCATTGATAATCAAGCACTCGGCCTTCTTTCCGGGAGGAACCGAAAGTTTCACATGCGTCGGGAAGGTTGCACCACCCATACCGACAATACCTGCCTCCTTGATTTTGGCAATGATAGCAGCACCATCGAGGTCGCAGGCGCGCTTAATCTCCGTCGAGCGGTCGATCGTCTCAACCCACTCGTCGCCCTCGCGCTTGATGGTAATCATCATCTGACGCAATCCCTGGCCATTGAGTTGCATGTCCACCGACTCCACCGTACCCGAAATCGGGCTGTGGATATTGGCCGACATGAATCCCGTAGCCTCGGCAATCTTCTGACCGGTAAGCACCTTGTCGCCCTTCGCCACGATGGCCGTAGCCGGTGCCCCGATGTGCTGGCCGAGCGGAATCTGCACCACCTCGGGAAGAGGCAGCACCTCGATTGCCTTCGCACGGCTCAGTTTATTTTCCTGCGGATGAACTCCGCCCATGGGAAATGTCTTCATAATCTGTGTTTCGTTTCTCGGTGGTTAATTACTCGGCACGCTTGCCACGAACTAAGCAGAGCGGATTCTTACCCGACTCCTTCAACTCCACGATGACACCCTCAACCGAGGTTGCAGCCTTCGACTCCATCACCGCCTTCGTCGGATGGACGAGCAAGAGCGGATTGCTACCCGAAGCCTTCAAGGCAATCGTTGCGGGACCGCCAACAGCCTTCGGTGCAGCAGCAGCCTCTCCGGCCGGCTTCGTAGCAGCCGGTGCAGCCTTGGCCACCTTCGGCAGCGGCTCCATGCCGATGAGTTTGATGGCACCCGTCGGGCACTCATTCACACACTTGCGGCACAACTTACACTTCTGCGGGTCGATGTAGGCGAGGTTGTTCTCGATGGTGATGGCACCAAAGGCACACACCTTCTCGCACTTACCACAGCCGATGCAACCGGCCTTGCAGGCCTTAATCGTCACGGCACCCTTGTCCTTCGAGACGCACGATACATAGACAGCACGATTCTTCGGCCACTTCTTGCGCAGCTCGATAATCATCTTCGGGCACGCCTTCACGCAGGCTCCACAAGCCGTACACTTATCGGCATCGACCTCCGGAAGACCCGTCTCGGGATTGATGTGGATGGCATCGAATGCACACGCCACGACGCAATCGCCATAGCCGAGGCAGCCAAATGCACAGCCCGTCTCACCCACATAGAGCGAGGCAGCCACAGCGCACGACTTTGCGCCATCGTACTGATTCGTACGCGGACGCTTCTCGCACGTTCCACCGCAACGTACCGTTGCCGTTTGCGGCTCCTTCTCTGCCGCAGCCTTGCCCAGGTAGGCGGCTACAGCCTTCATCGTTTCGCTACCACCGACCGGACAGAAGAGCGACGAGATGTCGTCGTTCTTAACCAATGCCTCCGAAAGACCACGGCAACCGGCAAAACCGCAACCACCGCAGTTGGCTCCGGGGAGCATCTTCTCCACGTCGTCGATGCGCGGATCCTCCTCTACCTTGAACTTTTGAGCCACAAAGTAGAGAATCACCGCGGCGAGGACTCCCAACACGCATAGTGTCAGAATCGTGTAAAATAATACTTCCATTTAGATTTGAGTTATTGTAAATTGAATTGTGTGTTCTATCTTTTTGCGGAAGAGCCACAGCACCCCATAATAGGCGGCCACAGCTCCCAAAGTCACCACCACGGCCAAACCTTCGTTCAGTCCCATGGCCGTTGCCACCACCAACACACCCACCAGCACCACCAAGGCACCCACATAGGCTATCAACACAGCACGACCGCCAATCCGCTTACGCACGCCAACCATCACGGCGTCGCCAACCCGATAAGCAGCAGCCTGCTCGGTATAGACCTCGACCTCCTTCTCCGTGGCCTCGGCCAATCCGCAAGCCTGCCGCGCTGCACACGAGCCACAGGCACTGCGCGAAGTGATGCGCACCACGACCCGATGCTCCTCGACACGGGCAACCACGCCGCTATGTTGAACCACCTCCGACATCGTCCAAACGACTGCTGACTATCGACTGCTAATCACCGTATTTGTTGGTCAGCGGCATCAACCGCTCGTGGCCAAAGGCACAAGCCGAAAGGCGCAACACGGGCGGGAACTGATAGCGTTTTTTCTCGTTTCGCATAATCATGGCGTGAATCTTCTCCACGACACCCGAGTCGAAGCCGGCATTGATAATCTCCTCGCGATGCTGGCTCTCCTCAATCATGCGGTAGAGGATAGCATCCACCACTTCATACGAGGGCAACGTATCGCTATCCTTCTGGCCGATATGCAACTCCGACGAAGGCTCCTTCGTCAAGATGCTCTCGGGAATCAAATCCGGATGGGTACGATTGATGTAGCGAGCCACGTCGTACATCTCGCTCTTGTAGATATCACCCGTCGGACTGAAGGCTCCTGCCGTATCGCCATAAAGCGTACACAGGCCAAGGGCATTCTCACTCTTATTCGACGAGTTGAGCAACATATAGCCCGTCTTATTCTGCAACGCCATGAGCAACACGGTGCGGATGCGGGCCTGGATATTCTCCTCCGTAAAGTCGAACTCCGTGCCACCGATGACCGGTTTCAGCGTATTGATGCAACTGTTGTAGATCTCCGAAATCGGAATCACGTTGTACGAAATACCGAGGTTCTCGGCCAACGCCTTGGCATCCTCGACCGACATATCGGGCGAGAAGGGCGAGGGCATGAGCAACGCATGGACATTCTCCTTACCGAGGGCCTCGGCAGCGATGCAGGCCACAACAGCCGAGTCGATACCGCCCGAAAGACCCACGCAGGCCTTCTGATAGCCATTTTTGTGGAAGAAATCGCGCAGACCGCAGCAGGCTGCGGCATAGACCATCGCCGTGCGCGAACGCATATCCGAAACACGAATGGGCGCATACTCGGCCTTGGTATCGTAAATCTGGAAATCCTCCTCGAAACTCTTCATCAGCAGATGCGTCTCGCCCTGCTTGCTCATCACACCCGACGTGCCGTCGTAGACAATCTCCGTAGAGCCACCCACCTGGTTGATAAAGATGATGGTTTTCCCCTCGGCAAAGGCGATGTTACGCATCGTTTCATGGCGATAACTCATACCTCCCTTGCTGTATTTTCGGGCGTTGATGGAGAGAATCAACTCGACATCGCAATCGAATTTCGATTCGCGACGAATATCATCACCCACAACCACCACACACTTCTGTCCGCAAATCTTGACATACTCGAACCCCTCGGCCGAGGTCAGGAAGCCCATCTCGCGACGAGCCGTGATATGGCGTTTGCCCACCGTATGGGTAATCTCACCCTGCTCGATAACGACAGCTGCGCTGATGGTTCCTTCGGCCGTCAGCACCGGAGCACCAACAATGGTCGTGATACCTTTCGAGGCCTCGGCAATGCGCTCGAGGGCCTCCTCACACAGTTCGAGGAAGGTGGTTTTGCGAAGTAAATCGAAAGCGGGAGTGCCGCTCACAGCCTGCTCGGCAAAGAGTACTAAGTCGGCTTTTTGGGCTTTGGCTTTGTGGATTGCATCGACAATCTTGGCGCAGTTGCCGTCGATATCGCCGATGGTATAGTTCAATTGGGCCAGTGCAATTTTCATTGTCCTGTTGATTAGGTCTTTTGATAACTCCGCAAAGTTAACGATTATTTATAATAATCGGAAATAAATTCGCGGTTAATTAAACGCACTTTTCGGGAAAACAACCTTGAATTTACAGAAATCCCCCTATCGCATCTCCGATTAGTCGGCTCCACATAAAAAAATCAGGCAACACGAGCACCATTCAATGCTCGTGTTGCCTTACTTCGGGGTGCCCCCCCCTTCGTGCAGACTACTCCTGCGCGGCCCCCCCCTCGTGCAGACTACTCCTGCTCGGGGTCAGCTACCAGGATACGTCCGCAGTATTCGCAAACGATAATCTTCTTACCCTGGCGGATGTCGGCCTGACGCTGCGGCGGGATGTGGTTGAAGCAACCACCGCACGCATCACGCTTCACGGTTACCACAGCCATGCCGTTACGCACATTCTTGCGAATACGGTTGTAGGCGACAATCAGACGCTCGTCGATCTTCACCTTTGCCTCGGCAGCCTGCGCCTCAAACTGCGCCACCTGCGGAGCAGTCTCAGCCTCGATACCCTCCAACTCATCTTTCTTGAGTTTGAGGTCCGTAGCACGCTCGGCAGCCACCGCCTCGGCCTCCTCCAACTGCACTTTCTTGGCCTTGATCGCACCGGCATACTCACGCAGACGCTTCTCGGCCAGCTCAATCTCAAGCTCCTGATACTCAATCTCCTTCGTGATAGCATCATACTCGCGATTGTTGCGCACGTTGTTCTGCTGCTCCTTGTAGTTACCGATTTGAATACGAGCCGTATCCACCTCACGCTTGCGCTGCTTGGTCAGCGTATTGAGCTCCTCAATCTCGGCATTGATGTTGTCGATGCGAGTGGTCAAACCTGCCATCTCATCCTCAAGGTCCTGCACCTCGAGCGGCAGTTCGCCCTTCACCTTATTGATGGCATCAATCTGGCTGTCGATTTTCTGCAACTCATAGAGTGCCAAAATCTTCTCCTGCATCGAGTAATCAGCCTCGGCCGTCTTCTTTTGTGTTGACATATCGTATTGTTTTAGTTTACTTTATGCACAGATAGTTGATTGGATTGCGCGTTTTCGCACTTTTCAAGAGTGCAAAGGTACATAATTTTTTTGACAAAATATCAAATAAAATTTCAATTGCGCAATATTCGCTCTCAAAATGGCCGATATCGGCCACCGTAAAGGCCCCATCGGGGGTCATAAAGTCATTGTATTTCAGGTCGGCTGTCAGGTAGAGGTCTGCGCCGGCACGACGTGCTTCACCCATGAGCGAAGCTCCGGCTCCGGTACAAATGGCCACCCGTTTCACGGTCGGAGCTGCCGGATCGCTATACCGCACGGCTCCCACCTGCAGGCGTCGTTGCACCTCGGTCAAGAAGGCCATGGTCGGCATCGCCTGCGGCAGTTCACCCACCACGCCAAAACCCACGCCTTCGCCCTTGGTCGAAGGCTCCAGCAGGGTCAACTTTTCCACACCTAACTGCTCGGCCAACCGCCAACTCATCCCCTGCGGGGCACTGTCCAGATTCGTGTGGCAGGCATAGAGCGCTATGCCGCTCCGAATGGCTCGCTCGACACATCGCTCGACGGGTGTTGCCGAGTTGAGTCGTTTGAGCGGATGGAAGATAATTGGGTGGTGCGTAATAATCAGGTCGCACCCCTCCGCTTCGGCCTCGGCAAGTACCTCTTCGGTTACATCAACGGCCAACAAGGCTCGCTTTACCTCCTGCTCCGGATGGCCCACTACCAAGCCGGAATTGTCATACGACTCCTGCCAAGCCAGCGGGGCAAACTCCTCAATAACAGCTGTTATCTCTCTAATCTTCATATCTATTCCTCCCAACCCTTAAAACAGCGACTGCTCGTAGAAGGCAAATAGTTCCTTCTCCTCACCATCCCGCTTGCGACGCGGACGACGCACCTTGGGTTTCTCGCTTGGTGCGGTCGGTTCATCGGGAATGACCGCAACAACCTTCCCCTGCTTATCGATGGCTGGCAGGACAACCCTTTCGGGCGACAAGGGCTCCTCATCGAGCATTTCAGCCCCATCGTCGTGCAACTCTTCACGCACCTCCATCAGCAACGTACGGATATGTTGCAGACGCTCGAGTAGTTCACTATAACCAACCACTTTACCCGCCTTGCGCTCTTCACGCAACGCCTTGCGAGCCCCCTCGATACGCATACCACGCTCCTTGACCAGGTGGTAGATGCTCTTCAGCACCTCGATATCCTCGGGGGTGTAGTGCCGATTTCCCTTCTTATTACGACGGGGCTTGAGCATCGGGAATTGCTCCTCCCAATAGCGCAACAGCGAGGGATTCACATCGAACATCTCGGCCACCTCGCCCATCGAGTAAAAGAGTTTTTCTGCCATATCTATTCGTTTTTTAATATGCGTAACACATTCGGATAGAGGTTATTCACCCGTGTTCCTATCCGTTTGGCAAAGCCGATTGGCCGTCCTTCGCCCAGCACCAGATTCAGCCCCTCCGTAAAGCGTTCGACACGCACCTCCTGCTTGCGCAGATAGGCTAATGCCTCCTCCCCATGCAGTTCGGCTGCCGGCACCACTTCGCGACGCAAGCCTACGAAGTGCGCCAAGGCCTGATCGGGCTTCAGTTTCCCTTTGAAGAGCTGTCCCATGGCTACACCCGAGTAGACCACGGGGAGCAAATCGGCCAATTGGCGAATCGCCTCGGCCTGCTCCTCAAACCAGCCATAGCAGGTCTCACCGGCCATCGCAAAGCGCATCCCTTCGGGCTCCGCAACCCAGCGCATCACCTCGCGCTGCGACGGCTTGTCGAGTGGCGATAAGACCGACCGCTTGGCCTTGGGTTGCCGCATGCGTACACACGCATCCTCCGCCTTGCAGGCTACTGCAGCGAAGAACCCTTCGCCCTCGGCTCGATGGGGATAGAAGTGGAAGGTCTGGAAGGCTCCCACTTGCCCCGCAACGACCCCCCACGAGGGGTCAAGCGACACCTCCGGAGCCGCCATCAACTCCTCCTCGGCCCATGCGGTCATCCGTTCCAGTGCGCCCTCATCCTCCTCGCGATTGAAGGTACAGGTACTATAAATCAATCGGCCTCCGGGGCGCAATGCCTGCCACGCCTCACGCAGAATCTCATCCTGTCGCTCGGCACACAGGTGTACATGTTGCTCGCTCCATTCCCCTCGTGCTCCATCATCCTTGCGGAACATGCCCTCACCCGAGCAGGGGGCATCCACAGCCACCACATCGAACCACCCTTCGAGCCGGGCCAGATGGGCTGCATCGGTACACGTCACGACCACATTTCCCGAGCCCCACTTGCGGACATTATCACACAGTACCTGCACCCGTTTGCGGTCGATTTCATTTGCCACGACCAGCCCCGAACGCCCCACCGCCGAGGCGTAGAGGGTTGTCTTTCCTCCGGGGGCAGCACACACATCGAGCACTCGCCCACCCTCGATATCCGATGGTAGCAGTCGTTCGACAAATTGCGACGAAGCCTCCTGCACATAGTAGGCTCCCGCATGAAAGGCCGCATCGAGCGTAAACGAGGGGCGCGTAGCGAGATACCATCCTTGCGCACTCCACCCCACACGACGTTCGGCACCCAGACCTCGCAGCAACGCCTCCGCATCACCATGCGCAGGGTTCAGGCGAATCGACACCGGAGGCACGCCATCCAACGCATGGCACAAAGCCTCCGCCTCCACCGCACCCAACTCGGCCGTAAGCCGCTCGACAAATCGCTCGGGCAGTTGCATCCCTTAAAAGAGTCGTTTCTGAACATCCAGCTTATCCAACTCGGCGCAGATGCGCTCGAAGACCGCCGGATCTTCCACAAAATCCTCCGTATCCTTATCCACCACCAGCACCGGCCCGCCATAGAGCTCGCCAATCCACTGGTTGTACTTCTTATTCAGTCGCTCGAGGTAGGCCTCGTCGATATTCATCTCGTAGTCGCGACCGCGCTTATGAATCTGGCGCACCAAGGTCGGTACACTCGCCTTGAGGTAAATCAGCAGGTCGGGCTTCTGCACCAGGTTGGTCACCAATTGAAAAATCTGCATGTAGGTCTCGATGTCGCGTGACGACATGAGCCCCATCTCGTGCAGGTTGCCGGCAAAGATGTGGGCATCCTCATAGATGGTGCGATCCTGAATAATCATGTGCTGGCTCTTATCGGCCAGCATAGCCATCGTCTGCTCGATACGACTGGCCAGGAAGCGGGTTTGCAGGTGGAACGACCAACGACGCATATCCTCGTAGAAATCGCCCAGATAGGGGTTGTCGATATTCTCCAGATAGGCCTTGGCTCCGTATCGTTCGGTCAACATCTCGGTCAGCGTGGTCTTTCCGCTGCCGATATTTCCGGCAATAGCGATATACATATATAAAGTGTTACTTATTTTGCTTCTTCATCCATTGGTGCAGTTCATCGGCTATCCGACGGTCATTGACCAACCGAGGCACCTTATTCTTGCCTCGTTCGCGCAACCACCCGAGGAAGAACCCGCGTTCGACGAGGGTCAGGTGCTGTCGTTCGATGGTCGAGTGTCGCTTGGCATCATAATCCGAGTTCACCGCCCGAAGTGCCTTATCCAACTCCTCGGCAAAGGTCTCCATCGAGGCAGGCTCCCGTTCAAACTCCACAATCCACTCGTGGGCTCCCTGATGGTCAATGCCCATATAGAGCGGTGCTACCGTATATTCGTTCACCACAGCTCCCGTCCGATGACACGCCTCGACCAATGCCTTGTCGGCATTGTCGACGATGAGTTCCTCGCCAAAGACGTTGATGTATTGGCGGGTACGCCCTGCAAAGCGGATACGGTAGGGATCGGTCGAGGTGAAGGTTACCGTGTCGCCAATCTCATATCGCCACAAGCCGTTATCCGAGGTGATGAGCATCGCATAGGTCTTGCCCACCTCGACCCCTTCGAGGGGCACAATCTGCTCGCCATCGCGGAACTCGTAGAAGGTGCCGTA
The DNA here is from genome assembly GCA_017623115.1 of Alistipes sp. GTDB lineage: Bacteria > Bacteroidota > Bacteroidia > Bacteroidales > Rikenellaceae > Alistipes. Next base: position 106,321 of record JAGAPT010000026.1, read on the forward strand.
ATCGAGCATGAGCAACATATCGTCCCGCGACGGGTCATCAGCCGCCGCAAAGAAACCCTCCGAAGCGTTGTAAGTCTCCATGTAGCACATATCGGCCGAGGGTATCAATTCCTCGAAGGCTTTGCGGTAGGGCGTAAACTCCACCCCACCATGCAGGAAGAGCTCCATATCGGGCCACACCTCCAGCAGATTCGCCTTTCCCGTACGCATCAGCACATGGCGCATCAACTCCAGATTCCACGACGGCACACCGGCAAAGGCACGCACCGACTGCGAGGTGCAGGTCGTAGCGATGGCCTCGATTTTTGCCTCAAAGTCGGCTGTCAATGCAATCTCCTTCGAAGGAGTACGCATCGAACTACCCCAGCGAGCCGTCTCGTGAATCAGGATACCCGAGAGGTCGCCCACCAGATTGTCTCCCTCGGGTGCACATGTGCCACCCAGGGTCAGCGTCTTACCCTCCAATACCCGTGAGCGAGGGAAGGCATCGAGGTAGAGCCCCACGACATCTCGCATACCCAGCGTGTGGTTCCACAGAATCGAATGGTGCGTAATCGGGATATATTTGCTGCGGTCGGCCGTCGTGCCCGACGAACGGGCATAGAGGCGAATCACCCCGGGAGCAATGACCGACTTTTCACCTGCCAACGAACGCTCGACCCACGGTTTGAAGGCCTCGTAATCGAAGGTCGGCACGGTGGCACTGAAATCGGCATAGTTGCGCACCTGCCCCAGCCCGTGCTCACGCCCAAACTGTGTGCGACGACCGGCTTGCAGGCGAGCCTTGAGTTGCGCCTCCTGCACCGCCAGCGGATGACGACGGAAGTGGTCGATACGTCCGAGGCGGTAGGATAGATACCCTCTGAATAGTTTACTTGTCAACGACATGCGTTCTGCGTTATTGGGTGTTCGTTCTCTTTATCGGTTATCTCATTAATTGAAGTAGTAGCCCACCTTACCCACCGACTCGGGCATCGAGAAGACCACTACACGGTCGTAGGGATGAATCTCCGTCGTCCCCTCGGCGATGAAGACCTTGTCGCCACGCACGATACCGCCTACAATCACATCCTTGGGCAGGCCAAGGTCTCGGATACGGGCCTTTGTAGCCGGCGAGTTGGGTTTGACGATGAACTCCAGCACCTCGGCATCGCTACCCGTCAGGCACTTGATAGCCTGCACGTCGGTCGACATCGTAAAACGAAAGATATTGGAGGCCGTAACCAACTTCTTGTTGATAATCGTATCGATACCCATCGACTCGGCCAGATGGATGTAGTTCAGATTCTCGACCTCGGCAATGACCTTCTTCACGCCCATACGCTTGGCCAGCATCGCCGCCAGAATATTCGTCTCACTGCGTCCGGTTACCGCCACAAAGGCATCCATATTCGATAATCCCTCCTCGAGCATCGCCTCCGTATTGCGGCCATCCTCGTTGATGATGAGTGTCTTATCGAGCAACTCGGCCAGTCGATAGGCCTTCTCGGCATTGTAGTCGATGAGTTTGATGTTCATCTCCTCCTGCAACTCCATGGCAATGCGCACACCGATGCGTGAACCACCCAGAATCATCATGTTCTTCACGTCGATACTGGTCCGTCCCGAGAGTTCCATCACCTGGGGCACGACATCCTGGCGGGCTATGACGTAGGCCACATCGCCCTCCACGAACCGCTCATCCCGATCGGGTATGATGGTTTGTCCGTCACGCATGATCGCCACCGTGCGATAAGAGAGCGTCGCACCCTCGTCAAAACCCGTAGGCGGATGGCCAATCAGGGGCGAGGCCGGTTCGAGACGGAAGACCGCCAGCGAGAGTTTTCCGCTCGAGAAGTCGACGAACTCGGTGGTCGAGGTGTGTCCCAGCAGGTTGATCACCTCCCGCGCTGCAATCTTCTCGGGGTAGAAGAGGTAGTCGATGCCCATGTCGATGAACATCTCCTTGTTGTTCGGCTCGAGGTATTCATTGTTGTCAATGCGGGCAATCGCCTTTTTGGCTCCCAACTTCTTGGCCAGCATCGCTGCCACGATGTTGTCGTTCTCGGTGTGGTTGACCGCAATGAAGAGGTCGGAACGACGCACCGAGGCACGACGCAACACACCGACCGTAGTCGAATCACCCTCAACGGTAATCACATCGGCCAATGCCGACACCTCATCGAGTGCCTTTTGGTCGCTATCGATGACCGTAATATCGTGACCGTTACCACTCAGCATGCGTGCCAGGTGGCTACCCATCTCTCCTACACCTGCAATGACAATCTTCATAGCATCCATCTTTTGCGCCTCATCCACCGACACAACCGCCTCTGTGGCAAAGCGACATTCTTGCATTTTAACTGACAAATTTATACATTTGTCGCCGAAAAGCAAAATTTACACCTATAAAAAATGCAAACGATGCCCGATTGGTTGCTTGTGATTGGAATTTCGGTGCTCGCCGTCGGCTTTTTTGTCGTCGGCCTATCCCTTACACTGATGATTAAGGGGCACCATATCGACTCGGAAATCTCGACCAACAAACATATGCAGGAGCGAGGAATCAAATGTGCCGTACAGGAGACACGCGAGATGGACGGAACGGCCTCCTGCTCCGACCAAGCCTCGCCCTTGCAGGGGTGTACGGGCAACTGCAGCGCCTGCGACATCGAACAGAAGTAGACAGCTGGGAGTGGGCCAAGCATCGCCCAAATTGCCAAATTTGCCAAAACTCCTTAAAAAGCCGCTCGGGGATGTCTGCCCAACAGACACCCCCTTTTGAACTTTTTATTTATAAAATCCCACTAAAAAATTTCGAACTCCTGCCCTGCGGATTATATCGGGCTGAAACGCGACCGGCAGACAAACCACGGATTGTGCAAATCCTCCTCGTTATAGCGCAGCGACTCCTCCCCTTCCCAGCATCGCGTCGAGCCACCGGCCTCCGCCAAAATCAACTCTCCGGCAGCCGTATCCCACTCATAGGTCAGCGAGGTGCGCACATAGTAGTCGACCATCCCTTCGGCCAACATACAGAACTTATACGACGAGCCCTGCTCCACCACCTCCAGATTTGGATACGTGCGGCGCAACGCCTCGATATGCGCCTCCGTTTCGGGCGTACAATGCAGGCGCGAAACGGCAACACGCAACCCCTCATGTGCTGGCTCTGCACAGGTCGGCAACGCCACGCAATCGGACACAATATCCTCATAACTCCAATTGGCATCGGCTAACGGCTCGACATTCCGCTTCAGGTAGGCACCATAGCCATTGCCCGCCAGATAGATTTTCTTGAAATAGGGAACATAAATCACGGCACCGATGCAGCGATTGTTCTCCATCAGGGCAATGTTAACCGTAAACTCGTTGTAGCCCTCGATAAATTCGGCCGTACCGTCGAGCGGATCGACCAACCAATAGAGTTCCCAGTTGCACCGCTCCTCATACCTCATCTCGCGCCCCTCCTCGCTAAGAATCGGGATACGGGTCGAGCCAAGCGTCTCGCGGATGATGCGATGCGCCTCGCGGTCAGCCAGCGTGATGGGGGTTTTATCGCTCTTCAGACTCACTTGATAATCGTCCCGATGGCCATGTATCTGCATAATGGCAGCACCGGCTCGCACCGCGGCATTAAACATCGCAGGAAGCAGCATTTCGAGGACCTCTTGATGACTCATCGTTTCGGATGTGGTTACAGGTAATAAACTCATCTTCTCGTGTAGTAAAGTTAAGCAATATTTTCGAAACAACAACGCTTTTTTACAACTATTTTGTATAAAAATACCCAAAGAGGCCTCAGCCACTCCGAATCAGAGCAATCGCCCGTTATACTTCGCCACAACCCACCTGCCGAAGACGTATTCCGACCAGCCACCATATCCCCGCTGTTACCCCGACAACACCCCCTTCGTACCACCGCCCAAGCAGCATCAGCCCGACCGCCATTCCGGCCACCAGCACACCGAACATCCGCCCTGCATACCCCTGCAGCCTCGGGTTGTACGATTTAGCAACGGCCGCAGGCAACACTCGCCACGAGAGTCTCCGACGATGGGCAAAGCCTCCCGCCTCGGACACCCGCCACCGCACATAGAGCGACACGGAGGCTCCCAGCGCACACGTAAGACGTGCCACGTGCGCCTCCCGACAGCGCATCTCCTCCACGAGCCAGCCCACCCGCTCCTTCCACAGACACACCTCTGCACCCAACGGTAACAGGTAGTCGTAGGCGGCCACATCGGCTGCCACATCCATGCGGACAACACGTTCTGCACGCGCCACATCGAGCACCACCAGCCGTCGGAAGCACCGTCGACGAGAGCGATAGAGTGCCGGCACCCCACATGTCGGAAAATCGCCCGTAGGTCGGTAGGCAACCGCAATCAACTGATAGCGACTGCGCAACCTACGTAACAGCTCCCCCTGCGCCCCGCCATCGACCACCGCAACCACCTCATAGCGGGGATATTCAACCATCAGTAACTGCTCGATTTGCTCCTCCGAGCACCCCTCGGCCAATATAACCGAGAGCCCCTCAGGACCCGTCACATCACATTGCACACCCATCATCATCTGCTGCAAGCGTTGCGCCTCGGAGAGCAGGACAGCCCATCGCAACCACACTGTCGCACCGACCGATAACAACACCAGCACCCCCATCAGCCACATACCAACGACCGTTTATAGGAGCCTATCAACGCCCCATAGTACACCTCCTCGCCAAAGAGCCACCGCACCTGCCCCATGGCATACCCCTCGCCCGCCAAATAGCGCATCCATCGTTGCCGCTCCTGCGGGCTGAAACACCTCACACACTGCCGCACGGCTCGATGACGGAGCGGAGCACGCAACACCACCAACACCCACAAGGCACGACGAGCCAGTTCCGCATCCTCTCCGGCAACCATCGTCAGCAGCGCATCCTCGGCCTCCTCAATGCCGAATTGCGCTACAATCGCCAGCCCCACACACCGCAAATTGGCGTAGGGCGACTCCAACAACGGGCGATAAGCAATTGGCACCAAACGACGACGCAGCAGATGCAACACCTCGGCCGCCTCACTCATCGTCAGTCGCGCTTCATAGGTAGCCACCAAACGAAGCAGTTCGGCCGGTTCGGCCACCAACCCAACCAGCAAGGCACAAAAGCGCACCTGCTGGCACTTATCCGCACGATAACGCACCACCTCTGCCGCAATCGTCCGACTCATCGGCAGGTCGGCCAGTTGCTTCAAGTAACCGGCTCGCCGCACGCCTCGCGTCCGACGGATACGTCCGAGCAACCACCTCTCCAGTCCATAGCGACACACGACACCCCGCCAGGTAGTCATTGGCAACGCATAGACCGCAGTCCCGATACGACACAGCATATCAACCAACGCCTCGCGCCACCTCGGCAACCGTCCTATGGGGAGCGCGATCTCTTCGGGCACACGCTCCTCCAACAACAGCACCATCAGTTGCCGCACCACCCTGCGATAGCACGCCTGCACATAACCCCTCCGTCGCCGTGCCAGCCAGACCAACACAACACGCCTAAGAAGCCCAACCAACCAGCACCCCATCACCGCTATGTAGAGTATATATCCGTATCGTACCATCATCGCTCCAACACCCCGATTACCTTTGCCCGTAACCGTCCCGGATTGAGCGGAAAAGTCATATATTGATCGACCCCGCACTCCAACATTCCCAACACGGTCTGCTCGGCCTGATGCCACGAGAGGAGATACACCTCGGGGCGACGCAAGGGGCGTGGACGCACTCTTCGCAGCACCTCCGCACCGCAACAAAACGGCCACACGCCCACCACCAACACCACCTCATAGACCAGCTGCTCGGTCAACCGATAGAAGGCGGCCAAATCCTCGGCCACGCGCACTTCAGCCTGCAGACCCATCAGCACCGCCCGCACCAACTCGGTACGCACCACATCGCTGGACAGAATCAATATACGCGCCATACCCTCTCTCCTTTCATGCCGTCAACATCGGGGGATAGGCTCCGCCCAAAACCGTGCCAAACTCCACATCTTCAAAAAACTTCTCGGAAAGTTTGCTTATCTGAAAATCTCAGCGTATATTTGCAGTCCAAAAAGTGCAGATTCCGCACGGAACGAGCACACAACTAATTTATTCAATGTACGTTATCGTAGAAATCGCAGGTCAGCAATTTAAGGCTGAGAAAGGTCGCAAGCTCTATGTTCACCGTCTCCAGGGCGACGTAGATTCGTCCGTTAGCTTCGACAAAGTCCTGCTCGCAGACAACGACGGTCAGGTTAAAGTAGGTGCACCTGTAGTAGAAGGCGCCTCGGTTAAGTGCAAAATCCTGAAGCACCTGAAGGACGACAAGGTCCTGGTCTTCAAGAAGAAGCGTAGAACTGGTTATCAGAAGTGCAACGGTCACCGTCAGTACCTGACCCAGATTCTCGTGGAGGAGATTGTTGCGTAGTGTAAAACCTTAAAAAACTGAAGTAACATGGCACACAAGAAAGGTGTAGGTAGTTCGAAGAACGGCCGTGAGTCGGAGAGCAAGCGACTCGGTATCAAGTTGTTCGGCGGTCAGTTCGCTAAGGCCGGCAACATCATCGTCCGCCAGCGTGGCACGGTACACAATGCCGGTGAGAATGTCGGTATGGGTAAGGACCACACGCTGTTCGCACTCGTAGACGGAACGGTATCGTTCTGCAAGAAGGGTGAGAACAAGTCGTATGTAAGCGTTATGCCGCTGGCAGAGTAAGCGCAGTAAGCACTGAAAGAGAAAAGAGGAGCCAAAACGGTTCCTCTTTTTTTGTTGGTGTTTTGGGAGTTTTGGGAGTTTTAGGAATTTTAGGAGCGTTTCCCAAAATTCCCAGTATTCTCAAAATTCCCAGTATCTTTCCTCTTTGACCTGCCTTCGGCAGCTCTTGGTTGCTTCGGCTCGGCATTGTCTGCAAGCAGCCTCTGCGCTCGCCTTAATCGCAAAGTTGCTCTTTGCTCTATACTCTCTCCTGCACCCACTTCGTCAGCTCGACAAACTCCTCGACCGAGAGTTGTTCGGCTCGCCGCGAGAAGAAGGGATGCTCCTCGCCACCAAAGTTACCGAAGACGGCCTTCAGCGAGTTGCGAATCATCTTGCGACGTTGCCCGAACGAGGCTTTCACCACCTTTATAAATAAGGACTCGTCACAAGCCAACCGTATCACCCCGTTGCGCTTGAGGCGAATCACGGCACTCTTGACCTTCGGAGGCGGATTGAAGACCTTCTCCCCGACTGTGAAGAGGTATTCGATGTCGTACCACGCCTGCAACAAGACCGACAGGATGCCATACTCACGCGAACCGGGCGGCTCGGCGATGCGCACAGCCACCTCCTTCTGAATCATGCCGACACACTCGGGCACCACATCCCGATGCTCGATGAGACGGAAGAAGATTTGCGAAGAGATGTTGTAGGGGAAGTTGCCAATCAGCCGAAAGCCCTCGGGAAAGAGCGTGCGCAGGTCCATCTTCAGGAAATCGCCCTCGATGAGGCGGGAGGCAAAATCCGGATAATGCACATGCAGGTATTCGACACTCTCGGTGTCGATTTCAGCACCCCACGTCGTAATATCATCACGCTGCAACAGAAACTGCGTCAGCACACCCATGCCGCACCCTACCTCCAACACCGGAGCGGGCGATGCGGCCGTGCCCCCCGACAGGGAGTCGCAGATCTTACGTGCGATGTTCAGGTCGACCAGGAAATGTTGCCCCAGCGCCTTCTTGGCTCTTACCTCTGCCATAGGGTGTTACTTTTTACGGGAGGGAAGACCCTGCTTTTCGCGCTTGCGACGCTGCTGCTGCGAGCGGAAGATAAACAACAACATGGTGAACCCCACAAACAGCAACCCCACCGATATCCACATCAAGGGGCTCTTGGGCAGGTATTCCAGGGCAAAAAGGATGGCAGCTACTGCGATAATCATCACGATCACGCGCACCAACTGCATCCAACTAAATTTTTTCTTCATCTTGTTTGTTTTTTCATGGTGGGAGGGTTGGGAGTTTTGGGAATTTTGGGCGTTTTGCAACCCCCTCACCAACAACCATAACCACCGAATAGCTAATTACATGCAGCGCGAGGGGTTTCGCAGGCAACATAACGCCGCAATTTCCCATCAGCCTTCACCACACTAAAATTCGTATCATGCGGAAAGTGCAAGGCTTGCGTAGTGGCCGAAAGCGGAGCATACCCACGTATGTGAGCATTTCGGCTACAAGCATAACGCCGCAATTTCCCATCAGCCCTCGCTACACTAAAATTCGTATCATGTGGAAAGTGCAAGGCTTGCGTAGTGGCCGAAAGCGGAGCATACCCACGTATGTGAGCATTTCGGCTACAAGCATAACGCCGCAATTTCCCATGAGACGGATTTTAATTGCCTTGTTCGCATATAAACTTAATCCGAATCAGGCGAATCTCCTCCTCCGTATACTCGGCACCCAACTCCTCAACAGCCGCATCGAGCGAGTCGCTTTCGGCATCCTCCTTGAAGTAGAGGTAGATATCCTCAGCCTTCTCCTCGTCCATCACGGTACGGATGTAGTAGGAGATGTCGAGACGAGTACCCGAGTTGACAATACCCTCGATTTCGGTGAGCAACTCATCATAGTCCAGGTTCTTGGCACGGGCAATATCCTCGAAGTCCATCTTACGGTCGATGGATTGGATGATGAAAATCTTGTTACCCGATTTCGAACCCACGGATTTGACCACCATATCCTGCGGACGGATAATCTCCTTCTCCTCGACATAGGCCTTGATGAGTTTGATGAACTCGGCACCGAACTTCTTCGCTTTACCGACACCCACGCCCGTGATGTTCTGCATCTCCTCGACAGTAATGGGATACTGCACCGACATATCTTCGAGGGAGGGGTCCTGGAAGACCACGAAGGGTGGCAGGCCATGTTGCTTGGCCACCTTCTTGCGCAGGTCCTTGAGCATCGAGAAGAGCTCCTCATCGGCAGCACCGCCACGTCCCGGGGCTCCCGCCTGCTCTGCCGCAGCCTCCTCCTCGTCATAGTTGTGGTCGAGGGTCACGGTTACGGCAAAGGGCTTGTCGAGGAACTGCTCACCACGCTCGTTGAGCGAGATAAGGCCATAGTTTTCGATGCTCTTGTCGATGAGGCCCAGAATCAACGCCTGACGCATCACGGCCCCCCAGAAGCGGGCATCGTGCTCCTCGCCGGCAGCAAAATATTTGAGTTTATTGTGTCCGTAACTCTTGACCATGGCCGTCAACTTACCGGTCAGGATATGAATCAGGTGGTCGACTTTGAACTTGTCGCCAATCTCACCCAACGCCTCCAGAGCCAATTTCAGCGGTGCTTTGGCATCAATCTTCGGCTTCGGATGGCGACAGTTATCGCAACAACCGCAGTTCGCCTCGGTATACTCCTCGCCAAAGTAGTGCAGCAAGGTCTTGCGACGGCACATCGAACTCTCGGCATAGGATACCGTTTCGAGGAGTAGCAGTTTGCCAATCTCCTGCTCGGCAATCGGCTTGCCGTGCATAAACTTCTCGAGTTTCTGGATATCCTTATAACTATAAAAGGTAAGGCAGTGTCCTTCGCCGCCATCACGTCCGGCGCGTCCCGTCTCCTGGTAGTATCCCTCGAGCGACTTCGGAATGTCGTAGTGGATGACATAGCGCACATCGGGTTTGTCGATACCCATACCGAAGGCGATGGTGGCCACAATCACATCGACCTGCTCCATGAGGAAATCATCCTGGTTGGCCGCTCGGGTTGCAGCATCCATACCGGCATGGTAGGCTCGGGCTTTGATGTTGTTGGCCAGCAGCAACTCGGTCAGCTCCTCGACCTTCTTGCGGCTTAGGCAGTAGATGATACCGCTCTTTCCCTCATGCTGCTTGATGAAGAGGATAATATCGTGGTCGACATTGCGCTTGGGGCGAATTTCGTAGTAGAGGTTCGGACGGTTGAACGACGAACGGAAGACCGCTGCATCGGTCATACCGAGGTTCTTCTGAATATCCATCTGCACCTTGGGCGTAGCGGTTGCCGTGAGGGCGATGAGCGGAGCCTGCCCGATTTCGTTGATGATGGGTCGGATACGGCGATACTCGGGGCGGAAATCGTGACCCCACTCCGAGATACAGTGCGCCTCGTCGATGGCGTAGAACGACACCTTGATTTTGCGCAGGAAGGCGACATTATCCTCCTTGGTGAGCGACTCGGGGGCAAAATAGAGCAGTTTGGTCTTCCCATCGAGCACATCCTGACGCACCTGTTGCACGGCGGTCTTGTTGAGCGACGAGTTCAGGAAATGGGCAATACCGGGGTTATCCGAGAAGGTACGCATCGAGTCGACCTGATTCTTCATCAGGGCGATGAGCGGGGAGATGACAATCGCCACACCCTCCATGAGCAACGCAGGCAGCTGATAGCACAACGATTTACCACCGCCGGTAGGCATCAGCACAAAGGTGTCATGCCCCTCGAGCACATTTCGAATGACTGCCTCCTGATTCCCCTTGAAGGCAGAGAAGCCGAAATATTCTTTCAACTTGGCGTGCAACAGCGCCGAATCGTATTGTTCCATTTTACCAATAAAATCCTTAAAAGATATTTTTCAATGTAAAGATAAAAAAAAATCCCGAAAAAAAGCATAACTTTGTGAAAAATTTATTTCGGAATAGTATCATGCGTCTCTACACCAGCGAACTTGTCAAGAAATATAAATCGCGCACGGTGGTCAACCACGTGACGATTGATGTCAAACAGGGTGAGATTGTCGGCTTGCTGGGCCCGAATGGTGCCGGTAAGACGACCACCTTCTACATGATTGTCGGCCTGATTAAACCCAACGAGGGGCAGATTTTCCTCGAAAACGACGAGGGGCAAATCGCCGAGCTCACCCAGTTGCCCGTCTACAAACGAGCACAGATGGGTGTCGGATACCTGGCCCAGGAGGCCTCGGTCTTCCGCCACCTCTCGGTCGAGGACAACATTCGCGCCGTGCTGCAGATGACCAACTACTCGAAGGAGTATCAGCAGGAGCGTCTCGAGGCACTCATCGAGGAGTTCCGCCTGCAAAAGGTACGCAAGAGCCAGGGTATTCAGCTCTCGGGCGGCGAGCGTCGTCGCACGGAGATTGCCCGTGCGGTGGCCATCAACCCCTCGTTCATCCTGCTCGATGAGCCCTTTGCCGGTGTCGACCCGATTGCCGTCGAAGATATCCAGTCGATTGTTGCCACGCTGAAACACAAGAACATCGGTGTCATCATCACCGACCACAACGTTGACGAAACGCTGGCCATCACCGACCGCACCTACCTGCTCTACGAGGGTAAGATTCTGAAAACCGGTACAGCCGAAGAGTTAGCTGCCGACCCGATGGTGCGCAAGGTCTATCTGGGTCAAAACTTCGAGCTCAAGAAGAGCCACCGCCTGACGCAGGAGATGTTGGCTCGTGGCGGAAAACAAGAGGAGTAGCAGACTATGGATTGTTCAGTTCCTTTAGGTCGTGTGCACGGCACACTGACACCCCCTTGCTCGAAGAGTTACGCCCAACGCGCTTTGGCCGTATCGCTGCTGGCCGAAGGCGTGACGACGCTCAGCAACATCGAATTTTGCCAGGATACCCACTCGGCCTTGGCCTGCATCCGCACACTCGGGGCCCGCATCGAGGAGGTGGATGCCTCCACCCTGCGCATTGAGGGCGGTCTGCGCCCCCTGGATGTACGCCTTCAGGTAGGCGAATCGGGGTTGGCTTCACGCCTCTTTACCCCCATTGCATCACTCTGTGATGTTCCCATCCGCATCGAAGGCACCGGTTCACTGCTCGAACGCCCGATGCAGATGATGATTGCCCCGTTGCGCCACCTCGGTGTCGAGGTGAGCGATACGGCCGGACGTCTTCCCTTCGAGGTGTGCGGCCCGATACGGGGTGGCGAGATCGAGGTCGACGGATCACTTTCGTCGCAATTCATTACCGGACTGCTACTGGCACTGCCGCTGGCACAGGAGGATACTACGCTCCAGGTGGATTGCGCTGTTTCGACCCCCTATCTCGATATGACCATTGACACGGCAGCCCGCTTTGGTGTCGAGATTTTCCATAAAGAGTATCGTGAATTTTTCATCCCCGGCGGACAACGCTACACGGCCACCCATTTCGCCATCGAGGGCGATTGGAGTGCAGCCGCCATGCTGCTCGTTGCCGGTGCCGTTGCCGGCGAGGTGCGTGTCGAGAATATCTCGGCGCTCTCGAAGCAGGCCGACACGGCCATCCTCGATGCGCTGACCCGTGCCGGAGCCCACATCGAGGTGGAACCGGAGGCCGTCACAGCCGCACGTCCGGAGACACTGCAGGCCTTCACGTTCGACGCCACCCACTGCCCCGATCTCTTCCCTGCTCTGGCTGCCCTGGCCGCCAATGCCGAAGGGGAGAGCACCCTCTATGGTGTTTCGCGCCTCATTCACAAAGAGTCGAATCGTGCCAAAGCACTTCTCGAGGAGTACACCAAACTCGGCATTCGGGTTTCGATGGACGAGGAGCAGGATGCCCTGCTGATTTGTGGCGGAGCGATTCACGCCACGCAGGTCGAGAGCCACAATGACCACCGCATCGCCATGTCGCTGGCCGTAGCAGGGCTCTGCTCGGATGGCACGATGCAGATTGCCGACGCCGAGTGCGTCGCCAAGAGTTATCCCGATTTCTTCGAGGATTTGGAACGAATCCGCATAAAATAGCCTGATTATGAATCAATTTGGCCATACATTCCGACTCTCGATTTTTGGCGAGTCGCACGGCTCAGCCGTCGGCATTACGCTCGATGGCGTACCGGCCGGCATCGCCCTCTCGGAGGGGGATTTCGAGGCCGATTTGGCTCGCCGTCGTGGTGGAGCCCCCGGCACCACCCCCCGTTGCGAGAGCGACACGCCCCGTATTCTCTCGGGACTCTATAACGGCCACACGACCGGAGCCCCGCTGACCCTGCTCTTCGAGAACAACAATACCCGCTCGCAAGATTACGAAGCGTTGCGCCATCACTTCCGACCCTCACACGCCGACCGCGTAGCAACGGATAAATTTCAGGGCTGGAACGACCCCCGAGGGGGCGGACACTTCTCGGCTCGACTCACGGTTGCGCTGGTTGCAGCCGGTGTAGTGGCCAAACGCATACTCCCCGAGGAGGTACGTTTCACGACCCGCATGGTCGCCATTGGCGGTGAGACCAACCCCGACCGCTTTGCGGAGGTTGTTGCTGCAGCCCGCAAGGAGGGAGACTCGGTAGGCGGTGTGATAGAATGTCGTGCGGCGGGTGTTCCCGATACGCTTGGCGAGCCCTTCTTCGATGCGGCCGAAAGCCTCATCAGCCACCTGCTGTTTGCCATACCGGCTGTCAAAGGGGTGGAGTTTGGTGATGGATTTGCCGTAGCTGCTCGCCGTGGCTCGGAGAACAACGACCCGATTATCGACGCCCAAGGCACTACGGCTACGAACCATGCCGGAGGCATCGATGGAGGCCTCACGAACGGCAATCCGCTCCTCGTGCGGGTCGCCATGAAGCCCACACCGAGCATCGCTCGTGAACAACGCACCTTCAACCGCGCCACCAATCAGGTTGAGTCGCTCACCATCGGTGGTCGACACGATGCCTGCGTCGCCCTGCGCGGAGCCGTTGTTATTGAAGCGGCCGTAGCCATCGCCTTGGCCGATTTATATCGTCGCAGATAAGATGACGGCACGCACGCTGATACAACGGCTCGAACGAGCCCTCCTAACCCTCTACGACCCCCGCGAAGCACACCAGATAGCCCTGCTCGTAGCGGCTCATCAACTTGGTGCAGGCACGCATACCGCCACCCTGCTGGCTGACCCCGAGCGAGAGATTCCGCTCTCCGAGGCACAGGTCGAGGTGTTGACCCAGCGACTCTCCTCGGGCGAACCGATGCAGTATGTGCTGGGCGAGACCGACTTTTTTGGCCGCCTCTTCAAGGTCGATGCACGGGTGTTGATACCTCGCCCCGAAACCGAGGAGCTCATCGACCTCATTCGCCGCAACGAGCCTCACGCCCGACACCTGCTGGATATTGGTACGGGCAGCGGATGCATTGCCATCTCGCTCGCCCTCGAATTGCCCGAGGCTGAGGTAACGGCCATAGACCTCTCGCCCGAGGCCTTGGAGGTCGCCCGAGAGAATGCCACTGCACTCGGAGCCCATATCACCTTTATCGAAGCCGATGCGCTGCACGGCCTGGAGGAGCGATTTGCCCCCGCCACGTTCGATGTGCTGGTGTCGAATCCCCCCTACATCCCCGACGCAGACCGCCAGGCGATGCACTGCAATGTTGTGGAGCACGAGCCGCACCTGGCCCTGTTTGTGCCCAATGACGACCCGCTGCGCTTTTACCGTGCCATTGCACGTGCCGGCCAACACCTGCTCACCGAGGGAGGGGCACTCTACTTCGAAATCTACCACTTGGCAGCCGATGCACTCTGCCAACTGATGGAGGAGTTGGGCTTCACCGCTATCACGATTCACCGCGACCTGTGCGACAAACCCCGCATGCTATGTTGCCGAAAAAGCCGATAACCGACCGCAAAACCCGCACGAAGAGCCCCGAGCAGGCCTTGGCCTCGCTCATGCGTCTCTGTGCCCGTGCCGAAAAATGCGAGGGGGATGCCCGACGGCTGATGCGGGGGTGGGGTGTGCCCACCCAGGAGGCCGAGGCTGTGTTGGCTCGACTGGTGCGCGAACGCTTCATCGACGACAGCCGCTATGCTGCGATGTTCGTGCGTGAGAAGATGCACCTGAGCGGCTGGGGCATCTATAAAATCCGGGCAGCCCTGCAACGCAAGCAGGTGGACAAAGCACACATCGAGGCTGCCCTCGAACAAGTAAACCCCGAGCAGATGGGTACACGCCTCGCCGAGCAGCTGCGCCGCAAGCTCCGCACCGTGAAGGCCAAAACGCCCTATGACCTGCGCACGAAGCTGATGCGCTACGGGCTATCGCTCGGCTACGATTTTGAAACCGTGCGTGAGGCCGTTACGGCCTACGCACCCAACACGAACGACTCCGTATGCGACGACTTTTAACCCTGATACTGCTGTTTGCGCCCTGCCTTTCCATGGGCCAGCACCCCACCTATATTTATCCCATCGAAGGGGTTGCCGGACTCTACTCGGCTAACTTTGGCGAGATGCGCCCCGGCCACTTCCACGCCGGCATCGACATCAAAACCGACGGTGTCGAGGGGAAACGCCTGGTAGCGGCCGCCGATGGTTACATTTCACGCATCGTCGTGCAAGCCGGTGGATATGGCCGTGCGCTCTACCTGACGACAGCCGACGGCACGACCATCGTCTATGCCCACATGCAACGCTTTCGCGACGACATCGACGAGCATGTCCGCCGAGAACGCTACCGACGCACCTCCAACAGCGTCGATTTATGGCCTTCCGCCACCCGCTATCCGGTGCAGCAGGGCGATTTCATCGGCTACTCGGGGAACAGCGGTTCCTCATCGGGGCCACACCTCCACTACGAAATGCGCCGTGGCAGCGACCAAGCCCGCATCAACATCATCCACGAAGGCATCATCACCCCGCGTGACACCCTGCCACCCCGCTTCATGAAGTTGCACTATGTCGAGGTGGACACGCTCGCCAATGGGATTCCCATGCGCACGCCCCTGTCGAGTTATGCCCTGCAATCGGTGGGAGGTAACCGCTACCGCCTTGCGCAAAGTGAACCCCTCGAGGTGGGGCGCAAAGGGTACTTCATCGCCGAGGTAACCGACCGCCGCAACGGAGTACACAACACCTTCTCCATCTGGCGATTGAGTGGCCGCATCGACAACGAGCCCTTCTTCGAATTCCGCATCGACCACTTCCCGTATGAACTCTCGCGCACCTGCGATGTCGTCAGCTGCTACCCCCTGCAACTCACCTCCCGCAACGAAGCGATTCGCCTCGCACAGATGGAGGGGGCACCCCGCCTCTTCTACCCCACATTGATCGAGCGAGGGCTGATTCGCACCGCTCCCAGCGAGCAACGCAGGATTGAATTGGAGCTGGAAGACGATTGTGGCAACCGCAGTACGCTCGGCTTCGACATCGTAGGCCGCAACAGCAGTTTCTCGGCTACGCCACCCGCCGACACGCTCGCCACACCACTCTACCCCGACCGCTCGGCAACCCTCCGCATGGAGCGTGCTTTCACGGCACATATCCCTGCCGGAGCCCTCTATGAGGCTTGCTACGTTCGCCCCATGGCCGGAGAGGTACCGGCTGTCGATTCGGGAGTTGTGGTGCTCTCGCCCGCCTTCCGCCTCTTCGCCGAGCCCCGCACTCCGCTCCACAAGAACATCCGCATCTCGATTCGTGCCGAAGTGCCCCAACCGCTGCAAGCCAAGGCAGCCCTCGCCCTGCGCAACTACCGAGGCAAAGCTGCTTGGGCCGGCGGCTCCTATGCCGATGGCGAGGTGAGCGGCAACCTGCGCAGCGTGGGCGACTGGTTTGTTGTGGCCGACACCCTGCCCCCGACGCTTCAACCCCTCTTCAAGGCTGAAAGCA
The DNA here is from genome assembly GCA_017623115.1 of Alistipes sp. Taxonomy (GTDB): domain Bacteria; phylum Bacteroidota; class Bacteroidia; order Bacteroidales; family Rikenellaceae; genus Alistipes. The sequence goes on from JAGAPT010000026.1 coordinate 122,878, forward strand.
ACCTCTCGACCCGACGCGAACTGCGCTTCAAGGTGAGCGACAACTTCACGGGCATCGCTTCGTGGCGGTTGGAGATTGACGGTGAGTGGGTTCCCTGCGACCGCTACCCGAGCCGAGGTCAACTCATCTGGCACATCGACCAACCTGCCACGGGAACCACACGACGTGCCACGCTCACCGTAACGGATGGCGTCGGCAACCGCACCAGCCGCACCTTCCGCTTTCGGTGGTAGCCATTCGGAGAGAAAAGTGCCCTCGAGAAAAGATTTTCGACCGAAGCCTTTGCAGATGGATTATTTTTCGTAATTTTGTGGCGCAAAATGCAATGGTCGCGTAGCTCAGTTGGATAGAGCAGCAGCCTTCTAAGCTGCCGGTCGAGCGTTCGAGCCGCTCCGCGATCACCTAACAAAGCGGCATAGAAATTGTTCTATATTTCTATGCTGCTTTGTCTTTTTTTATGCGTATCTCCATTTTGTCAAAAAAAACGAAAACACAACAGCCTGATTTTCAGCGCATTCTTTCGGGGGGGGGCATTTTCACCTCTAAAAAAGTGTTGCATGATTGATTTTTTTCGCTTATTTTTGGACGTTGAAAAATACAACTTTTATTACAAATTTCATCCTATTTTAACTTTTTAACATTTTACGTATCCATGAAAAACTTACTGAAAGTTTTTGCAGTTGCTGTCGTCATTGTGCTGGCAGCCTGCTCGAAGGATTCGGTTGAGGCTCCTGCCGTTACGGCAGACGA
>JAGAPT010000027.1 GCA_017623115.1 Alistipes sp.
ACCCCCCCCAAAAAACTCCCCATCTTTCCCCTCGACAGCGATTTATATTCGTTCTTGCCAAACCTACGGTTTGGGTTTTGTTTTATTGGCCGATTTTGTTATCTTTGTAGATTGGTGGGGGACGCTCCGCCATACCACTTGAAACCGAACCCATGAAACGAACCCTTTTGACCTTTTTGACGGCTCTCCTGCTGTGGAGTTGCGCCGATTGCACCGATCTCGAAACCGCCTTCCGTCATCCTTCGGGCGATGCCAAGCCGTGGACGCTGTGGTATTGGATGTATGGGGCAGTCTCCGATGAGGGTATCCGAGCCGATTTGGAGGCGATGGCCGATGCCGGTTTGGGGGGTGCCTATATCGTGACGATTCGTTCGAGCGACGATGCGCGTGGTGTGCAGTATGCCGGTGATTCGGATCAGTTGACCGAGAATTGGTGGCAGCGTATCCATACCGCCTTCACAGAGGCCGACCGCCTTGGCTTGCAACTCGGTGTGCACATTTCGGATGGCTTTGCACTGGCCGGCGGCCCGTGGATTGAGCCTGCCGAGTCGATGCAGAAGGTGGTCTTTGCCGAGAGCCGACTGCCCGAGGGTGGCAGCGTGGATGTGGTGCTACCCAAGCCCGACCACTACGAGGAGTACTACGAGGATATTGCCCTCTATGCACTGCCGGCCATGCGCCCGTCGGGTGCGCTTCCTGTGCCGCAGGTGCGCTGCGAGAATCTGGCACCGCAGGCTACGCCCAAGCAGCGAGTCTCGATTGACGAGAAGGGGGTTATTCGTGCCGGTGCTCCCTGCCGACTCATTTACACCTTCCCCGAGGAGGTTGAGGTGCGTAACGTGGAGATAATCCTCTCGGGCAACAACTACCAGGCTCACCGCCTGACCCTGCATGCCCGACAACCCAATGGCGACTATGCGTTGGTGTCGCAACTCGAGCCGGCTCGTCATGGCTGGCAGAACACCGATTTCCAATCCACCCATGCCCTGCCGGCCACCAAGAGCCGCGAATTTGTCTTCAGCTGGACTCCCGAGGGTAGTGAGCCGGGCTCCGAGGATTTGGATGCGGCCAAGTGGAAGCCGAATCTGAAAATCAAAGAGATACGTTTTAGTGCGGAGCCTCGTATCCACCAGTGGGAAGGCAAGGCGGGCTATGTGTGGCGTGTCGCCGGAGCGACGGGCAGTCGTGTAGCGACCTCGGATTGCTACGCCTTGGAGCAGGTCATCAGCCTGACCGACAGCCTGGAGGGCGACCGGCTGCGTTGCACGCTTCCCGAGGGGGCGTGGCGCATCCTGCGTATCGGCCATACCTCGACGGGTCATACCAATGCTACGGGTGGTGCCGGCCGAGGTTTGGAGTGTGATAAGTTCAGCCGCGAGGCGGTGGGCAAGCAGATTGACAATTGGTTTGGTGCAGTCTATCGTTCGCTCGACCCCGAGGTGGCTCGTCGTGTCTTGAAGATGCTCTATGTCGATAGTTGGGAGTGTGGCTCGCAGAATTGGAGCGATCGGTTTGCCGCAGAGTTTCGGGCTCGCCGAGGCTATGATTTAATGCCATGGTTGCCGCTCTATGCCGGTGTGCCGATGGTCTCGGCCGAGGAGTCGGAGCGTGTGCTGCGGGATATCCGCACGACGATTGGCGAACTGATTCACGATGTCTTCTTCGATGTCCTGGCCGAGAAGGCCGATACCTATGGCTGCCGTTTTACGGCCGAGAGCGTTGCTCCGACGATGGTCAGCGACGGCATGTACCACTACGATAAGGTCGATTTGCCGATGGGCGAATTCTGGCTCGACAGCCCCACCCATGATAAACCGAACGATATGCTCGATGCGGTGAGCGGTGGCCGCGTCTATGGCAAAAAAATCGTCTCGGCCGAGGGCTTTACCGAATTGCGTGGCGTATGGGATGCCACGCCGGCCACACTCAAGCCGTTGCTCGACCGCAACTATGCGCTGGGTCTGAATCGCTTGGTTTACCACGTCTGCACCCACAATCCGTGGCTCGACCGACGTCCGGGCATGACGCTCGATGGCATCGGGCTCTTCTTCCAACGTGATAATACCTGGTATCGACATGGCGCACAGGCCTTGAGCCTCTACGCTGCTCGCTGTCAGACGCTGCTGCAATATGGCGACCCGGTGGTCGATATTGCCGTCTTCACGGGCGAGGAGATGCCGCGTCGCTCGATTTTGCCCGACCGCTTGGTGTCGTCGCTACCGGGCTTGTTTGGTGCGGAGCGTGTCGAGGCCGAGCGTCAACGCTTGGCTAACGAGGGTACTCCGACCCGTGTCAAGCCGGTGGGTGTTACCCATTCGGCCAATATGGCTGACCCCGATCGGTGGGTGAACCCCCTGCGTGGATACGCCTACGACTCGTTTAACCGCGATGCCCTGCTACGCTTGGCGAAGGTCAAGGATGGAGCGGTAGTGCTCCCCGGGGGTGCTTCCTATCGGGTTTTTGTCCTCCCGCAGGCGCGTCCGATGAACCCCGAGCGACCCATGAGCGCGGAGGTGCAACAAAAACTCGAGGAGTTGCGCAAGGGTGGCGTACTGCTACTCGATACCCCCTACGAGGAGGAGGATTTCTCGGCCTATGGTCTGGCGCGGGATGCGATACTGCCCGAGGATGTGGCGTGGACGCATCGTCGCTCGGAGCGTGAGGATACCGACCTCTATTTCCTGTCGAATCAACAGAACGCGGAGCGCACCATCACCGCCTCGCTGCGTGTCGTGGGGCGTGTTCCCGAGGTTTGGAATCCGCTGGATGGCTCGATTGCCGATGCCACCTCGTGGTCGGTCGAGGAGGGACGTACCACGGTGTCGCTGACCTTACCCCCCTACGCCTCCTGCTTTGTGCTCTTCCGCCGTGCGGGTGAGCCGCAACCGGCCTTGCCGAATGAGACCACGTGCCGACCCCTTGAAACGACGGCTTGGCAACTTACCTTCGACCGCCACGAGGAGCCTGCGAAGGTTGTTGCGAGCGAGCACCTCTTCGACTGGACCGCCCATCCGGAGGATGCCGTGCGCTACTTCTCGGGTACGGCTACCTACCGCACGAAGTTCCGTTACGAAGGCTCGCACACCCGCCTGCGTCTGCGTCTGGGCGAGGTGCACGACGTGGCCGCCGTGCGTCTCAATGGCGTGGCCTGTGGCGTGGCCTGGACAGCTCCCTGGGAGGTGGAGCTGACCGAGGCGGTGCATGCGGGCGAGAACGAACTCGAAATCGAGGTGTCGAACTGCTGGGCCAATGCTATTTTGGGAGCCGAGCAGGGCAAGGCCCCCTTTGCGGGTATCTGGACCAATGCCCCCTACCGCCGCAAGGAGCAGACGCTGTTGCCTTCGGGCTTGATTGGTCCGCTTGAACTGATTGAAATAGAGTAAAACAAACCATACTGAAACGATGAAACTAAGAACCATGCTGATGTGGTGTGCTGCGTTGACAGTCATCGCCACTGCCGAGGCCGAGGTACGCATGCCGGCCATCTTTACCGACCATATGGTCCTGCAACAGCAGACCGATGCCCGCTTGTGGGGTTGGGCTACGCCGAACAAGCGTGTGACGGTTCGACCCACGTGGAATAATGAAACCTATGCGACCCGTGCCGATCAGGAGGGTCGTTGGCGCATCGAACTGCCAACGCCCGAGGCGGGAGGCCCCTACGAACTGACCATCTCGGATGGTGAGGAGTTGACGCTTCAGAACGTGATGCTGGGCGAGGTGTGGGTCTGCTCGGGCCAGTCGAATATGGAGATGCCGATGAAGGGCTTTAAGAATCAGCCCGTCGAGAACGGAAACATCGACGCGGCAAAGGGTACAAATCCCAATATCCGCCTCTTTACCGTCAAGCGCAATGCGCAGTTGGAGGAGGTCGATGATGTGATTGGCGCATGGGCCGAGGCCAAGCCCCTTTCAATTCGTGATTTCTCGGCTACGGCCTACTACTTCGGCCGCATGCTGGAGGAGGAGTTGCAGGTCCCCGTGGGGTTGATCTGTGTGGCGTGGGGTGGTTCGGCCTGTGAGGCATGGATGACTCCCGAGATGCTCGCGGCCTTCCCGCAGGTGAAACTCCCGTCGACCCAGGCCGAGGTCGATAAGACGAAACAACGCTGCCCGACTGCCCTGTGGAACGGCATGCTGAAGCCGCTGGTGGGTCTCTCGATGCGGGGCGTGATTTGGTATCAGGGCTGTGATAACTGGAATCGTGCCTACTACTATGCCGACCTGCACGCTACGCTGATTCGCGGCTGGCGTGCGCAGTGGGGTATCGGTGATTTTCCCTTCTTCTATTGCCAGATTGCTCCGTTCGACTACGACATCATCACGGCACAGGGTCAACCGCGTTACAACTCGGCTTACCTGCGCGAACAGCAGGCCAAGGTCGAGCATATGGTGCCCAATTCGGGTATGGTCGTACTGCTCGATAAGGGTATGAAGGATGGCATCCACCCCTATGACAAGCAGACCCCGGGAGAGCGTTTAGCACTCCATGCGCTGGCCAAGACCTATGGCTTCGAGGGTATCTACTGCGACAGCCCCATCTATAAGTCGATGGAGGTGGTCGGCAATACGATTGAGATCTCGTTCGACCGCTCGCCGATGTGGATTTCGTGCAAACACGCCTTCGAGTCGAAGTGGGTGAAGATTGCCGGTGAGGATCGTGTCTTCCATCCTGCCAAGGCGAAAATCAAGCAGAAGAAACTCATTGTCTCGAGCGATGCCGTACCCCATCCGGTGGCTGTGCGCTATGGTTTCGAGGATTGGGTCGAGGGCGACCTCTTTGGCTCGGATGGCCTCCCCATCTCCTCGTTCCGTACCGACGATTGGCCCGACCCGGCACCGATTAAGGAGTAATTAGTGTTCAGTTTTCAGTTAACAGTTTTCAGTTTAGTGTATGAACTTGAGAACCGGATTTATCACGGTGGGTGTGTTGCTGTGGTCGTTGGTGGCTACGGCACAGCCGGCCGATTATAGTTGGACCTCCGAGAGTCGCAACTCCTCGGAGTCGATGCCGCTGGGCGGCTGTGATGTGGGGCTCAATGTCTGGGTCGAGCAGGGCGAACTGCTCTTCTACATCTGTCGCAGTGGCTCCTACGACGAGCATAATACGCTCCTCAAAGCGGGACGTGTGCGCCTTTCGCTTGCCGGAGGCGATGCGACGGCAGCCTTTAGCCAGACCTTGCGCCTCTCGAAGAGCGAGATGGTGGTCTGCATGCAGGGAGCCACGATTACCCTGTGGGTCGATGCCTTTGAGCCGGTGCTGCATGTCTCGGTTGAGAGCCCGCGTGCCGTGTCCTGCACGGTGGACTACGAGAGCTGGCGATATGCCGACCGCCCCTATCGTAAGTTGGAGGGTCGCCAGTCGTCGCATAAGTGGCGCAAGCCGACCGACTTGATTACGACTGCCGATACGATTACCCCCGACGAGCATGGCATCACCTTCTACCACCACAATCCCGCGACGACGGTCTTCGACCGCACGGTTGAGGTCGAATCGATGACCGACGTGAAGGCGCAACTGTGGAATCCGTTGGCACATCGTATTTCGGGCGGTCGTCTGTGGAGTAGCGACATGCGCTATGTCGGTACACACGAGGGGGTATATGCCTCGACCGACTTCCGTGCATGGCGTTTTACGTCGCGTCGTCCGATGCGACGCCAGTCGTTCCACGTTGCACTGCACACGATGCAGAGCCCGCTGACCGAGCCGTGGCAGCAGGCTTTGGAGCAGCGTGTAGCAAGGTCCGAGGGCGACATGAAGCAGGCCAAGAGCCGTACCGAGCAGTGGTGGCAGCGTTTCTGGCAACGCAGCTGGATTGAGTCCGAGGGGAAGGCAGCCGAGTTGGCTCGCAACTACACCTTGTTCCGCTATATGTTAGGATGTAACCGCGTGGGTAGCGACCCCTCGAAATTCAATGGCGGACTGTTTACCTTTGATCCCGAGTATGTGGTTGCCGAGCAACGCTTTACGCCCGACTACCGCAACTGGGGCGGTGGCACGATGACAGCCCAGAACCAGCGATTGGTCTATTGGCCGATGCTGCGTTCGGGCGACTTTGACCTGATGACGGTCGAATTCGACTTCTACGAGCGGATGCGTGCCAATGCCGAACTGCGTTCGCGCTTCTATTGGGGACACGAGGGTGCCTCGTTCACCGAGCAGATCGAGCTCTTCGGCCTTCCGAACTACATGGAGTACGGCACGAAACGCCCCGAGTGGTTCGACAAGGGGGTGGAGTACAACGCTTGGTTGGAGCACTGCTGGGACACGGTCTTGGAGTTCTGCCAGATGATTCTCGAAACCTACCGTTACGATCGTGCCGATATCGAACGCTATAAACCCCTCATCGAAAGTTCGTTGCGTTTCTTTGACGAGCACTATCAGTACCTCGCCTCGCGCCGCGGTCGCAACCGCCTCGATGGCGATAAAAAGCTAATTCTCTACCCGGGCTCGGGTTGTGAGACCTATAAGATGACCTACAACGCCTCCTCGACCGTGGCGGGCTTGCAGCGTGTGCTGGATACCTACATCGAGGTCAAAGAGATGCAGGGCGATACGGCCGTGAGCCCGTGGCGCGCCATGCGCGAGCGGATCCCCGAGGTGCCGCACCGCATGGTCGATGGGCGTGAGATGATCGCTCCGGCCGAGGCGTGGGAGCGCATCAACAACAGCGAGACGCCGCAGCTCTATCCCGTCTTCCCGTGGCGTTACTACTCGATGGCCTCCGACAGACCGATGGATGTGGCACTGAACACCTACCTGTACGATGACCACGCCGTAGCGATGCGCTCGTCGAAGGGGTGGAAGCAGGATGTCATTTGGGCGGCTATGCTGGGTCAACAGGACGATGCCGTGCGCCTTGTGCAGGAGAAGCTGGGCAATGGTCCGCATCGCTTCCCCGCCTTCTGGGGCCCGGGCTTCGATTGGACACCCGACTTGAATTGGGCAGGTAGTGGTGCGATCGGCTTGCAGGAGATGCTCATGCAGTGTGATGAGGAGCGTATCGTCTTGTTCCCGACGTGGCCTGCGGAGTGGGATGTACACTTCAAACTCCACGCTCCGCATCAGACGACCGTCGAGTGCGAGCTGCGTGATGGCAAGGTAACGAAACTGGAGGTGCTGCCCAAGGAACGCGCCAAGGATGTGAAAATCAGGTTGAAGAAGGACTAAAAAACAAAAAAAAGATAAGGATTATGAAGCGATTGAGTTGGATGCTCCTTGCGTGGTTGCTACCGGTGGCAACCTTGGCGGAGGGTTATATGCCTGCCGAGTGTTCGGTGGCCGGATTGATGCCGCTTGCCGAGAGTGGACGTGTGGTCTACGACTTCAACGGCGGGTGGCGTTTCCATAAGGGTGATGTGGCCGGTGCCGAGGCGGTGTCGTTCGATGATTCGGCCTGGGAGGTTGTCTCGACCCCGCATACGGTCGAGTTGGTACCTGCCGAGGCGAGTGGATGCCGCAACTACCAGGGGGTGGTGTGGTACCGCAAACACTTCACCGTGCCGGCCGATTGTGCCGCAAAGGAGGTGCTGCTGCACTTCGAGGCAGTGATGGGCAAACAGCAGTTCTATGTCAACGGCAAACTCGTCGAGGAGCACCTGGGCGGTTACCTGCCGGTGATGTTGTCGCTCTCGGAGGCGGGAGTCAAGGCCGGTGAGCGATGTGTGGTGGCAGTCATGGCCGACAACTCGAACGATAAGACCTATCCCCCGGGAAAACCGCAATATACGCTCGACTTTGCCTACCATGGCGGTATCTATCGTGACGTGTGGCTCATTGGTCGTTCGGAGGTCGCTTTGACCGATCCGGTTGAGGCCAATCGGGTTGCCGGAGGCGGTGTCTTTGTTTATTTCGACAAGATTTCGAAGGAGCGTGCCGAGGTGTATGTGAAGAGTGAAATCGAGAACAAGGGGGCGCAAACCCGCTCGGTGGTTGTCGAGACCTCTTTGAAAGATGCTGCCGGTATCCTTCTCGGAACGCAAACCCAGCGCATCATCCTGTCGCAAGGAGCAGTTGCCACTGCCGAGCAACGCTTCACGGTGAAGAATCCGCACCTTTGGTCGCCCGACGATCCCTACCTCTATCGGGTGGAGACACGCATCAAGGAGCGTAAGAGCGGTCGCTCGCTCGATGGCGGTGTGACGCGTATCGGTATTCGGTCGTTTGCCTTCTCCAAAGAGGAGGGTTTCCTCCTCAACGGCGAGCCCTTCGGAAAATTGATCGGAGCCAACCGCCATCAGGACTTCGCCTATGTGGGCAATGCCCTGCCCAACTCGCAGCAGTGGCGTGATGCCAAGCGTCTGCGTGATGCCGGTTGCCGCATTATCCGTGTGGCACACTATCCGCAGGACCCCTCGTTCATGGACGCCTGCGATGAGCTGGGTCTCTTCGTGATTGTCGCTACCCCGGGCTGGCAGTATTGGAACAAGGATCCGAAGTTTGCCGAGCGCGTACACCAAAATACCCGTGAGATTATCCGTCGTGACCGCAACCACCCCTCGGTACTGATGTGGGAGCCTATTCTGAACGAGACGCGCTATCCGCACGATTTCTCGCTTGAAGCGTTGCAGATCACGAAAGATGAGTACCCCTATCCGTATCGCCCTGTGGCGGCTGCCGATGTCCACTCGGCGGGTGTCAAGGAGCACTACGATGTGGTCTACGCCTGGCCGGGTGACGAGCAGAAGGAGGATGCCCCCGAGCAGACGATTTTTACCCGCGAGTGGGGCGAGAATGTCGATGATTGGTATGCGCACAACAACAACAACCGCGCATCGCGCAGCTGGGGCGAACGCCCGCAACTGATACAGGCGATGTCGCTGGCCGATACCTATAATAATCTATATAATACCGAGCCGCAGTTTATCGGTGGTGCGCAGTGGCACCCCTTCGACCACCAGCGTGGCTACCATCCCGACCCCTATTGGGGTGGTATCTACGATGCCTTCCGCCAGCCGAAATATGCCTATTGGATGTTCCGCAGCCAGACCGATGCTGCGCTTGACCATCCGACAGCCGAGAGTGGCCCGATGCTCTACATCGCCCACGAGATGTCGCAGTGGTCGGATAAGGATGTAACGATTTTCACGAATTGCGATTCGGTACGCCTGACGATTTACGATGGTGCGAAGTCGTGGACGAAGCGCACCGAGCGTGCGGAGCGCACGATGCCCAATCCGCCCATTGTCTTCGAGGATGTGTGGGATTTCTGGGAGGCTCGTTCGTATAGCTATACGCAGAAGAATTGGCAGGCTGTGAAGATGGTCGCCGAGGGTTATGTCGATGGCAAGGTGGTCTGCACCGAGCAACGTATGCCGTCGCGTCGCTCCACCAAGCTGCGCCTCTATGTCGACTGGGAGGCCAAGCCGCTGGTAGCCGACGGGTCGGACTTTGTGGTTGTTGTGGCCGAGGTTACGGATGACAGCGGCCATGTACGCCGCATGGCCAAGGAGCACATCCGCTTTACGGTCGAGGGCGAAGGCGAGTTAATCGGTGATGCCTCGATACATGCCAATCCGCGCCCTGTGGAGTGGGGATCGGCCCCGATTCTGGTGCGCTCGACCCGCACGGCCGGCAAGATTCGGGTGCGTGCCGAGGTTGAGCATCCGGGTACACATGCTCCGACGGCTGCCGAGATTGAGTTTGAGAGTATTCCGGCCCAACTGCCCTTCTGCCATGAGGCTGTCGAGCGTGTTGTGACGGATACAAATCGTGCCGACCGCACGCAGGGTACGCAGTTGAGCGAGGAGGAGAAACGTCGTCTGTTGGAGGAGGTTGACCGCCAGCAACAGGAGTTCGGCGTGCAGTAGCGTCGGTTGAGCGGCCATTTTAGCCATTTGACCGACCATAAGGCGTGGTTTGCGGAGGGTTGTTGTACCTTTGCGGCCGCTTGTATGAGATTGCGAATCAATTTATTAATTAACCTAAAATAGAACCATGAAAAAGATTTTTATTTCGATGATGGCTGTTGCCCTGGCGTTGCCCGCTTTGGCACAGTATCCGACGATCCCCGACTCGGTGACACTGCGAGCCAAGCGTCAGAGTGCCGAGTGGAACCGCTTGGCAGATGCTGCTTGGGAGAAGGCCTATGCCGTAGTACAGCAGGAGGAGAAGGAGTTTGGACGCGCCTATCGTCCTTGGGCGTCGAAACCCGAGGATTTGGATCAGGCCAAGATTCCTGCCTTCCCGGGCGCCGAGGGTGGTGGTATGTACACGCCGGGTGGCCGTGGTGGCAAGGTGATGGTCGTTACGTCGTTGGCCGATCGTGGCCCGGGCACGTTGCGTGAGGCCTGCGAGACGGGTGGAGCCCGCATCGTGGTCTTTGCCGTTTCGGGTGTGATTCGCCTCGAAGCCCCCATCAACATCCGTGCTCCCTACCTGACCATTGCCGGTCAGACGGCTCCGGGTGACGGTATCTGCGTTACGGGTGCTTCGTTCCTCATCGATACGCACGATGTGATTATTCGCCACATGCGCTTCCGCCGTGGCCAGACCGATGTGGCGTTCCGTGACGATGCGCTGGGTGGCCAGGCAGTGGGTAACATCATGATTGACCACGTTTCGGCCTCGTGGGGTCTGGACGAGAACATGTCGATCTACCGCCATGTCTACAACCGTCAGGCCGATGGCAAGGGTCTGAAACTTCCGACGGTGAACATCTCGATTCAGAACTCGATTTTCTCCGAGTGCCTCGATATGTACAACCACGCCTTTGGTGCGACGATTGGTGGTCATAATTCGACCTTTGCTCGCAATGTCTTTGCCTGCAACATCTCGCGCAACTGCTCGGTAGGTATGAATGGTAGCTTCAACTTCATCAACAATACGGTCTTCAACTGGTGGAACCGCACGGTTGACGGAGGTGATAACACGAGCTATATGAACGTGATTAACAATAATTATAAGCCGGGACCGATTACCCCCGAGGGTAAGCCCATTGCTTGGCGTATCGTGAAGGTCGAGAATGGCCGCAGCCCCGAAGGTCGAGGCCAGTTTGGTCGTGCCTATGTGTCGGGTAACAAGACGTGGGGCAATGCCGAGGTAACGGCCGACAACTGGAAGGGTGGCGTACAGGCTGGTGACCAGTTTGTGACCGAGGAGAATGAGCAGCTGTGGAAGATGGTGCACATGGAGAAGCCCTTCGAGATGGCTCCCGTGACGATTCTGCCCACGGACGAGGCCTACGACTTTGTGATGAAGCATGCCGGTGCTTCGTTCCCGAAGCGTGATGCTGTCGATACCCGCATGATGAAGCAGGTGAAGACGGGTAAGATTTTCTATGCCAAGGATGCCAAGGAGCACCAGCCGCTCTACGTGAAGCGACGTCTGCCGGCCGATTCGTATAAGCGAGGTATCATCACCGACCCGCAGCAGGTAGGAGGTCTTCCGACCTATAAATCGGTTGTCGGCCCCGTCGATTCGGATAAGGATGGTATGCCCGATCAGTGGGAGGAGAAGTATGGCCTCAATCCGAACGATGCGTCGGATGCCAATGGCGACCTTTCGGGTGATGGCTATACGAATATCGAGAAGTATATCAATGGCATCGATCCGACCGTGAAGGTCGATTGGACCAACCTCGACAACAACCACGACACGCTCCTCGGCAAGAAGAGCCTGTTCTAAAAACGATTGATTATGGATACGAAGAAGCTGATAATGACGCTTCTCGGAGTAGTAGGGTTGTGCTGCACGCATGGTGTGGCACAACCCGCTTTTCCTGTAAGTGTCGCAAATGGGAAGCTGCAATATGCCGATATCGGCAAGGGCAACCGCATCCTCGACTTTTCGGTCTGCGGATACCACCATTCCGCTACGCCGATTCCCGATGCCGAGGTGCTCTTCACGCTTTCGCCTTCGGCCGATGATAGCGGCCTGATTCAGGCTCATATCGATGCGCTGGCTGCGCGTGCGGCCAATGCCGAGGGGCTGCGTGGCGCGATTTTGCTCACCGAAGGCACCTACTATCTCGATCGTCCGTTGCGTATCACGGCTTCGGGTATCGTGCTGCGTGGTGTCGATAAGGAGAAGACGATTCTGGTGAAGCGCGGTGTCGAGCGTGAGGCCATTATCTATATCGAGGGTGTCGATAATCGCACCTATGCCCCCGAGGTAGCCGTTGTGAGCGACTATATCCCCGTGGGCAGCACCTCGTTCGAGGTGGCCTCGGTGGAGGGGCTGTCGGTTGGTCGACCGATTTACCTCGAACAGCAGGCGGTGGCTCGTCCGCGTGGTCGGGGGGTGGTTATCAGCGAGGAGCTGCAACGCTCGCTGGGCCCGGGCAACTTCCGCATCGGTTGGGATCGCACGATTACCGCTATCGAGGGCAATCGGGTAACCATCGACCACGCTGTGACGATGGCCTTGGGAGAGCCCAAACGCCCCATTGTTGTGAAGCCTTATACCTGGTCGGGACGTATCGCCGAGTGCGGCGTCGAGAACCTGACGTTGGTGTCGGACTATGATGAGGCGAATCTGCTGGACGAGAACCATGCCTGGACCGGTGTCTGGATGGATGCTGTGGAGGATTGCTGGGTACGTCGGGTCGATTTCCGTCACCTGGCCGGTTCGGCAGTGGCCCTGCAACCCGCAACGCGTTGCATCACGGTCGAGGATTGCCAATCCTTTGACCCCGTATCGGAGGTTGCCGGCATGCGTCGTCGCACCTTCTTTACGCTGGGACAACATACGCTCTTCCAGCGTTGCTACTCGGAGTATGGTCAGCACGACTTCTCGGCCGGCATCAATGCCCCGGGTCCGAATGCCTTTGTACAGTGCGACAGCTACTGCTCGAAGGGTTTCAGCGGCTCGACGGGAGCCTGGGCCTGTGGTCTGCTGTTTGATATTGTGAACATCGATGGCCACGACCTCTACTTCAAGAATCTGGAGCGCACGAACGGTCGTCCGGGATGGAATACGGTCAATAGTGTGGCGTGGCAGTGTACGGCAGCCGGCATCGAATGCTATGCCCTCGACCGCTTGACCGGAAACTATGCAGCCGGCAGTTGGGCCACCTGCGTAGGTGATGGCTTGTTTGCCCAGTCGGATGAGTTCGTGAAACCTTATAGTCTTTTCCGAGCACAGTTAGCTGAGCGCATTGGTGCCGAGCAGGCTCAACGCATCAGCCGCATCTACGACCGCAATACGAATGCTACGTCGAGCCCTACGGTCGATGTGGCACAGCAGCGTGCCCGCGAGGCCTATGAGCCTCGTGTCACCCTCCCGATGTGGAT
>JAGAPT010000028.1 GCA_017623115.1 Alistipes sp.
CAGCGTCGTCTTACCAACGCCCGGAGGACCCCAGAGAATGAATGAAGGGACGTTTCCCGTCTAGAAAAATTTGCGGAACACCCCATTTTCGCCCACAAGATGCTCCTGCCCGATGTAATCATCGAGCCGCTGGGGGCGCAGTCGTTCGGCAAGAGGCGTGTTGGCCATGTTTTTCGTTTTATTTTTCACAAAGATAAGAAAAAAACGCTAAAGTGTGTATATTTGTAAACGTCGAATCGTAAATACTGTCTATTATGAACCATTCAGATGCTGAAATCTTCGGTCAATCTACTGCATCAGCGCGTGAACAGCGTGGACAAACCCAAATACGTCGCCCGAATTTCATGGGTGTGCTTGGATTAGTAGCTGTTGTAGTTGGTTATGCGCCGCAATTCGATCTCATCACAAGCGTTTGTTTGTGGATGATCGGTATGATTGCCGGATTTATAAGTGTTTTTCAACCTGGTCGTTGGTGGGGAATTTTGGCTGTCATTGGAGGAAGTTTTCCTATGTTTGTGGCTTTTGCTTGGCTGGTCGAGAATTACGACCAATTGGTTGCTGATGGCTACTTCGGGGAGGTGACGACCGAGGTGGTAGCACAAAGCGAGTCGGTGGATGAAGCCACAGCCGAGCCGGTGGAGCCGGCCAAGCATTGGATTGAGATTAAATCACCGCGTGGTGGATATGTCGAGGTCTATATCGGCATGCCGAGTGAGGAGGTCAAGAAACTGTTGGGGCGTCCGAAGAGTGTAACTGTCAATACCTATGGTGATGAGGTGCATGAAGATTGGCGGTATGATTTGTCCGGCTATTCGTGGATAACAATCGACTTTAGGGATGGAAAACTAAGAAGCGTGCATCAGCTTTAAGTATAAAAAGAACGCGGTGTGAATTCGTTCACACCGCGTTCTTTTTTTGGTAGGCGCAAGGCCCTATTTCTCTTCGGGGGTTACGAGGCTCAAATACAACTCGTCGAGCTGTGCCTGATCGACATAGCCCGGAGCATCGAGCATCACGTCGCGGCCGGCATTGTTCTTCGGGAAGGCGATGTAGTCGCGAATCGACTCCGAGCCACCGAACAACGAGCACAGACGGTCGAAACCGAAGGCCAGACCACCGTGCGGGGGTGCACCGAACTTAAAGGCGTTCATCAGGAAGCCGAACTGCTCTTGTGCACGCTCGGGCGTGAAACCAAGGCATTTGAAAATCGTGGCTTGCAACTTCGCATCGTGGATACGAATCGAGCCACCGCCAATCTCCGTGCCGTTGCAGACAAAGTCATAGGCGTTGGCACGCACACGACCCGGATCGCTCTCGAGGAACTCGACATCCTCGGGTTTGGGCGAGGTGAAGGGGTGGTGCATGGCGTAGAAACGCTCGGTCTCCTCGTCCCACTCGAACATCGGGAAGTCGACAACCCACAGCGGAGCAAACTTCTTCGGATCACGCAGGCCGAGTTGCTGGGCAACTTCGAGGCGCAGGGCGCAGAGTTGCGTTAGTGCCTTGAACTTCTTGCCGCAGAGGATGAAGACCATATCACCGGCCTTGGCACCGCACTTTTCGGCCATGGCGCGTACCTCTTCGGGCGAGTAGAACTTGTCAATCGAGGATTTGATGCCACCCTCCTCGACACGAATCCAGATGAGCCCCTTGGCACCCACCTGCGGACGCTTCACGAACTCCGTGAGGGCATCAATCTGTTTACGGGTATAGGTGGCGCATCCCGTGGCGGCAAAGCCGGTAATGTATTCAGCGTCGTCAAAAACCGAGAAGCCGTGCCCCTTGGCCAAATCGGTCAGGTCGGCGAACTCCATGCCGAAGCGCAGGTCGGGCTTATCCGAGCCGTACTTCTCCATCGCCTCAATCCACGGCATGCGACGGAAGGGCTCCGTGAAGTCGATGTGCATCACCTCGCGGAACATGTGCTTGGCCCAATTCTCGAAGATGGAGATGACGTCCTCCTGCTCGACAAAGGCCATCTCGCAGTCGATTTGCGTAAACTCGGGCTGACGGTCGGCACGCAGATCCTCGTCGCGGAAGCAACGCACGATCTGGAAGTAACGGTCGTAGCCGGCCACCATCAAGAGCTGCTTCAAGGTCTGGGGCGACTGGGGCAACGCATAGAATTGGTTGGGATTCATGCGGCTCGGCACGATAAAGTCGCGTGCACCCTCCGGGGTCGAGCCTACGAGGTACGGGGTCTCGATTTCGAGGAAGCCCTCGCTGTCGAGGAAGCGACGAATCTCCTGGGCCATCTTATGGCGCAGAATCATGTTACGCTGCAGGGGCGGACGACGCAGGTCGAGGTAGCGATACTTCATGCGCAGGTCATCACCACCATCCGAGTTCTCCTCGATGGTGAACGGGGGCGTGAGTGCCTCGTTGAGCACCGTGATGGCCGTAGCGGCCACCTCGATGTCTCCCGTAGCCATCTTCGGGTTCTTCGACGAGCGTTCGATGACCTTGCCGGTTACCTGCAAGACCCACTCACGACCCACGCGAAGAGCCGTTTCGCGCACCTCGGCAGCTGTCGTCTCCTCGACGACAATCTGCGTCAAACCATAGCGGTCGCGCAGGTCGATGAAGGTCATGGCACCCAGGTTGCGCACCTTCTGCACCCAACCGGCGAGGGTAACCGTCTCGTTTACATGTTCGACTCGGAGCGAGCCGCAGGTATGAGTTCTGTACATAATCGTTTTGCGGATTAGTTTAATTATCGTTCGTTTACAACCCACAAAAATAGCGTTTTTTGGTCGAATTAGAAAACTCGATGCCGAAAAAATGTGAAAAGAGCAGAAAAAGCGTTTTTTGTGGAGAAAAAATGTGTCTTGGAGTGGAGGGAAGTGTGGAAATTCTCATTATTTTACTATTTTTGTACACGATGTTTTTCTAAAACGTATACCGATGATGAAACTGCGAAACATAGTGTTGCTGCTGCTGGCCTGTCTGCTCTTCACGCCGGAGGTGTCAGCCAAGAAGGATTCGGTCGCTATGGCCGAGAAGGCAGCTAAAAAGGCCGCCAAAAAGGCCGAAAAGGAGGAGCGGGAACTTCAAGCCGAGATTAAGCGTCGTGCTACGCCCCACTTCCAGGGAGGCGATATCGACACCTTCGAACGGTGGGTGGTGGCCAACCTGCGTCACGACTTTGGTCCGCTGCCTCCCGGTACACCGATCATTGTGGTGGATGTGCCCTTCTATGTCGAGGCCGATGGCTCGACTACGCTCATTGATGAGGATACGCCCAGCAAGGCGCAATATCCGCGTGTGGTGCGCGAAATCGAGCGGGTGATTCTCTTCTCGCCCGATTGGGAGCCCGGAGAAGATATGCTGGGCAATCCGATTCGTAGCCGTCAGGAACTCTCGTTGACGCTGAAACATGACCACAGCACGCCGACTCCTGTTGTCGTGAAGCCTACACCGCGTCCTCGTCCGAAGGGACGTGTGCGCCATCGTTAATCGATTGAGGGATGGAGCAACAACGAATTATGGACGAAACCTTCATGCGCCACGCACTAAACGAGGCGCATGTTGCGTTAGATGAGGGAGAGGTGCCCATTGGAGCCGTCGTGGTGGCCGATGGCCGCATCATAGGTCGGGGGCATAATCTGGTCGAGAAACTGCAAGACCCCACGGCTCATGCCGAGATGCAGGCGCTGACGGCCGCCACGGAGACGTTGGGCGGTAAGTATCTCCCCAAGTGCACGCTCTATGTCACGGTCGAGCCCTGCATCATGTGTGCCGGTGCTATTGGCTGGTGTCAGGTGGGACGTGTTGTGTGGGGTGCCGATGACCCGAAGAAGGGTTTTCGCACCTACTCCGAACGGGTTTTTCACCCGAAGACCGAAGTGGTGCGGGGGGTGCTTGGTGAGGAGTGTGAAACGCTCATGACCCGCTTTTTTGCTACGTTACGCCGATAGGATTTGATATTTTGAAAATTAATACCTAATTTTGTCGCATTGTTGCCGAACGTAAAACGAACAATTTTAATTAAAAAGTAAATATCTGATGAAAAAGTTTTTTGTAACGATGGTTGCGCTGTTGGCCGTATGCTCGCTCTCGGCGCAGGATGTCAAGACGGCCTATAACGAGGCTGCTGCCGCTTATGGTGCCAAGAACTTTAAGGTTGCTGCCGAGAAATTCGAGCAGGTAATCAACGATGGTATGGATGTCGAGGATGCTGCATCGCTCGTGGCTACGGCCAAGGCAACGCTGCCCAAGTGCTACTATCAGCTGGGTGGTCGTGCGTTCATGGCCAAGAACTATGATGAGGCTTTGACGAACTTCACGAAGTCGGCTGAGGTTGCCGAACTTTATGGCGATATGGCCCAGATGACCAAGGCAAATGGCTGGGTGGCTAAAATCTACCAGTCGCAGGGTGGTGAGGCTTACAATGCTAAGGATTATGCTACGGCTGCCGGTATCTTTGCAAAGGGCTATGCTGCCGACCCGAACAACACGGGTATGGCTCTGAACCTTGCCATGAGCTACTGCGAGATGGGCGAGTACGAGAAGGGTATGGAGGTCTACGAGGCTGTGGCTGCCAAGACGCACCCGAAGTATGCCGAGGATGCTGCCAAGGCCAAGCAGATGATGGCTCAGTACACGAACAATAAGGTTGCCGAGTTGCAGGGTGCCGGTGATTTCGACGGCATCATCGCTTTGGCAGATGCCCAGCTCGCCAAGAACCCCGCAAGCGCACTCTTCCAGTTGGTTCGCGTACAGGCTTTCTTGGGTAAGAAGGATTATAAGAGCGTGATCGAGAATGCCGAGGCTGCTGCTGCTGCACAGACCGACGAGGCTGACAAGAGCACCGTTTACTACCAGTTGGCATCGGCTCACAACGCCCTTTCGCAGCGTGAGCAGGCTATTGCTGCCTTCAAGAAGGTAACCGCAGGTCCGGCTGCCGAGAATGCCAAGGCCGCCCTTGCCGAGCTGAACAAGTAGTCCGATACGGTAGGTCTGCCGAAATGAAATAGGAAAGGAGTGTCCGATTGGGGCACTCCTTTTTTTTTGGAGAACTTGATGAGAGCGGCTATCGTTTGATGTTGGTTTTGATGCGATGTAGCCCAGCCCGGATGAGCGGAGTGGCACCAAAGCGAGCCGAAAACTCCTCGTCGCTCATGGTTTGCCATGTCTCGGCATCCAATGCGCGCGGGTCAAATAACGGACGGAAGGCCTCGTTGGTGGCGATGGGCGCATGAAGGTTGTAGGGACAACACTGCTGGCAGGCATCACAGCCGAAAATCCAACCATCCAGGTCGATAGCGGTTGTTGGCTCGCGCTCAATGGTATGGCAGGCGATGCACCTCCCCGCATCAATCATCCGCTCCTCGTCGAGGATGGCGTGCGTGGGGCAGTGGTCGATACAGGCACGACACGAACCACAGCGTGTACCCTCAAAGGGGGAATCGTATTGATCAGCCTCGGCCGTGAGCACCAATTCGCCTAAATGAATGAAACTGCCGTATTGCGGGGTGATGAGGAGCGACTGACGGCCAATCCATCCCAGTCCGGCCTCGACTGCCCAACTCTTCTCGGCCAATGGCGCGGAGTCGACAAAGGCTCGCCCTGCGATTTCGGGGTATACCTCGCGCATGCGGGCGAGGAGGTGGTGCAACATCTCCTTGATGGTCGTATGATAGTCGCGATTGCAGGCGTAGGAGGCGATTTTCGTTCGATGGTCGGTCGGATAGCCCTCGCTGACGGGGCTTTTATAGGCTACGGCGCAGACGACAACCGTGCGAGCCCCCTCGACCAGTTGTGAGGCGTCGAACCGCTTTTCGATGTGGCGGGTCAGGTAATCAAGCGAGGCGTGATGACCCTCTTCGAGCCAACGACGATAACGGTGTTCGGCCTGGGAAAGAGGTCGTGCAGAGGCTACTCCGCAGAGGTCGAATCCCACCTCTGCTGCCCACTTTTTTACCTGCTCGGTTTCTATCTTTACAATCTTCATTCGCCCCAAAGTTACCGAAAAATATCGATATAAACAGATGTTTTCGCCCCTAAATAGCGATTTCTGCCCCAAATATGCGTTTTTCTCCCCTTGAAAGGGGTTTTATCCCATTTTTTTTCTCTTTTCATCTTTTTGCGCGACCTTCGCAGCCGAAAACCTCGAAATGTGAATTATACACTTAATTTATTAAGCACAATAAAATGGAACATTTTTTGACAATTTTGGAGACGCGCCTGCGTCGTAATTGGGATAAACCGGCATTGAGCGATTATCGGGGTGCTTCGTATACGAGTGCCGAGGTCGCCGAGCAGTTTGCACGTCTGCACCTGCTCTTTAAGGTAGCCGGTGTTCAGCCCGGTGACAAGATTGCCCTTTCGGGTGCCAACTCGGCACATTGGGCGATGGCTTTCCTGGCCGTAGCCTCCTACCATGCCGTAGTGGTGCCTATTTTGGCCGACTTCACGAACGAGGGTCTGCAAGATCTGACAGCCCACTCGGAGAGTAAACTGCTGTTGACCGAGCCCAAGAAGTGGGCCGACCTGCAGCCCGAGAAGATGCCGAATCTGGTTGCTGCAATTAACCTGGAGGATTACTCGTTGCTGTATGCCGCCGATGACAAAATCAAGAAGGGGGTTGCAAACCTCGATAAACTCTTTGCGGAGGCCTATCCGAAGGGTGTGCAGCAGAATAACCTCCATCTGGCTTACGATAAACTCGATGAGTTGATGGTCATTAACTACACCTCGGGTACCACCGGTTCGCCGAAGGGTATCATGCTCACGGGCCGTAATATCTCGTCGAACATCCACTTTGGTATGAATAACATTCCCGTGCCGCAGGATGCTACGATGATGTCGATGTTGCCGATGGCCCACATGTATGGTTTGGCCTTCGAGTTCCTCTATCCTTTCTGCGGAGGTGCGCATGTTACCTTCCTTGGCAAGACCCCTTCGCCGACGGTGCTGATGGCCGCTTTTGCCGAGATAAAACCCTATATCCTGATTACCGTGCCGCTGGTGATGGAGAAGGTGATTAAGGGTAAGGTGATGCCCGTACTGAAGAAGCCGCTGATGCGTGTGCTGACGGCTATCCCCGGCTTGAAGAACTTGATTTACAAGAAGATTCGTGAGCAAATCATGGGTGCTTTCGGTGGTAATGCCTGCATGATTGTGATGGGTGGTGCTGCCTTGAGCAAGGAGGTGGAAAAGGTCATGCGTGCCGCGAAGATGCCTTATACGGTAGGTTACGGCATGACCGAGTGCGCTCCGCTGGTGGCTTATCAGCACTGGACCACCTTCAAGCCCGGCTCGTGTGGCCGCATCGTGACGCTCAATGAGATTCGTGTCGATTCGTCGGATCCGCAGAAGGTGGTGGGCGAGTTGCAGGTACGCGGTGCCAATGTCATGATTGGCTATTATAAGAATGAGGAGGCTACGTCGGCAGCCTTTACCGAGGATGGCTGGTTGCGCACGGGTGACTTGGGTGTCATCGATGCACAGGGCAACATCTTCATTCGTGGTCGTTCGAAGTGCATGATTCTCTCGGCCAATGGTCAGAATATCTACCCCGAGGAGATTGAGGCCAAACTCAACACGATGCCCTACATCGGTGAGTCGCTCATCGTGGAGCGCAATAAGACCCTCGTGGCACTTGTTGCTCCGCATGAGGAGCAGCTGAAGGGGGCTACCGAGCCGGTGGAGACGCTCTTGGAGCAGACCCGTCAGTTGGCTAATGCCGAGCTGCCGAAGTATAGCCAGATTGCCAAGATTGAGATTGTCGAGGGTGGCTTTGTGCATACGCCGAAGCACTCGATTAAGCGTTGCCTCTATGCATAAAGAGGCACAATAGCGGATGTCATTTGGATACATCGCACCATTCAGCCGTTGTTTGAAGGGTGCGATGTGTCTTTTTACCGCTTTTGTTGGTTCGAAAAGGTGGATTTTGCAGCTTTTTTTATACCTTTGTAACGGAAAAGTACGTTCTAATCCCAAAATATAGTTTGAACAATGGCTTTTAAGACTCTGTACGACCTCGTGCGCAACAGCATCGACCGCTTCTCGGAGAAGGTGGCTTTTACGATGCTCGACGGCGAGGAGGTGACCTTTAAGGAGGTCGGAACCCGTATTGAAAAGATTCAACAGACGCTGACCTCGGCCGGCTTGATGCCCGGTGATAAGGTGGCGCTCTATAGCAGCTCGATGCCCAACTGGGGCGTGAGCTATTTTGCCGTCACGATGTCCGGAATGGTTGTGGTGCCGATTCTGCCCGGTTTCTCGGGTGAGGAGGTTGAGAAGATTCTTGAACACTCCGAGTCGAAGGCGCTGCTTGTGTCGGATAAATTGTATAGCAAGATTCCGAAGGAGGCAATCGATAAACTCAATGTTGTCATTCGCACGAAGAACCTCAAGGTGCTGGCGCAGACGGTCAAGGGTGAGGGCGCAACGGCTGTGCCGAAGCCCGAGGAGTTGGCGGCGATTATCTACACCTCGGGAACGACCTCGTCGCCCAAGGGTGTGATGCATACGCACGAATCGCTGGCGCTGCATGCCGACCTGTGCCAGAAACTCTTCCCCATTGCGCCCGAGGATTCGTTCCTCTCGGTGCTGCCCATGTCACATGTCTACGAGTGCTCGCTGGGATTGATTTTCCCCTTCTCGCAGGGCGTTCCGGTCTTCTATCTCGACCGTCCCCCCGCAGCCGCAGCCCTCGTGCCGGCCATGCGTCGTGTGAAGCCGACGATTATGCTCGTCGTGCCGCTCATCGTAGAGAAGATTTACCGCAGTCAGGTGCGTGCCAAGTTTACCTCCAATAAACTCATGGCGGCGGCCTATCGCTTGGCTCCTATCCGCAAACTGTTGCATAAGATTGCCGGCAAGAAGCTCTATCAGGTCTTCGGTGGCAACCTGCGTTTCCTCGGTATTGGAGGTGCCAAGCTCGATGCTACGACCGAGCGTTTCCTCGTCGAGGCCGGCATGCCGCATGGCATCGGCTATGGCTTGACGGAGACGGCTCCGCTGTTGGCCGGTGCTCTCCCGATGAAGAAGGAGGTCGGCTCGACCGGTCCGGCTGTGCCCTATGTGGAGTTGCGTCTCGATAACATCAACCCCAAGACCCGTCAGGGCGAGGTGGTGGCCAAGACCCCTTGCTGCATGGTCGGTTACTACAAGAATCCCGAGGCCACGGCCGAGGTGATTGATGCCGATGGCTGGTTCCATACGG
Organism: Alistipes sp.; assembly: GCA_017623115.1. Lineage (GTDB taxonomy): Bacteria > Bacteroidota > Bacteroidia > Bacteroidales > Rikenellaceae > Alistipes. The sequence continues at coordinate 9,173 of JAGAPT010000028.1, forward strand.
GCGATTTGGGCGAATTTGACAGCCAGAACCGCCTGCATATCAAGGGCCGTCTGAAGAATATGATTCTGGGCCCCGGTGGTGAGAACATCTACCCCGAGGATATCGAGTGCGTCCTGAGCGAGCATGACTGCATCGAGGAGGCTTTGGTCACCGAGCAGCAGGGTCGTTTGGTAGCCTTCGTACACTTCAATGCCGAGAAACTCGAGCAGCAGATTGCCGATTGGCGTGCTGAGTGGAAGACCAAGCAGGAGGCCTTGGAGGCGAAGAGCAAAGAGTTGTGCACCGAGATTAAGGGCTTTGTCAACCAGAAGGTAAATCAGTTCTCGCACCTCACGGAGGTGATTGAGCTCAAAGAGGAGTTTATCAAGACCCCCTCGATGAAGATTCGCCGCTTCCTGTATAACAACCTGAAAAACCTCCAACAAATCAAGGATGGCAAGGGAACGGTCACGATGTAGTAATTCAATATGTAGCAATTAGCATTCAAAATGGAGGACGGCGTGATGTGCTGACCTCGCCAACAAACAGCAGGCGTTCAACTTTCACGTTGAACGCCTGCTATTTTAGTGTTATAGAGTACACTTTAGTTCCCGCCGAACTCCATCAGGTAGGCCTTGATGAAGGCATCCAGGTCGCCATCCATCACTGCCTCGACGGCCGAGGTCTGTACCCCCGTGCGGTGGTCCTTCACGCGACGGTCGTCGAAGACATAGGAGCGAATCTGTGAGCCCCACTCGATGCGTTTCTTCGTCGCCTCGAGGGCCTGCTGCGTCGCCATGCGCTTATCCAACTCGCGCTGGTAGAGTTTCGACTTGAGGATGCGCATCGCATTTTCGCGGTTCATCAGCTGCGAACGGGTCTCCATGTTCTCAATCAGGTACTCGATCGGCTCGCCCGTATCGGCATCCTTGCCGTGGTAGCGCAGGCGCACGGCCGTTTCGACCTTATTCACATTCTGCCCACCGGCACCCGACGAGCGGAACGTATCCCACTCGATATCCGAGGGGTTGACCGTAATTTCAATCGTATCGTCGATGGCCGGCGAGACAAAGACCGAGGCGAAGGTCGTCTGGCGTTTGTTGTTGGCATTGAAGGGCGAGAGGCGCACCATGCGGTGTACGCCGTTCTCGCTTTTGAGGTAGCCGTAGGCGAAGTCGCCCTCAAATTCGAGCGTGCAACTCTTCACGCCCACCTCATCGCCCGCCTGGTAGTCGAGCATGCGCACCTTATAGCCGTGCGCCTCGCCCCATCGCTGGTACATGCGCAGCAGCATCGAGGCCCAATCGAGTGCCTCGGTGCCTCCCGCACCGGCGTTGATGTCGAGAATGGCTCCCAACTTATCCTCCTCCGAGCGGAGCATGTTCTTTAGTTCGAGCTCCTCGATGTGCTCGAGGGCTGCCGTGTAGGCCTCCTCCATCTCCTCGTCGCTCATCACCCCTTCGCGCACGAAGTCGGGCATGAGTTGCAGGTCCTCCACTTCGTGGGCAATGCGGTCGTACTGCTCGACCCACTGCTTGATGGAGGCCACCTTGCGCAGTTGTTCGCGGGCACGGTCGGGTTGCTCCCAGAAGTCGGGCTCCTGGGTCTTCTCCTCCTCGTTGCGCAGGTCGATGCGGCGTTGCTCGATTTGCAGGCAACGCTCCAACGCCTCACGGCGCGTTTCGAGGGCTTTGAGTTGTTCGGCTTGTATCATTAGAGGGTCATGTTCAGTTTTTGGGCTGCGAAATTCAGAATCAACTCGGCAGTGGCCTCATCGCCCAGCAGCGAGGTGTTGATGCAGAGGTCGTAACTGGCCGCTTCGCCCCAATTACGGGTTGTATAATAGTTGTAGTAGCGGGCACGCTGCGCATCGATGCGTTCGATATGTTCGGCAGCCTCTTCGTCGTTGCAATTCATGCGCTCGGCCATGCGACGAATGCGCTCGGGCATATCGGCCGAGAGAAAGATGTTGACCGTGCGGGGATGGTCGCGCAGGATGTAGTCGGCACAACGGCCGATGAAGATGCACGACTGCTCCTCGGCCAGCTGGCGAATCACATCGCTCTGAATCTTGAATAACGAGTCGTTTGACAGCGGATTTTGCAGCGAGTAGTTGCCCATCAGCGGGGTGCGGAAATAGCCGACCAGGGCCGCCAACATTCCCTTTTGTTCCTGTTCGTCGGCACGCTCGAAGCACTCGGGGCAGAATCCGCTGCGCTCGGCGGCAAGATTGATCAGTTCCTTGTCGTAGAGGGCGATGCCGAGACGTTGGGCGAGCAACTCCCCGATGCGTTTACCGCCACTACCTACCTGGCGGCCGATGTTGATGATGAAGTGTTGTTGCATGGCCTTTAAGCAAATTGAGTGCGGAATCTCCGCAGTTGACGAATCAGGAGAATGGTGGTTACAATGACCGACAGCAGGTCCGAAAGGGGCATGGCGCACCACACGCCCCAGCTACTCTCAAGACCGCAGTAGGAGAAGAGCGACGGAAGCAGCAGCAAGGCCGGCATCAGGAAGAGCAGCTGACGTGAGAGCGACAGGAAGATGGCCTTGGGGGCCATGCCGAGGCTCTGGAAGAAGTTGGTGGCCACCATCTGGTAGCCTACGAACGGGAAGAGCAGGAACGATAGCCGCATACCGGTCGTAGCCAAGGCGATGAGCTCTTCGTCGGCGGTGAAGAGGCGGATGATGAGGCGCGGAGCGGCCTCACCGAGCAGGAATGCCCCGAGCGACACGATTGTAGCCCCATAAATGGTCAGTCGCAGGACGCGCAAAACACGATCGTATTGGCAGGCTCCGTAGTTGTAGCCGGCAATGGGTTGCATGCCCTGATTCAGTCCCATGACAATCATCACAAAGAGGAAGGCGATACGGTTGGTGATGCCGTAGGCACCAATCATCAGGTCGCCGCCATGCTCCTTGAAACTACGATTGATGAGGATGGTAATCAGGCAGGCTGCCAGATTCATCAGGAAGGGGGCCATGCCAATCGAGAGAATGTTCCCGACAATCTTACGACGCAGGCGATAGATGCCCGGTCGGAAGTGGAGCAACTCGTTGCGATTCGAGAGGAAGCGCAACTGCCATACGAGGGAGACGACCTGTGCCAAGATGGTGGCGATGGCCGCACCCCGGATACCCCAGTCGAATCCGAAGATGAAGATAGGGTCGAGGATGGTATTGAGCACCACGGTGATGATGGTGGCATGCATCGACTTGCGTGGATGTCCGGCGGCTCGCATCACGGCATTCAGGCCGAGGTACATGTGTGTGACGACATTGCCCAGGAGGATAATCTCCATGTATTCACGGGCATAGCCGATGGTCGCCTCGCTGGCCCCGAAGAAGTAGAGCACGGGGTCGAGGAAAAGGAGCATGATGACGGCAAAGAGGATGCCGATGATGGTGTTGAGCGTCAGGACATTACCCAACACCTGTTGTGCTGTGGCGTAGTCGCGTTGTCCGAGGCGCATCGAGATTTGCGTGGCGGCACCGACACCCACCATGGCACCAAACGCTGCCGAGAGGTTCATTAGCGGAAAGGTCAGTGCAAGACCCGAGATCGCCAACGGGCCGACACCCTGGCCGATGAAGATGCTGTCGACCATGTTGTAGAGCGACGAGGCGGTCATCGCAATGATGGCCGGCACGGCATATTGCACGAGCAGTTTACGAATCCGCTCGGTGCCTAATTCCAGGGCTGCAGGTTTGATCTCTGCCATAGTTCATTGAAAAAGGAGAAGAGACTCCGCAAAGGTGGTCTCTTCCCGTTTGTGGTATTAATCGTGGTCAAAGTAACGATTGAGCAACTCCGCTGTTCGATAACCGGCATCACGCATCAACTCGTTGGTCATGTCGGTTGACCACTCGACGGTCTCCGGATGGAGGTTGGTGACCTCGGGCGGATTCCACTCGTAGATGATGCTGGTCTTGGCGGCTACCTCGTTGGCCCAGTCGATAAAGTTGCCTGCAGCAATCTTCTTGATGCGCTTTTTCGAGCACTCATCGAGTGCATCGGCCACCGATTGAGCCGTAGCCTTCGAGCCGTGTATCAGGCGCGGCATGGCGTCGTAGACCGTGTGGAATTTCTTATACTTCTTGCCGTTGAGCATGACCGGTACTCGGGGAGTGTGCGGCGGATTGGCGTGCGTCGGGCAGTGCATATCTCCCACGAAGTGCAACACAAAGCGCAGATTCATCACCACGGCCGAGTCTGTCAACTCACGGTAGCGCGAGAGGTTCTCGTCGGCAAGCTGCAACGCCGTCAACACATCACCACGGGGCGAGGAGGCTTCGGCATCATATTGCAGGTGCTTGTCGTAACGAAAACTATGCCAATGGGTCGTGTAGGCGATGGGCTCATCGTGACGATGGGCATCCATCCACGAAGATTCGCTGACAAGGTCGTAGGGCATGTAACGAGCGATATTTTCGGCTGCCCGTTTGGTGAGGTTGCGTTTGGCGATTTCGACGATGATGTCATGGCCGAAGCCACCCCATGCCATGACGGTCGGAGCCAGCAGCAGGCTGATGCCCAAAAGCAGGAGTTTTTTCATGACCAGTACGCTGTTGTGCGGTTACTCAATCTCCCAATCTGTGCCGTCCTTGCGGTCCTTGACACGGATACCGGCAGCGGCCAGCCCGTCGCGGATGCGATCCGAAGCGGCCCAATCCTTCGCAGCACGTGCCTTCAGACGCTCCTCGAGCAGCATCTCTACGAGCGGTGTTACACGGTCACGACCGGCACCTGCTGCCGACTTCTCGTCTTTCAAACCCAGCACTTCGAATGCGTAGAGGTGGAAGGCAGCGGTCAGGCGTTGTAAATCCTCGGCCGAGAAGCTCTCTTTGCCCTCGACTGCCGAGTTGATGATGCGCACCCAGTCGAACATGGCCGAGATAACCATCGGGGAGTTCAAATCATCGGCCATCGCCTCTGCGCAACGCTGCTCGAAGGTGGCAACGTCGACCGACGAGGTTGCTGCCGGCTTAATCTTTCCTAATGCTTCGATACCCTTCATCAGTCGGTCAAGACCCTTCTCGGCCGCCTGCAACGCCTCGTTCGAGAAGTCGAGTGTCGAGCGGTAGTGGGCCTGCAAGACAAAGAAGCGAATCGTCATGGGCGAGTAGGCCTGTGCCAGCAACTGGTGGTTGCCCGTGAAGAGCTCTTCGAGGGTGATGAAGTTGCCGAGCGACTTACCCATCTTCTGGCCATTGATCGTAATCATGTTGTTGTGTACCCAATAGCGGGCCGAGTCGTGACCCAGCGCAGCGGTCGATTGGGCAATCTCACACTCGTGGTGGGGGAACATGAGGTCCATGCCGCCTCCATGGATGTCGAAACGCTCACCCAGATACTTCGTGCTCATCGCCGAGCACTCCATGTGCCACCCGGGGAAACCATCGCTCCAGGGCGAGGGCCAGCGCATGATATGCTCGGGCGAGGCCTTCTTCCACAGGGCAAAGTCGAACGAGTGGTGCTTGTCGCTTTGGCCATCCAATTCGCGCGTGTTGAGGACGATGTCGTCGAGGTTGCGCCCCGACAGACAGCCGTAGTGGTGTTGCTGGTTGTACTTCTCGACATCGAAGTAAACCGAGCCGTTCGAGATGTAGGCAAAACCTTCGTCGAGGATGCGCTTCACGAACTCGATTTGCTCGATGATGTGCCCCGAGGCGTGGGGCTCAATCGAGGGCGAGAGGACATTCATCGACTCCATGGCACGGCGATAACGCTCCGTGTAGTAGTGGGCTACCTCCATCGGCTCGAGTTGCTCGAGGCGCGCCTTCTTGGCAATCTTATCCTCGCCTTCGTCGGCATCGTGCTCGAGGTGGCCTACGTCGGTGATGTTACGCACATAGCGTACCTTGTAGCCCAGCGAACGCAGATAGCGGAACAGCAGGTCGAAGGTTACGGCCGGTCGGGCATGTCCCAGATGGGGATCGCCATAGACCGTCGGGCCGCAGACATACATGCCGACACGCCCCTCGGTAATGGGCTCGAACTCCTCCTTACGACGGGTAAGGGTATTGTAAAGCGAAAAATTCGTCTTCATAGCAGTTTGATACATTTATAGAATGTGCAAATTTAGTAAAAAAACGGATGCAAACGAAACCTTCGTCCGAAAAGATAATCTTTTCGCCGGAAAAGCCAGGTGAGGGATGGACGATTGTGTTAAAAAAGTGTATCGTTTTGCTATGTATACCATGCCTGATTGCCTATCTTTGTATGACTTCTACATCTAATCTAAATGCTGCAGTGATGAAAAAACTGTTTTTGTTTGTGTGTATCCTGTTTGTTTGGCAACTGACGTGGGCGGATAGCAAGTGGCCAAACCACTATCAGGGTGGCGATGAGAAACTCTTCTATAACCACCAAACCATCGAGGAGATACGCACGCGTATCGAAACGCAGACGTGGGCCAAAAAGTTGTACCAACGCCTGAAAAAGGAGTTGGCCGACCCCGAGGCTGAAGCCTATAAACCACTTGAGGGACTCTCACCGCGTAGTTATGAGGGACGATGGACCCGCGATGCGATTCTTTGCTATCGTGTCGATGGCGATGAAACGCACCTGCCGAAAGCAGTCGATCATATCGTGAACTATTTTCGGCTCAATAAACCTGAACAGCCTTGCTTTTCGCGCGATACGACGAAAGCGTTCGAAACCTTTTGGGAATGGGGGTGGTATTCACTCTTTCATCTGACGGGCTACGATATGCTTCGGCATCATCCGCTGATGCGTCCTTATCGAGCTGTGATGGAACGCCGTATTCGGGAGGTGCTTGCCGAGGGTAAGCGTTATGAACGCCGTGTGGAGCGTCTCGGTAATATCCAATTTTTTGGGGTAACCGTCTTGGGTATTTATGGCTTTGCGGCTGGCGATGAGCAGGCTGTCGATGTGGCGATCAATGGTAAAAACGGATTCAAATCCTATCTGATGCGTTTCCGCGATGAGGGGCGATTCGCTCCCGAACCGTTGCACTATACCTTTGGTTATGTGGATTGCTGCATGACCTTATTGGCTGAAGCTGCCCGCATGAACCATTATGCGGAAGACCTCTACCGCTATGTCGCCCCCAACGGAGCCTCGATCTATCGCATGTATGAGAGTTTCTTGCAGGCGGCTACTCCCAATGGATTCGGATTTGATAATGGCGATGGTGGTGTGCGCCAAGGGTGGGTCCAAGGGCGGATTATCCATGAGCACACGCCGATCCTGTCCTCCTTTGGAAAGATTCATCGTACGAATCAGAAGCATGAGATTTACCATGCGGCCTATCGTACTCCGACGACGGCTTGGGCTGTAGCGCAGAACCCGAATCGTGATGATCGATGCTTTACTTTTTGGGGATATAGCGCATTGACGCATGGCATCGCATGCGATGGGGCAGTGGCTCCGGAGGCGCGCAGCGGGGTCTATCCGGAGATGGGCAACGCCTATATCAAGAGTGTGCAGGGGCGCGATTATTGGTGGAGCGAATCGCTGGTCGTGCATATGCGCAATGGCGCATCGCAGCAGTTCCATAGCCATAACGACCATTGCTCCTTTACGCTGACGGCCTTTGATAAATTTGTCTATAACGACCATATGTTGCACTGGGACTACCTCTGTCCGCGTAAGGGGCGTGCTAACTATACGCCCATGTCGGGACGTATCTGCAACCACAATACGGTGGTGGTGGATGGTCGCGAGCCGGATGTGTCGGTGATTAAGTTGGGGCGTCGAAAGCCGGAAGTGCCGGGTGTGCCCTTCTCTGAAATACATCAGGATGGCCCTATGCAACGCCTCTCGTGCGAGGGTTCTCCCTATGGCGGCGTGTGGCAAAAACGCACGCTCTACGTGACGCCGGAGTATGTGCTCGATCTCTTTACGCTCGAATCGGATGAGGAGCATACCTACGACTATCTGTTGCACTCGTTGGGGCGTGTCGAATATACGGGGGTTGGTGCGTGGAGCGATTATCCGCACCTGTCGACCGAATATCAATTGCGCGATGTGGATAGCAAATCAACGCGGGATGACCGCTGGTGGTTGATGCATACCCGAATGGCACCGTGTACCGATGTGTTACAGATGGATTTTCTGGATACGGATAGCATCGGAGTATATACCACCATGCTGTATGAACCGAATACACAGCTTATTACGACCACCTTGCCTACCTATATCTCCTGTGTGACGGGTTGGGATGGCTCGTATCAGTTTCCGCGTCGTCCGATGGCTGTGGTGCGTCGCCATGCGAAGGCTACCTCCTTTGTCGCCTTACACGAACCTTACCGAAATCGGTTGAAGCAGCCGTTGACGATTGAACGAACGGGGGATGTGATTGTGGTCAAAGGGGCAAAATTTGTCGATACCTACAACCTGACAACGGGATCCTTTGCGCGTCGATAAGCGCACGTTATGCAGGGCATGGGGCGACTCAACAAGCGGTTGGGTTGCCCCATTGCTATCCCTTTGCCTGAAAAGATAATCTTTTCGTCGGAAAAGCCATATAATAAGATTGCACATTCCACGTTAAATGTGTACTTTTGCACCTTGGAAAATAAGCGTAATTACGATATGATGAACCAATTCAAGCGACAGAATACCCTCGTGGGATGGGTGGTCTTTGCCATTGCGGCTCTGACCTATCTCCTGACGATGGAGCCTGTGTCGAGTCTGTGGGACTGCTCGGAGTTTATCGCCACCTCCTATAAATTGGAGGTTGGACACCCTCCCGGAGCACCGCTCTTCATGATGTTGGCACGTCTGGCAACGCTCTTTGCCCCCTCGCCGGAGTACGTGGCCATGTGCGTCAATGCGATGAATGCCTTTGCCAGTGCCTTCTGCATCTTGTTCCTCTTCTGGACCATCACCCACCTGGCTCGTCGCCTGGTGATGCGTAACGGAGGCGAACTGACTGCGGCTAATCGCTGGGCGATTTTGGGCTCGGGAGCCGTGGGTGCTTTGGCCTACACCTTTACCGACACCTTCTGGTTTTCGGCCGTAGAGGGCGAGGTGTATGCCCTCTCGTCGATGTTTACGGCACTCGTGGTGTGGCTCATGCTCAAATGGGAGGAGGAGGCCGAAATGCCTCATGCCACCCGCTGGATTATCCTGATTGCCTACCTCATGGGCCTTTCCATCGGTGTGCACATCCTCAACCTGCTGACTATCCCTGCGTTGGTCTTTATCTACTACTTCCGCACGACCGAGCGGGTGACATGGCGCGGATTGATCTACTCGACCCTCATTGCCGGTGCAATTCTGATGGTTATCAACGGTATCATCATCCCCTATACGGTCTATGTCGGTGCGATGATTGACCTCTTCTTTGTCAATACGCTCGGCCTGCCCGTCAACCTTGGCATGGCCCTCTTTGCTTTGGCGTTGATTGGCGGTTTTGGCTGGGGAGCGTGGAAGATGCATCAACAGGGGCGAGTGGTGTGGAACATCATTCTGTTGTCGATCACGATGATTCTCGTCGGCTTCTCGTCGTATGCCACGGTAACGATTCGTGCTGCAGCCAATCCGCCGATGAACTCGAATAACCCGAACAACCCCCACGCACTGCTCTCGTTCCTGAATCGTGACCAATACGGCAACCGCCCGTTGCTGTACGGAGCCTACTATTCGGCTCCTCCCGAGGGTTATACCGAGAAGACTCCGTGGTACCTCGACGAGGATGGCCGCTACAAGCAGGGACGGACCATCTCGGGATATACCTATCCTTCGGAGTTCATGCACCTCTTCCCCCGCATGTGGAACTACAACAAGAGCGAACGTGACTACAAGCAGTGGGCAGCCTATCGCACCAAGACGGAGGTCGTGCGGGATGAAAATGGCGAGGTGGTGCGTGACGAGCAGGGGCGTCCGATCCGTGAGGAGGTGCTCGACTTCGGGCGCAAACGCATCTATGACGACGGTTACGATCGACAGACGATTGTCGAGCCGACGTTCCTCGAAAACCTGAATTACTTCTTCACCTACCAGCTCAACTACATGTACTGGCGTTATTTCTTGTGGAATTTCGTTGGTCGTCAAAGCGATGTGCAGGCTACCTCGTCGACCATCCTCGATGGAAATTGGCTCTCGGGTGTGAAGTTTATCGATGAGGCCTATCTTGGCCCGCAGGAGGGCCTCCCGCGTGAGGTGGCCGAGAACAAGGGGCGCAACCGCTACTATTTCCTCCCCTTCCTGCTCGGTTTGATAGGTCTGGTCTACCAGCTGAACCGCGACCAGCGCAACTTCTCGATTGTCATGTGGCTCTTCCTGATGACGGGTGTGGCGTTGGTGGTCTACTTCAACTCTTCGCCCGGTGAGCCGCGCGAGCGTGACTATGTCTATGCCGGTTCGTTCTATGCCTATTGCATCTGGCTGGGGCTGGGCGTGCTGGCTGTGCGGGAGTTCTTCGAGTGGCTGATGCGAGGCCGTCAGGCACGTGCAGTGGCGATTGCTGCTACGGTGTGCTGCCTGAGCGTGCCTACCTTGCTGGCGGCTGAAAACTGGGACGACCACGACCGCTCGGGACGCTATATGGCCCGTGATATTGGTTGGAACTACCTGCAGTCGACCCTCCCGAACTCGATTATCTTGAACTATGGCGATAACGACACCTTCCCGCTGTGGAACAACCAGGAGGTCTACAACGTGCGTCCCGATGTGCGTATCATGAATACGTCGTATCTGGGTGGTGAGTGGTATATCGACGAGATGAAGACCAAGGCCAATGATGCGGCCGGTGTGCCCTTCTCGCTCCCGAAACGGAAATATACCTACTGCAACGATTGGGTGCCTATCAAGGAGATGGTTGATCGTCCGGTGGATATCAAGGAGGTGATGGCCTTTATTCTGAACGACGATAAAGCCTCACAACTGAAGTTGGTCGATGGCTCCTATACGGATTATATCCCCACACGCAAGATTGCCTTGCCCGTGAATAAGGAGAATGCCATCGCCTCGGGGATTGTCAAGGAGGAGGATCGAGACCTGATGGTCGATACCATTTATATGGAACTGAAGGGCTCGTCGTTGGATAAGAATAAGCTGATGACGCTCGATATGTTGGCCAATTTCGATTGGAAACGGCCGATTTACCTCACGCAGGTCTATATCCTGCAAGACTTTGGCTTGCTTGATTACCTCCAATTTGATGGTTATGCCTATCGTCTGGTGCCGATTTACACCAAGACCGAGAGTGTGTGGGATATTGGTCGCATCGATCCCGACTATGCAGCACCGCTGATGCGCGATACCTTCCGCTACGGAAACCTAAGCGATCCGGATGTCTATGTCGACCATTTCATTCAATACAACCTCGGAGCGGCTCAGACGCGGGCCTCATTTGCCCGTGTCGCAAAGGCCTTGCTGGCCGAGGAGCGCATCGAGGAGGCCGAGGAGTTGCTCGACCTGGGCTTGGAGCGTCTGCCTACCACCCAGATTCGCTTTACGGATGCCAATACCTATCCCTACCTGGAGGCTTATTATGCAGCCGGTGCATTGGGTAGTACGACTGCCAACGACAAGGGCGACCGCCTGATGCGTGCCTATGTAGGGAATATCATCGAGTACATCGAATATTACCTGCTCTTCGATGGGGTGCAGGGTGCAATGGTCGATCGTGCACTGAACGAACGTCTCGATGAGCTGGAGGAGGCCTATTTCCTGGCTTCGTATGCCCGTCGCTACGATGTGGTGCGTGAGATGAACGAATACTATCGCTCACTCGGTGTCGAGGAGGAGAACCTGTTGCAACTTCCCGAGGAACCAACGCCGATGGATAAGTAGCGTAAAGTCAAGCCTGCGCAGCAGGTCTTGCATTGCACGAAAAAAGCAGCCCGAAAAGGCTGCTTTTTTTATTGTTGAATCTTCACCAACTGCTGGCGATAGGCATTGAGGATGCGCGATTTCGAGATGAAACCGAGATAGCGATTCTCCTTATCGACGACGGGCAGCATCCAGGTGTTCTTATCCTCGAATTTCGGCAGGATGGATTGAATCGACTCGTGTTGCAGGATGCGGTCGGGGGGTTGAATCATGTAGTTCATAATCGAGGCGCCGTATTTATCGCGCTTGAACATGTCGCGGCGCAGGTCGTCGAGTTGCACCACGCCCAGCAGTCGCCCAAAGTTGTCGATGACGGGGAAGATGTTGCGACGAGCCGTAGAGATAATATCAATCAGGTCGCCCAGCGTCATGTGCTCGCGAACGCGCACAAAGTCGGTCTCCATCAGTTCGTAGAGTTTGAGGAAGACAAAGACCGATTGATCCTTGTCGTGGGTCAGCAATTCGCCACGCTGGCGCAACTGTTTGGTGTAGATCGAGTCGGGATCCAGCCAATAGTTGACGGCAAACGAGATGGAGGCCGTGAGCATCAGCGGGATGAAGAGCCCGTAGCCGTTCGAGAGCTCGGCGATGAGGAAGATGGAGGTGAGCGGTGCCTTCATCACGCCGGTCATCACGCCGGCCATGCCGACGAGCGTAAACGAGGCGATAGGCACCTGCCATCCGAAGAGCGCATTGCAGAGGAGGGCCAGCGAGGCACCGGTAAAGGCACCAACGAAGAGCGAGGGGGCAAAGGTGCCTCCCACACCTCCTGCGGCGTTGGTCGTGGCCATGGCGATCACCTTGAAGAACATCGTGGCCATGACCACAAGAATGACGACCCACTCGATGTGGCGGAATTGGTAGAAGAGCGAGTTGTCGAAGAGCTGATCCGTGCGGCCGTGCATCAACCCCACGAAGGCGTCATAACCTTCGCCATAGAGGGGCGGGAAGAGGAAGAGCAGGATACCCAGTACACCACCGCCAATGAGCCATTTGCGATATTGTGTCGGCTGATTCTTGAAAAAACGTCCGACACGCGAATTCATCGTCGTGAAGTACCAGGCCATCAATCCGCAGCAGATACCCAGCAGGATGAAGAGCGGAATTTGCCACAATTCGAAGTGGTCCTCGGGACGCAGTGTTACGGCGATGATGGGGTCGAAACCACGCAGAATGAGGGCGGTGGTCGTTGCTGTAACGGTGGCAATCAACAGGGGAATGATCGACGTGGCGGTGATGTCGAGCATCAAAATCTCGAGTACGAAAATCAATCCCGTGATGGGGGCTTTGAAGATGGCCGCCACGGCAGCACCGGCACCGCAGCAGAGCAGCAAGGTGGTGTGCTTGTAGTTCAGACGAGCCAATCGTCCGACATTCGAGCCGATGGCGGCACCCGTGAGCACGATGGGGGCCTCGGGACCTACCGAACCACCAAATCCGATGGTTGTGGCACCCCCTACAATCGAGGTCCAGGTGTTGTGTGGCGCGATGTGCGAGTCGCCTCGCGACATGGCGTAGAGCACGCGTGTAACGCCTTCGGAGATGTTGTCCCGCACGATGTAGCGCACGAAGAGTGTGGCAAGGATGATACCCATGGCGGGGGTTACGAGGCTGATGAACTGTACCTCATCGGCCGGGAACCAGCGGGTCAGGCTCTGTTCGATGGCGTGGAGCAACAGCTCGAAGAGGAAGGTACCAATGCCGGCCAATAGTCCGACGATGACCGCAAGAGCCATGAGCATCTGACGGGTCGAGAGTCGACGTGTCAGGCGCAGAAAGGCTGCATAGATGCGGTCGGTGGTCAGAACCTTCATGGCGCAAAGAGAGGTTTACGGGTTTTGACGGTCGAAGAAGTTGCGGAAGAAGAGCAACTGATAGGGGAGCGAAATGCGCCAATAGGCCTTGTTGTGTGCGCCCGGTCGCACGAGGAAGTCGTGGCTGATACCGGCTTTACGGAGTTTGGCGTGCAGGTTGCAATTCACCTCATAGAAGAAATCGTCGTAGCCGCAATCGAAAATAATGGCCAGCTCACCCTCCTGAAGCGACGCTATTTGATTGATTACCGTGTAGTTGTTCCAGCGTTCGGGTTGCTCCTCTTTGGTGCCCAACTGTTCGGCCATGCGCCAATTCTTGGGGAAGGGGCGGATGTCGACACCTCCCGAGGTGGCACCGGCTGCTCCGAACTGGTGCTTGTGACGTATGCCGATCCAGAGACCTCCGTGGCCACCCATGCTGAGCCCCGTGATGGCACGTCCCTCACGTGAGGGGATGGTGCGGTAGTGCGCATCGACCCATGCCGGTAACTCGGTCGATACGAAGGTTTCGAATTGCGAGTCGGGGCGAGTCGGGCTGTCCCAATACCAGCTGTTTTCCCCGTCGGGGCAGACGATGAGCATCCCGTATTGCTCGGCTAAGGGGCGCAGATCGGTAATCTTTTGCCATGCGGTATGGTCGCCACCGTAGCCATGTAGCAGATAGAGCACAGGCATCGCTTGCGTAGCCTCGGCTTCGGGAACGATGACCAAGGTTTCGATGGCGCGTTCCATCTTGGGGCTGAATACAGCAACCGTGTCAATGCGTGCAGCCGACAATTCGGCAACAACGAGGAGGGTGCAAAGGAGCGACAGAATACGTTTCATGGTGTGAGCGGTTTATTTGTGGGAAGCTTTCTCGGCAAAGGCTTTGGCTTGGGCGGCGATGAGCTCTTTGTCGGTGAAGTAGTTGATGCGCATGGCGTTGCGGACATCGTTGAGTGTGGCGGCAGCCGTGGCACGAGCGCGGGCGGTTCCCTGCTCGAGAACGGCATAAACCTCTTCGATGCGCTCCTCGAAGTAGCGACGACGCTCACGAATCGGGTCGAGCGTCTCGTTGAGGATGTTGATCAGGAACTTCTTGACCTTCACATCGCCCAGACCGCCACGACGATAGTGCGCTTTCAGGGCATCCAGCGACTCGTAGTCGGGGAGGAACTTCTCGAAGTGCTCGGGGCGGCAGAAGGCGTCCAGGTAGGTGAATACGGTGTTTCCCTCGATCTTACCCGGGTCCTCGATACGCAGGTGGTCGGGATCGGTGTACATGCCCATCACCTTCTTCTTCAATTCGGCGGCTGTGTCCGAGAGGTAGATGCAGTTGCCGAGCGATTTCGACATCTTGGCTTTGCCGTCGGTACCCGGCAGACGCAGACAGGCGGCATTCTCGGGGAGCAGGATGGCGGGCTCGACCAGCGTCTCGCCATAGAGCGAATTGAACTTGTGGACAATCTCACGTGTCTGCTCAATCATCGGCTCCTGGTCGACACCGGCCGGTACGGTCGTGGCACGGAAGGCGGTGATGTCGGCAGCTTGCGAAATGGGGTAGCAGAAGAAACCGACGGGGAGACCCTGCTTTTGGGTCGTATCGCCTGCCTCGGCACTCTCCGAAAAACCACGTAACTGCATCTCTGCTTTGACGGTCGGGTTGCGTTGCAGACGCTGTACGGTGACCAGATTCATGTAGTAGAAGCAGAGCTCGCACAACTCGGCCACCTCGGATTGGATGAAGATGGTTACCTTCTCGGGGTCAAGGCCGGCCGAGAGGTAGTCCAATGCCACCTCGATGATGTTTTGGCGCACCTTCTCGGGATTATCCCAGTTGTCGGTCAGTGCCTGTGCATCGGCAATCATGATGTAGATATCGTCGAACGTACCCGAGTTTTGCAACTCGACACGACGGCGCAACGAGCCGACGTAGTGTCCCAAGTGAAGTCGTCCGGTGGGGCGGTCGCCCGTGAGGATAATTTTAGCCATATCTTTTTTGTGTGTTTGTTATTCGATACAATTTCCTGCGAAAGTACGAAAAAGCGCGTGGGCTACCAAAAAAAGTTTTGCAAAGATTCTCTTTTTTTATACTTTTGTGATAATTAATAGGCTTTGGTTATGACAATCATCCAGTTGGAATATCTGTTGGCGGTGGCCAATTGCGGCAGTTTTTCGCAGGCTGCCGAGTATTGTTTTGTGACGCAACCCTCTCTTTCGATGCAGGTTAAGGCGCTCGAAGAGGAGCTGGGAGTCATCCTGCTTGACCGCTCGAAGAAACCCGTTGTGCCGACCGAGGCGGGCGAGGTGGTCTTGGAACAGGCGCGTGAGACGTTGCGTGCTTTCAACTACATCCGTGAGGCGGTGAGTGAGCTGAAGGGCGAGACGGCCGGTAAATTGCGCCTGGGGGTCATTCCGACCATTGCCCCCTACCTGATGCACCGCTTCCTGCCGACCTTCGTGCGGGAGTATCCGAAGGTGGAGTTGGAGATTTCGGAGATGAAGACAGCCGATATTGTCGAGGCTCTGAAAAAAGACCGCCTGGATGCGGCCTTGGTGGCGGGCGGAACGTGCGGCGAGGGCATAGCCGAGCACGACCTCTTCAACGATCGCTTCCATATCTATGTGTCGCCCGAAAATCCGCTCTACGAACGCTCGAATATCCGTATCGAAGATATTGATTTGAAGGACCTTGTCATCTTGAGTCCGGGTAACTGTCTGCGTGACCAGATCATCGAGTTGTGTCAGGCGCGTCGTGACCTGCCGTCGCACTTCTCGTTCGAGTCGGGGTCGCTCGAAACGCTGATGCGCATTGTCGATTGCACGCAGTCTGTGACGGTCATCCCCGAGATGTGTGTCGATTTTATCCCGCGTGATCGTCGTGACCGCGTGAAGCAACTCGCCAAGGGAAACACCTCGCGCAAGATTTCGGTGGCGGTGCGCAGAACCTATGTCAAGAGTTCGATTATCAAGGCTCTGTCCGATACGATTGTGCGTTGCGCAGCCCCTAAATCGTAGGGCGGTTAGCACGGCTTTCCATGCCTCGTTTTGCGCCAAAAGTGTCCCATTCTTCCCGATGGGACATTTTTATTTTAGTATTCGGGGATTTTTTATTATCTTTGTGAGGTTATAGCACCCTATACGGAAAATTATGGAGAAAGAACAACAACTTATTGAGACGATTGTTTCGGCAATCGAAGATAAAAAAGGTAAGAATATTGTATCGTTAGACCTCACGGGATTCGATGGAGCCATCTGCTCGCACTTTGTGGTTTGCAACGCTGATTCGACGGCACAAACCTGCGCCATTGCTGACGGCATCGAAGAGCGTGTGCACGAGGTGTTGGGCGATTGGCCGTGGCGTGTCGAAGGCAAGCAGTTTGGTGCTTGGGTAGCCATGGACTATGTCGATGTGGTGGTACACATCTTCCAGAGCGACTTGCGCGACTACTATAAACTTGAGGAGCTGTGGGCCGATGCCCCGATGGTACGATACGAATACGAGGAGTAAGCGTCTATTATGGCAAAAAAGAACAGACAAAAAAATAGCCCGATGATGCCGTGGGCTCGGCTCAACTTTATGTGGGTCTATGCCGCCATTGCCTTGTTTATCATTGGCTCGTGGCTCTTGGGTGAGGAGCGTAATACCCCGCTCAAGGGCGATTGGTCGATGGTGGCACCGATGGTCGAGCAGGGTGATGTGGCTCGCATCTCGGTCATCAATAACCGCAAGGTCGATGTCTTCCTCAAGCCGGAGGCGATTGCCAAGTATCGTGCCGACTCGACCGATATGCGCCTGCACAATATGCCCGAGAAAGGGGTGCAGGTAACCTTCCAAATCGGTTCGGTTGATGCCCTGCGTGAAGATTTGCAGACAGCGCAAGGTGCCGAGGTGCCCGTGGTGTACGAGTTCGAGGAGAATGGCTGGCTCAATATCATCGGCAGCATCCTTCCGTGGGTGCTCATTATCGGTGTGTGGTTTTTCATCATGCGCTCGATGGCGCGTGGTGCCGGTGGTGGTGCCGGTGGCGGCATCATGAATGTCGGTAAGGCCCGTGCGCAGGTCTTCGACAAGGATAACCAGAAACGCATTACATTCAAGGATGTGGCCGGCTTGGAGGAGGCCAAAGTCGAAATCATGGAGATTGTCGACTTCCTGAAAAAGGCCGATAAGTACCGTGAATTGGGAGCCAAGATTCCGAAGGGAGCCCTGCTTGTAGGCCCTCCGGGAACAGGTAAAACGCTGTTGGCCAAGGCTGTGGCCGGCGAGGCCAATGTGCCGTTCCTCTCGATTTCGGGATCGGATTTTGTCGAGATGTTTGTCGGCGTGGGTGCTTCGCGTGTCCGCGACCTCTTCGAGCAGGCCAAGCAGAAGGCTCCCTGCATCGTCTTCATCGACGAGATTGATGCCATCGGTCGTGCACGTGGCAAGAATGCCGGTTTCTCGGGCAATGACGAGCGCGAGAACACGCTCAACCAACTGCTGACCGAGATGGATGGTTTCCAAACCAATACCGGTGTGATTGTGCTGGCAGCAACGAACCGGGCCGATATTCTGGATAAGGCGCTGATGCGTGCCGGCCGTTTCGATCGACAGATTGAGGTCGGCCTGCCCGATATCAAGGAGCGTGAGGAGATTTTTGAGGTGCATCTGCGTCCGCTGAAACTCGACCCTGCGCTCGACCGCTCGTTCCTGGCTCGTCAGACCCCCGGCTTCTCGGGTGCCGATATCGCCAATGTCTGCAACGAGGCTGCGCTGATTGCAGCACGTCATAACAAGTCGGCCATCGCCAAGGAGGATTTCCTGGCGGCCATCGACCGTATCGTGGGTGGTTTGGAGCGTAAGAACAAGATTATCACCGATGCCGAGAAACGTAAGATAGCCTACCATGAGGCGGGCCATGCCACGGTGAGCTGGCTCTTGGAGCACGCCTCGCCGCTGATTAAGGTGACCATCATTCCGCGCGGCAAGGCGTTGGGCGCAGCGTGGTATCTGCCCGAGGAGCGACAGATCACGACACGCGAACAACTCATGGATGAGATGGCTTCGACGCTCGGAGGCCGTGTTTCGGAGCAGCTCACCTTTGGCGAGATTTCGACCGGTGCGCTGAACGATTTGGAGCGAGTTACGAAGCAGGCTTACGCCATGGTGGCCTACTACGGCATGAGTGGCGAGGTGGGCAACCTCTCCTACTACGACTCGACGGGTCAGAGCGATATGGCGTTGACGAAACCCTATTCGGAGCAGACGGCGCAAGCCATCGACCACGAGGCGCGTAAACTCATCGACGAGGCCTATCGCATGGCCGAGCAGGTGCTGACGGAGCATCGTGACGGATTGCACGAGTTGGCCGAGTTGTTGCTGGCGCGTGAGGTGGTCTTCACCGAAGATGTCGAGCGCATTTTTGGGAAGCGCAAAAAGGATCTGGAGAAGGAGGCTGCAGAGGCCACGAAGCCAACCGAGGAGGAGGTTGAGGTAATCGCCCCCGAGGCCTAACCAATCAAGATGGAAACGAACTAAAAACTACAACCCTCGAATGAGTGATAAACTGAAAAATCTGGTGGTACGCACCGTGAGCGGTATTGGACTGACCGTGGTGGTACTGGGCGGCATGCTGTGGTCGCAATGGAGCCTTGGAGCAGTGTTGTTGCTACTGCTCGTAGGTGGCATGTGGGAGTTCTATAACCTCTCGGCTAAACAGGCCATCCATCCGCAACGCTTCCTGGGTCTGCTGGCCGGTGTGTTGCTCTTTGCGCTCAATTTTGCCTTCGTGTCGAACGATATTGAGGTGCTGGGTGCCGCTTCACGACTCTTTGCCGGTGGTTTGGCGATGTTGCTTCTGCTGGTACCACTGATGTTCATCTGCGAACTCTATCGCAAGCAGCCGAATCCGGCCGCCAATATCGGTGCAACGCTGATGGGTGTTTGCTATGTGGCACTGCCTCTCTCGTTGACGCTCTACCTCCCCATCATTGGTAGCGAGGCGTGGAATCCCTGGGTGCTCATTGCCTACATCTGCATCGTGTGGTCGAATGATGTCTTCGCCTACCTGGTCGGCATGGCTATCGGCCGTCGCCGTCTCTTCGAACGCCTCTCGCCAAAGAAGTCGTGGGAGGGATTCTTCGGTGGCTTGGCGGGTGCGGTCGTTGCCGGTGTGGTGGTGGCGCACCTGATGCACCACGATTATATCACCTGGGGAGTACTGGCCGTGGTGGTGGCTGTGACGGCTGTCTTTGGCGACCTGGCCGAGTCGATGTTTAAGCGTGCCGCCGATGTGAAAGACTCGGGTGCGCTGATCCCGGGTCATGGCGGGGTGCTTGATCGATTCGATGCCCTGTTGCTCTCAGCCCCCTTCGTGTTTGTCTACATGCTCTTTGTCTTTTAACGGAAACCTCATCATACTACTATGAAAATCAATAAGGAAGGATACACAATTATCGCCGTGTCGGGCTTGATGTGCCTGGCTATCTGGCTCCTCTTCTACTGGTTGCTGATGAATCGTTCGGATTCGTTGCTGATTTGGGCTTCGACGCTCTTTTTGATTTGCTTCTGGGGCTTTATCGTCGCCTTTTTCCGCGAGCCGCGTCGTGTGCGTATTCACGATGCCGACTTGGTCTTCTCGCCTTGTGATGGCCGTGTGGTTGTTACAGAGGTGGTTGTCGAGGAGGAGTATCTGAAGAAGGAGATGCTGCAAATCTCGATTTTTATGTCGGTGACCAACGTCCATATGAATTGGGTCCCTGTAGCCGGTAAGGTGGACTACTTTAAGTATCATCCGGGCCGTTTCCTGGTGGCTTGGCACCCGAAGTCCTCGACCGAGAATGAGCGCACGACGACCGTCATCGAGATGCAGGATGGTCGCAAGGTGCTCTTCCGTCAGATTGCGGGTCTGATTGCGCGTCGTATCATCTCCTACATGAAGGTGGGTTCGGAGGTCGAGCAGAATAGCGTCGCCGGTTTCATCAAGTTTGGCTCGAGGGTTGATGTGCTTGTTCCGAAGGATAGCCAGCTGCTCGTCTCGATTGGTGATGCCGTGGTGGGCTCGCAAACGCCGATTGCCCGCCTGAAGAAGAGCTTTAGCGCATAGGCGAGTAAACAACACACAAGGATGAACGGACAAACAATACTGAAATTTTTGGTCGGGGCAGCCATTACGGCGAGCGTCCTCTTTTTGGTATGGTACTTCTCCTCGATCGTTATCTATATCTTGGTGTCAGCTGTGCTGGCTGTGATGGGGCGTCCGCTGGTGCGTCGTTTGGAGGGTGTCCGTGTGCGTCGCTGGGCCATTTCGCGCACCTTCGCAGCCGTGATTACACTGCTGGTCATCTGGGCAGTGACGGCTGTCGTGGCGTGGCTCTTTGTTCCGCTGGTCTTTGATAAGATTTACGAATTTGCCAACCTCGATTTCAGTGCCGTGATGGCTCGTATCGAGGAGCCTGTGGTCAATACGCAGAACTACCTCTCGGAGCTGTTTGCAATGCCCAAGGAGTCCTTCTCGTTGAGCGATGCGCTGACGACGACCCTCTCGAAGTGGGTCAATTTGGCCTCCATCAACCGCCTCTTCTCATCGGTCATCGGGCTGATGATGTCGACGGTTATTGCCTTCTTCTCCATTTCGTTCATCACCTTCTTCTTCTTGAAAGAGGATGGACTCTTCTATGCGATGGTTGTGGCGATGTTTCCCGAGCGTTATGCTGAGAATATCACCCATGCTCTTGATTCGATTACCCGCCTTTTGTCGCGCTATTTCCGTGGTATTCTGACCGAGAGCCTGCTGCTGATGCTGACCGTGTCGGTCGTTATGACGGCCTTTGGCATGAAGGCTTCGGATGCCGCTTTCATTGGCTTGATTATGGGCGTGATGAATGTGGTGCCCTATGCCGGTCCGCTTATTGGTGGTATGCTGTCGACCTGTGTCGGTATCGTGTCGCCTATCGAGGGGATGACCGTGGGCGAGACGATGGCGGTGATTATCTGCTCGCTGTTGCTGCTGAAGGGTGTCGACGATTTCGTGATTCAACCTACGATTTACTCCGAGCGTGTCAATGCCCACCCGTTGGAGGTCTTTCTGGTGATTCTGCTGGCCGGTTCGGCTGCCGGAATCGTTGGTATGTTGTTGGCCATTCCGGCCTATACGGTGTTGCGCGTCTTTGCCAAGGAGTTCTTTTCGCAGTTTAGCCTGGTGCGTAAACTGACCCAGCAGATTTAATGGAGCAGGTGGAGATTTGTGGCGTGGTGGAGCCCGGCCGGCAGTTGGGTCGTGCGTTGGGATTTCCGACGGCGAATTTGGCGTTGCCGGCCGAGTGTCAGGTGCTCGATGGGGTCTACCGCTCGGAGGTAACCATCGAGGGCGAGGCTCATTGCTATCGCGCCATGTCGAATGTCGGATGTAACCCCTCGGTAGGGGGTGCAGAGCGTCGACTGGAGAGCCATCTGTTCGATTTCGAGGGGGAGCTCTATGGACGTCGAATCTGTGTGCGACTGCTCGAACGCATTCGTGAGGAGCGACATTTCGACTCGCTCGAGGCGTTGCAGGCGCAATTGGAGCGGGATAAAAAGGAGTTATTGAAACTATAAAATAAAAGGAAGAAAACCATGTTTTTGGATACAACCATTCCCTATAAGGTGGCCGATATGAGTTTGGCCGAGTGGGGACGTAAAGAGATTGAGGTGTCGGAGCACGAGATGCCGGGTTTGATGGCTGTGCGTCGTAAATATGGCCCGCAGAAGCCCTTGAAGGGGGTGCGTGTGATGGGCTCATTGCACATGACCATCCAGACAGCCGTGTTGATTGAGACCCTCGTGGAGCTGGGAGCCGAGGTGCGTTGGTGCTCGTGCAACATCTTCTCGACACAGGACCATGCAGCAGCGGCTATTGCCGAGCGTGGGGTAGCGGTCTTTGCCTGGAAGGGTGAGACGTTGGAGGAGTATTGGTGGTGTACGGCAATGGCCATGTCGTTCCCCGGAGGAAAGGGCCCGCAACTGATTGTGGATGATGGTGGCGATGCCACGTTGTTGATTCACAAGGGATTCAAGGCCGAGAAGGATGCCTCGACGCTCGACTATGAGCCCTCGTCGTATGAGGAGGCGGTGATACTCTCAACGCTGAAACAGATTCTGGCCGAGGATCACACGAAGTGGCACCGCACGGTCGAGGAGTGGAAAGGCGTGAGCGAGGAGACCACGACGGGTGTGCATCGTCTTTACCAGATGCAGGAGGCAGGTGAGCTGCTCGTGCCGGCTATCAATGTGAATGACTCGTGTACGAAGTCGAAGTTTGATAACCTCTACGGCTGCCGCGAGTCGCTTGCCGATGGCATTAAGCGTGCTACGGATGTAATGATTGCCGGTAAGGTGGTTGTCGTATGTGGCTATGGTGATGTAGGTAAGGGTTGCGCCCGTTCGATGCGCTCGTATGGTGCGCGTGTGATAGTGACGGAGATCGATCCGATTTGCGCGCTGCAAGCCGCTATGGAGGGCTTCGAAGTGAAGAGTGTCGAGAGTGCATTGGCCGAGGGTAACATCTACGTGACCTGCACGGGTAACCGCGACATCATCACGCTGGAACATATGCAGCAGATGCGTGATCAGGCCATCGTCTGCAACATCGGCCACTTCGATAACGAGATTCAGATGGCTCGCCTGAATGAGTCGGGGGCTGTGAAGACCGAGATTAAGCCACAGGTTGATAAGTATACCTTTGCTGATGGACATTCGATTTTCGTGCTGGCCGAAGGTCGTCTGGTGAACCTCGGATGCGCTACGGGACACCCCTCGTTTGTGATGTCGAACAGCTTCACGAATCAGTGCCTTGCCCAGCTCGAGTTGTGGGAGAAGGAGTTGGCTGTGGGTGTGTATCGCCTGCCGAAGCACCTCGACGAGGAGGTGGCACGTCTCCACCTGGAGAATCTGGGTGTCGAGTTGACCCGGCTGACCCCCGAGCAGGCCGATTATATCGGTGTGAAGGTCGAGGGTCCCTATAAGGCCGAGCACTATCGCTACTAATAGCGTTGGGTGGTATATGCATGGAACAGCAGCGGTTGAGGCCGCTGCTGTTTTTTTTCGGTAGTCCTTCCCGTTTTCCGTAGCATCTTATGCAAATAAATTTGCAACGACGCTACAGAAAAACGAAAGGTGTCGAATGTTCGACACCTTTTTGCTTCGTTTGCTTTTTGCGGAGAGAGAGGGATTCGAACCCCCGGAACAGTTGCCCGTTCACCGCATTTCGAGTGCGGCCCGATCGACCACTCCGGCATCTCTCCAATTGCGAGTGCAAATATAGAGATAATTTTTTATTTCCTGCAAATCTGAAAGGAAAAAAATTGAAAAAAGTTGGGCTGATGTCGCCAAAAAGAGCTTTTCGACCGGTTGCATGACGTAAAAAAACCTCCATAGAGACACTTAACCCCCGAAGAAAGGCGGTTCGGCCTGTTTTTCGGTACAATCACCGAGCGAAAGCGTGCTTTTTGCAAATCTTTTGCTATCTTTGTATTGGACAAATAGTCGATGTTATATCGCATAACCCTTCAAATTGTTCAAAACAGGAATATTGTGCGGATGAAACAGCCTATTTGATACGAAAGTAGCAATATTTTTCGTTGTTTTGTTAAACCGATGACCCGCTAAGGTTCATCCAAAACAAGTGCAAGATGAAAAAGAGAGTTTACATGTTCGCTCTGATGGCTTTGGCAACCCTGCTTACAGGTTGCTCATCAGCCTTCTATGCCTCGTCGAATGCTGCATCCGACGATCTCTATGCCGTACACAATCGTACCGAGATAGCCCGCAAACAGCAGGCTGAAGCCGAAGCTCGCAAGGCTGAGGCCGAGGCTCGCAAGGCCGAGTGGGAGGCGATGTTGGCCGAGGCCGCTGCCAAGAATGCCGAGACGAACTATTACAGCGGCTCGTCGGGTGAGAGTTACAGCAGTGTCCTGGCTAATGACTACGAGAGTGCCTATGCGCGTCGCCTGCGGGGTTTCGAGTCGCCGACCTACAAGATGCCGTCGAGCTATATCAATGCCCGCTACAGTTCGACTTTCCACTATGTATCGGCCTATGACCCTGCCTTCTACAACATCATTGTCATGGGCGATGAGATGTGGGTCGAGCCGAAGTATGTAACGGCGATGTTTGGGTCGTGGGGACTCCCCTCGTACAGCAGTGCTTGGTATTACGGATGGAATGGCTGGCCGTCGTATAGCTGGTGGGGGTATCCCTCCTTTGGCTTCAGCATAGGTAGTTGGGGGTGGAACTTTGGGTTCTCGTGGTACAATCCCTGGTATTATCCTTACTATGGGCCCTACAATCCCTATTACCCCTATCATCCGTATTACTACCCGTACCACCACCATCACCACCACTACCCCCACCATCCCGGTTGGGGCCCCGGAGGCCATCACCATCACCATGGGCCGGCCATCGTGCACCGCCCGTCGCATCCGAGAGGTACGCAGACCTATCGTCCGCAGGGTAGCAACGTGAATCGCACGCAGCAGGGTGGTAAGCAGTGGAATTCGGGAGTCTACCAGGGTGGAGGCTCGAACAACAGGCGTGGCTCGGGTACGGTGAACCGCAACCAGCAAGGTGGTCGCAACAATGCAGGCTCGACGCAAAACAGCTGGTCGAATTCGAATAACTCGCAACGTCGCAGTTCGCAGTCGGGAAGCTCGCAGCGCAACTATAACTACAATAGCAACAGCAACAGCCGTAACTACAGCAGCGGTTATAGCGGAGGAGGTAGTTATGGCGGAGGCGGAGGCTCGTCGCGAGGCGGATACTCGGGTAGCAGCTCGCGTGGCCGATAGGTTGGCGGTGTATGATTTTTGAGGTGTAATGATCTAAAACAAGAGAGATACGATGAAACGGTGGATATTAATAATAGGTATGGCAGTAGCTGCATGGGGTGGCGTGGAGGCGCAACAGATGCACTATGACTACGAAATCGGCGGCTCGGTGCTGACGCGCGATGCCCTTTCGACGAGTGATTTCTTTACCCTCTCGCAGGAGCAGTTCAATTTCGGTACGGCTCGCTCGATGGCCATGGGTGGTGCATTTACCTCGCTGGGTGCTGACCAGGCAGCGATGGTGCTTAACCCGGCCGGTCTGGGTATGTATCGTCGCGGGGAGTTTGCCTTGACCCCGATGGTGACGATTGCCAATACGGAGACAGCCAATACAAATCCTTATGGCAGCACCTCAAGCAGCCGCTTTGCATTGGGAAATATTGGTGCGGTGATGAATGTTTTTGAAGGCTCGGGTCGCCTGCTCAGTTTCAATATCGGCATGGGCTATACGCGCCTGGCGGATTACAACTACGACTACTCGTTCAGCTATGGAGCCCGAGATGGTCGCGCCTCGATTGCCGATGCCATGAGCATGATGTTGGAGGCCGGTGGTTGGTCGGCCGACCAACTCAATGGCGAGCGTGGCTGGGGCATAGACCCGTGGGGCTGGCCGGGTGTGGCCGCCTACAAAACCTATTTGGTAGACCAGAATCCCTATGGCGTGTGGTATCCGGCCGAGATAGGTGTCAATGCTGACATCGAGGGTGGTACGTCGGTGCGTAGCCGTGGCTCGATGGGCGAATTTTCGCTGGCCATGGGTGGTAATGTCGACAATAAACTCTACTTTGGTTTCACGTTGGGCATCCGCTCGTTGGAGCGTCGTATGGATCTCTACTACGGCGAGGCTTACACCTATGGCGGTGGCAATGGTTATGATAGTGATACGCAGGCCGTGGATGCCGATGGCTATCTGTTGCCGAGTGTGATGCAGTCGATGGGTATGGAGCACCGGATGCGCCTCGAGGGTGTCGGTGTGAACTTTAAGTTAGGTGTGATTTATCGTCCGATTGCGGGGTTGCGTTTGGGATTTGCACTCCATACGCCGACCTTCTATTCGCTTGATCGCCACTATGAAACGGCGATGGCAACCACGTCGCTGGGTCCCACTTCCGATACGGATCAAACCACCCATGAGTATACGTCGGATGCTGTATCACCGATTCTCGAGGATAATGGCCCGAGTAGTTGGGATTTTGTGTCGCCTACGCGCATGATGTTCGGTGTTTCGTATACGCTGGGCAATGTGGCTGTCTTCTCGGTCGATTATGAGCGTGCGTGGTATAACGGCATCCGTGTCAAGAATCAGCCTTATCTGGCATTTGGTCCCGCGGAGGCGGATTTTAAGCAGGATTTCAAAACCTACTTCAAGGGTTCGAATACGTTGCGTGCAGGTGTCGAGGTACGCCCCGTGCCGATGCTTGCCCTACGTGCCGGTTATGGCTATATCGGCTCGATGCTGAAGGATGAGCAGACGATTCTTTCGACACCGGCTGCCTATAAGACGAACTACTATACGTGTGGTGCAGGTGTGAATCTGGGGCGTTCGTGCTACATCGACGTGGCCTACTGCTATGCCAAACAGCAGATGACTGAGTATATGCTCTTCTACGGCAACCGCTATCCGGCACAGACCTCGTCGGAGCCTGCCGAGATTTATGAGAGCGACTGCTACACGACCGAGCTGACACGCCACAATATTGCGTTGACCTTCGGTGTGCGCTTCTAACGAATAAAACGCTTGGTATCAAAAATTAAGGGCTGCCCGTTGTGGCAGTCCTCTATTTTTTTATTAACTTTGCATGCTCAATGTGATTCAACAAAAACAAGCATAATAAATATGGCAAAGGAACTGAAAGATTTGACCAAGTCGGATGAGAACTACTCGCAGTGGTACAACGACCTGGTGGTGAAGGCCGGTTTGGCCGAAAATTCGGCTGTACGCGGTTGCATGGTCATCAAACCCTATGGCTACGCCATCTGGGAGAAGATGCACGATGCGTTGGATGCGATGTTCAAGGAGACGGGGCACCAGAATGCCTACTTCCCGCTCTTCATCCCGAAATCCTTCTTCTCGCGCGAGGCCAACCACGTGGAGGGTTTCGCCAAGGAGTGCGCCGTGGTGACGCACTACCGCCTGAAGAATGATCCCGAGGGGAAGGGTGTAGTGGTAGACCCCGAGGCTCGTCTGGAGGAGGAGCTCATCGTGCGTCCCACCTCGGAGACCATCATCTGGAACACCTATAAAAACTGGATCCAGTCCTATCGTGACCTGCCTATTCTGTGCAACCAGTGGGCCAATGTCGTTCGTTGGGAGATGCGTACCCGCTTGTTCCTCCGTACGGCCGAGTTCCTCTGGCAGGAGGGACATACGGCACATGCAACGCGCGAGGAGGCCATCGAGGAGGCCGAGAAGATGGTGCATGTCTACGAGCGTTTTGCCCGTGAGTGGATGTCGCTGCCGGTGGTTGTAGGCCACAAGTCGCCCAACGAGCGTTTTGCCGGTGCCGAGGATACGCTGACCATCGAGGCGCTGATGCAGGATGGCAAGGCCCTGCAGAGCGGTACGTCGCACTTCCTGGGACAGAACTTCGCCAAGGCGTTCGACGTGCAGTATGTGACGAAGGAGGGCAAGCAGGAGTATGTGTGGGCTACCTCGTGGGGCGTTTCGACCCGTCTGATGGGTGCCTTGATTATGGCTCACTCGGATAACAACGGTTTGGTGCTGCCTCCGAAGTTGGCTCCGATTCAGGTTGTTATGGTGCCGATTTATAAGTCGGCCGACCAGCTGGCTGCCATCTGCGAGCGTTTCGATGCGATTGCCGCAGGTCTGCGCGCCAAGGGCATCAGCGTGAAGATTGATGACCGCGATAATGTCCGTCCGGGCTTCAAGTTTGCCGAGTATGAGTTGAAGGGTGTGCCCGTGCGCCTGGCGATGGGTGGCCGCGATATGGAGAACGGTACCATCGAGTTGGTGCGTCGTGATACGCTCGAGAAGCAAACCATCTCGCAGGAGGGATTGGTTGAGCTCATCGAGCAGTTGCTGGGCGATATTCAGCAGAACATCTACCAGAAGGCCCTCGACTATCGCAACTCGATGATTACGAAGGTCGACACGTGGGAGGAGTTCAAGCAGGTACTCGACGAGAAGGGTGGCTTCATCTCGGCTCACTGGGATGGCACGGTCGAGACGGAGGTGGCCATTAAGGAGGCTACGAAGGCAACGATTCGTTGCATTCCGCTCGATGTGGAGGATGAGGAGGGAAGCTGCATCTTCACCGGCAAGCCCTCGCACCGCCGTGTGCTCTTTGCACGTAGTTATTAATCGAAGAAACGGGAGTCCGTCATGAAACAGATGTGGTTGTGGAGCCTTGTGCTGCTGTTGGCGTTGCCACTCGGCGCAGAGGCCAAAAAGAAGCAGGAGGAGCCTGCGCAGTTGGTCATCGAGAATCCGTGGTATGGCAAGCGTGTTGCCCTGCTCGGAGATTCGATTACCGACAAGCGACAAACCAAGGAGCAGCAGGTCTATTGGCAGTATGTGGCCGAATGGCTGGGCTTTACCCCTTATGTCTATGCTATCAGCGGACAGCAATGGCATCATATCATCCCGCAGGCCGAGAAGCTCATGGCGAACGAGGGACAAGAGGTCGATGCGATTCTGATTTTCATGGGTACGAACGATTATGGTAACGACACCCCGCTCGGTGAGTGGTATACGACGCAGGTCGAAAAGGTGAAGCTATTCGATGATGGACGCTCGGAGCGTCGTTGGACCCGCCGTTTGGTGATGGATAATTCGACGACACGAGGCCGAATTAATAAGGCGTTGGATTTCTTGAAACGCAATTACCCCACCAAACAGCTTATCCTGCTCACGCCGATTCATCGTGGTATCTATATGCGTGCCAATGGCGAGGTGATGCCGGGCGAGGAGTGTGCGAATCGCGTGGGACACTTCCACTCGGAGTATGTCGACGCCATCCGCGAGGCCGGGCAAGTTTGGGGCGTTCCGGTAATTGACTTTGCAGCAGTCAGCGGGTTGATGCCTACAGTGGAGGAGCATGGCCGTTACTTCCGCTTGGGCGAGCGTCGTGATCGCCTGCATCCCAACTCGGAGGGACAGCGTCGCATGGCTCT
Organism: Alistipes sp.; assembly: GCA_017623115.1. Lineage (GTDB taxonomy): Bacteria > Bacteroidota > Bacteroidia > Bacteroidales > Rikenellaceae > Alistipes. The sequence goes on from JAGAPT010000028.1 coordinate 38,732, forward strand.
GGCACTGATGTATCAGTTGCTGGCCTATCCGCCGACGTTTGAGTAGAGGGGCGTTTTTCGCATTTCGCAAGCCTTAAATCCCGCTTGTTATACCTCTTCAAGCGAAAAGGGTGTGTTCTACAAATTTGTAGAACACACCCTTTCTTTTGTCGGCATTCATTCTCGGAGTATCATTGTTCGTTTTCGGAATGAGCTGCCTTTGCTGATTCGGAGATAAAATGGGCCTAAAATGAACGCCTCGGCACGATTTTTGTCCTTTTTCGGCTCGAAATGGGTCGGTTGGATAGCGACTTGGTTCGAAGCAAAAATTTGGAGGTTTGGAATTTAATGGTTATCTTGCAATCGGAAACAACACAATAGGTGTTGTTCGGAACCGATTTATTAACTGCTATTGCACTAAAAACGAATTGCCTATCGACGAATTTCTGCTCTTTTAACCAATACTGAAGAGTATGAATACACAAGTGTTGAGTGACCGTGTTTTGTTGGGTCACTATCTTGCAGGTGATTCGAGTGCCATATCGCAGCTCATCGAGCGTCACAGCCGTCGTGTGCGGGACTATATCCGCATGATGGTGAAGGATCGTGACCTCGCAGAGGATATCTTCCAGGAGACATTTATTAAGGTAGTCCGTGTGATTGACGAAGGTCGCTATGTTGATAGCGGCAAGTTCCTTTCGTGGGTGTTGCGCATTGCACACAATCAGGTCATCGACCACTTCCGCTCGCAGAAGCAGGATAAGTCCGTTTCGGAGAGTGATGCGGGGTACGATGTGTTGGGCACGTTGCGCTTTGCGGAGCCGACGGTCGAGGATCGTATCGTGGGCGAGCAGATTGCCGAGGAGGTGCGGGGACTGGTCGACCTGCTTCCCGAGGAACAGCGTGAGGTGGTGCGGATGCGCTACTATGCCAACTTGAGTTTCAAGGAGATTGCCGAGCAGACGGGTGTGAGCATCAACACCGCTTTGGGACGCATGCGCTATGCGCTGATTAACCTGCGTCGGTTGATAAAAGAAAAAAAGATGGTATTAAGTTAGTCGTTGGCACAATATCTGCAGCGGTTGGTGCGTTATAGGGGTAAAGAACTTCAAAATACCGATTGCCTATGGAGGATACAGACCACGACAAATTACATGATGCCATCTCCGAGGACGAGGAATTGTTGATGAACGAGGTTATACAAGGTGAGTCGGATCTCTACTATCTGCATCACTACCTCAGCGAGTTGCTTCGCCCGGGAGATATTTAGAGGGTTAATTTTTGATGGAAGGGGAGTGGCCATGCGGTCACTCCCCTGACTTTGCTACTCCGCCACAAACGAAAAAAAAAGTGTGTCCAACGAAAGGTCGGACACACTTTTTTTGTATAGGTAGTACCTGTTTAGCGCACTTTGAAACCCTCGTCGGCACGCATCGGGATGGGCATCGAGGCGTAAACACCCTGCTCCAACTTCTCGCGAACGGCCTTGAAGGCGTTGATCGTGTACTCCACATCCTCCAGCGTGTGAGCAGCCGTCGGGATGATGCGCAGAATGATTTCGCCCTTCGGGATAACGGGGTAGATAACCATCGAGCAGAATACGTTGTGGTTCTCGCGCAGGTCAACAACGAGGTTCGTAGCCTCCTGTACACCGCCCTTCAAGAATACGGGGGTCACCGGCGAGTTCGTCACACCAATGTTGAAGCCATTCTCCACGAGTTGCGACTGCATGGCACGAACGATGGTCCAGAGGTTCTCCTGGAACTCGGGGTGCTCACGAATGAGCTCGATACGCTTCAGGGCACCGATTACCATCGGCATCGGCAACGACTTGGCGTAGAGCTGCGAACGCATGTTGTAGCGCAGCAGGTTCACCAACCAGCGGTGCGAAGCAACGAAGGCACCGATACCGGCCATCGACTTGGCGAAGGTGTTGAAGAGCACATCGACACCCTCTGTTACGCCGAAGTGGGCAGCCGTACCACGACCCTTCGGGCCCATCGTACCGAAACCGTGTGCGTCGTCAACGAGCAGGCGGAACTGGAACTCCTTCTTCAGAGCGACAATCTCATCGAGTTTACCCAGGTCACCCTTCATGCCGAATACACCCTCCGTGATCACCAGCACACCACCGTTCTGCTCCTCGGCCAAATCCGTGGCGTGGCGCAGCTGCAGGCGCAACGAATCCATGTCGTTGTGGCCGAACACGAAACGCTTACCCTTGTGCATGCGCAGACCGTCGATGATGCAGGCGTGGGCCTCGGCATCGTAGACGACAACGTCGCGCGGTGTGAGGAGGCAGTCGATAATCGAGAGCATACCCTGATAACCGAAGTTCAGCAGGAAGGCATCCTCCTTACCGACAAACTCGGCCAACTCGCGCTCCAGCTGCTCGTGATAGATGGTCTGACCACTCATCATGCGGGCACCCATCGGGGCTGCCATACCAAATTTAGCGGCACCCTCGGCATCAGCCTTGCGCACCTCGGGGTGGTTCGCCAGACCCAGATAGTTGTTCAGACTCCAGTTGAGCATCTCCTTGCCGCGGAATTTCATGCGGGGACCAATCTCACCCTCCAACTTCGGGAAGGCATAGTAACCGTGTGCATAGCCCATGTACTGGCCAATCGGGCCACCGGCATTTTTCTCCAGGCGTTCAAAAATATCTACCATAGTGTGTTGTATTTAAGTTTTTTAAGTCTCTTCGTTGCTGTTGGGTTGTGCCTATATCGTATAGGCCACAATAAATCAACCAAAAATACACCTTTTTTGGCCGATGGAGATACGTATTTATACTTATTTCGTGGTTGCTGGCGGACGCTGCGCGGTTTTCGTAAAGAGCCCGCGAGCAATGTGATGACGCATGCGTAGCAGGCGCAGTCCCTTTGCGGGTGGCATGGTAAAGAGGAGCAGGAGTGTAGCCCCCCATTTCCCAATCTCTGATAGCAGGGCTCTTCCGACACCACCGCGTAGTTCGGCACGCCGTCGCTGGCTGATGCCGATGTTGAAGGCTAAACGGCAGAGATATTCATCGGTGCATTTCTCGGGCGGAATGATGTGCCACATCACGGCATCGGGCAGGTACCACAAGGTGTGTCCGGCCTCACGCATGCGTTGCAGAAAGTCATTCTCCTCGCCTCCGAGAAGCCGGCCTCCCGTGCGTCCCAGTTGGGTTGCAAACCCCACCTGCAAGGCAATAGAACGCCTGAATCCCATGTTCCCTCCTCCGGGCAGTGCACCCTTCGGGAAGGGGCGTATCTGCTCGCCATAGTCCATTGGATTGGCAATCGGCCGTTCAGTCCAGCGGGACATCCAGTGTGGTCGCTCCTGCTCATATTCGGCGATGATGCGACCGCCGGCAACCACCGCATCCGGGTGCTCGTCGAAGAAGCGGAGGTAGGCCTCGATGAATCCTTCGTTGATGCGCTCATCATCGTCGATGGAGCAGATAAGTTCCGTCGTAGCCTCCTGCAATGCGCGGTTACGTGCATGAGCCACCCCCTGTTGCTCTTCGCGTACCAAGCGGATGTGGAGCGTGGGGTGTTCGGCGGCAAACAGCGTAACAGCCTCGGCAGTATGGTCGGTCGAGGCGTTATCAATAATCAGACACTCCCACAAAGCGGGGTCGAGCGTCTGTCGAGCCACCGATTCGAGAGCCCGCATGAGCGAGGCTGCGCGGTTGTAGGTCGGTATGACGAGGGTAATGCGATACATCAAATGCAAATGTACGAAATAAAACCCGAATACCGAATCCTTAATTGCGGAAATTCTCGATGCGGTGGAAGGTCATCATGTTGGCATCGTGCTGGCGAATCGGCAGACCGCGCTCCTCGGGTGAGGCGGTGCGGCTGACGAGGATGATGTCCTCCCCATCGAATTGCCAGTCGATGTATTGGTAGCCATGGAAGAAGGGATCTTCATGGTAGATGATGTTGTCCCGTTCGAGTTGCCAGTTGCGCAGGTCAGCCGATGAATAGAGGGCCACGCGGTTACGCATCATGTCAAAGTAGATACCCGATGAGGAGTAGAACCCACCTTCGTGATTGTATCCGGCTTTATCGGCCGGATTGGTAATCGTCCAATAGCGACCCGTGGTCTCATCGTAACGTACTGTGAACTTCTTGTCGCCTCCGGGCAGGTTGATGAAGTCCGATTGGGCGATTTTCAGTTGATAGGTATCGCCGACCTTCTCGACACGAGCCAGACAGGCTGATTGGCTGGCCGTGCGGCATGAGGCGCGTAGCAGATTGTAGAGTTTTCCGTCGGGGCCGACAATCACATTGCCTTCGATGAGGCGCAGAATGACATGCCCGTTATGGAAATAGCGCAGGAGTTTGGTGAAGTAGACCAGATTCGAGCGAGTCCAATTGTTCGGATTGAGTAGGTCGCTATCTACCGGTGCCGAGATGACAAACGGGAAGATGAGGTCTTTGTCGTTGTGGTCCTCCATGGCACGCCAGATGCGACCATCGTAGATGGCCATCGAGGTTGGGGCATGGTGTCCCTTGATTTTCCCGCCGTCGCCGCCACTGCCATCGCGATTACCGAGGCGGATGTATCCGCTGCCGGTTGAGGCGTTGGGCGTTGTCCAGGTTTTACCGTTATCGGTCGATTTGCAGATGACCAAATCGTAGCCGCCACTCTCAACTCCCATGATGTAGAGTGCTCCGTTATGCTCGAAAAGACGGGTGAAATTCATCGGGGTCGGTGTGCTGTAGAGCGACCACGTCTTACCTCGGTCGGTCGAGCGATAGATGCTTGTCGAGTGTGTGCTGCGGGTGTTGGTGCAGAGAGCAAGGTAGCTGCCATCATCCAGGATGTTGATGTTTACGTTCGTTATATGCTTCGAGCGGAAGAGGTTGTCGGGCGATTTGACAATCGTGACACCCGGTGTGGCAGGGGCATTTGCACGCACTTTTTTACCAAACACCAAGGGCGTGTAGGAACCACCCGAAGGAACAGAAACTGTTTCACCGGCCGTGCAGGTGCGTTGATAGATGGTATAGGTAATCGTCTTCGTTACCTTGGTCTGATCGGCTAATAGTTGGGTGGTAAAACGCTTTCCGGTCGTGCTCCATCCGTCGGGTTGTCCGTTGGTGGTGGCCAGATAGACCGTTCCGGCGGCCTTGACCGTGAATTTCGTGGGACCACGATACTCCATCAATCCTGTGGCATAGGAGTATCCCTCGCCGAGTAACGTCTCCACCCCTGCAGGAAGCAGTTGATACTCATTCTGCGGGTAGAGCTCTCCTCCGGCTGTGAAGGGGCGGATGTCGATTAAGGTGCCGTTGACCGTGATTTCGTCGACCACAGCCGCCTCGCTGAGGGTTAAGTCACCCAGCAGGATGCCGGTGCCGATATCTGCTCGGCTCATAATCGGGAGCGGGGCATTGCTATATGCGAGGGTGATGATATCGCCTTGCGCCACCTGCTTGCCAAGGATGTAGTAGAGTTCATCATCCGAACCATAGAAACTTTCGACCTGCTTCCAACTGGTGATGTCGTCGCAAGTGGTGTGGTCGGTATAGGTGGGGTAGAGCGATGCCGGGCAGATGGCATAGGCGATGCCGGCACTTTCGGCACGAGCTGAAACGGTGGTCGAGGCGGTGTTGCCACTGACCGTATAGAGATCCATGCCGACAAAACCCGTCGGGATGGCTTTATCGCGTGTGGCGTGGATGGTAGCCCCGCTGTTTGAGGTCAGCGTGGCACCCTCCTTGAAGGTGGTCATCAACCCATCGGTGACCCGTTCAACCGTCATCTTGGCCGGAGCCCATGTGATGCTCGTCGCAACGGGGCGAATACCACGGAAGTCGATTGCGCCTGTGCCGAATAACGTCGTGCGGAGCGAGGATAGGTCAAGCGTCGAACCGCTTGTCGCCGGCTTGGACCAGATGGCAAAATAACCCTCTTGCACCCCGTTGGAATATTTAATGGTGGTGGAGGCCGATTCCGAGGAGAGTGAGGTCTCTTGTGTCCAGCCGGCATTCCTCATTTTGGAGGCAATCGAACTGCTCGACCCTGAGGTGGCAATGAACAACTTGCCGTCGGTTAATGCTTCGATGGTTACATCGGGGCAGATGTTGTTGTGCCCGGCCATGGTTTGCCATGGCGTTGCCGCGGTATGTACAAAACGCTCCGGAATCTGGGAAAGGGTCATCGTGGTATTGCGACCATTGCTCTCCATGCGCGAAGTGATGATGGTGGCCCCGTTCATGAGATTGACACTGCCCCAATAGGGAGCTGTTGCATCATGCCCCATGATTTTAATTTTGGCCGCCTCGTTCAGCTGTTTGGTGAAATCGTCGTCGTTCAACGTAATCGAGGGACGATAGACCTTGTTCATGCAGAGGTGGATGGCACCCATCGGAATCTCGGCTACCCGACCTTCGGTGGTTACAATCTGTGCGGTAATCTCATTTTTCGCATGTTGGCCGGGGAGCACCACCAGGTAGAGTTTGATACCTTCATCGGTCGAGAGGGCAGCAGCCTCTGTAAGGGTCAATCGTACTTGCTTCGACCCATAATTCTTCAGGGTGTTTTTATCGATGTAGGGTTTCAGTAGCGAGGCTTCTTTCAGTTGACCGTTCTCCTGATACAGGGTTGGTGTGGCGTTGAGATGTCCTTGTGTACCCGACAGGTCGATCGTCGAGGTGGTGATGAGTGATACCTCTTTAATCGTGTGCGTCGAAGGCCCTTTGAGGGTTAGTTCAATAATCGAGCAGAGGTTCACGAAGCGCAAATGGATCGTCTCGGGCTTCTCGGCAAAGTGCTGCGGCTCGGTCTGCATGATGACATACTTCGTGAGGTGGCTGTGGTCGTTGGCACATGGCTGCACCTGCTCATACGAGAGGGGCAACTCCCACAGGTTGGTGGCCGTGGCATTTGCGGTGGCCGGATAGTAGGCGATGTAGGTGGTTTTTGTGCCTTTCCAGACGATGTCTGAATATTTGGTCAGGGTACACTCGCCCTGCTTGCTGACCGTATAGTTGCCACGTTGCTTATCGCTCGAAGAGGGTTCGCCATAGGGGTAGGCACGGATGCTAATCTGTTCGTTGCCATCCCACACGACACCGTGTCCCTCCCCTTGGAAGAACGAGACGCGGCCCTCTTGCTGGCTTACGGTGAAGGCGATGGGCTCACCGGTGATACCCTCCGGGAGCACCTCTTCGTCGATGGACGAATGGGTACAGGCAGCCAATAGAAACAGGGGAAGCAGGAGCAATTTGACGGTGTTCATAATAATAGGTGTCGTATTGTTTTGTTACAAAGGTAGTATATTAAAACGATTTAACAAATGTTGGTGCAAAAAAATGGTCAACAACTTCTTTTCTTCCACCTGCTTAGGCTTGGTGAAAATCGATGACCTCGAAGTCGAGTTGCCGCTTTTGGAGGTCGGCACGGGCTACACGGATGCGAACCGGATCGCCGAGGGTCAGCACGGTGCCGGTGCGATGTCCGAAGATTTCATATCGCTCGGGGTCGAATTGGAAGTAGTCGCCCTCGATATCACGCAGGTAGGCCATCCCTTCGATATGCGTGTCAACCAATTCGATGTAGATACCCCATTCGCTAAGGCCCGAAATATACCCCTCGAACTCCTCGCCCAGATGCTCCTTCATAAACTCCACCATCTTGTATTTGATGGAGGCACGCTCGGCTTCGGCGGCCACCACCTCCCGCTCCGAGGCGTGGATACACAACCCTTCGAGTTGCTCCTTGTCAGCCGAACGCCCACCATCGAGGTAGTGGGCCAACAAGCGGTGTACCATCATGTCGGGATAACGACGAATCGGAGAGGTGAAGTGGGTATAGTAGGGGAAGGCAAGCCCGTAGTGGCCGATGTTGTCGGTCGAGTAGGTCGCCTTGGCCATCGAACGCACCGCCATGGTCGAGAGGGCATTCTCCTCGGCCTTACCATGCAGTGAGGCGAGCAGTTTGTTCATCTCCTTGGCCACGGCACGCCCCTTCGATGCGCGGAACAGGTGGCCGAAGCGCAGGGCAAATTCGCGGAAGCGGTCGAGCTTCTCCTCGCTCGGGGTGTCGTGTACACGATAGACCATCGTGCGGGGTACTTTGCGACCCTTGTCGCCACGACGATGGGCGCAGAACTCGGCCACACGGCGGTTGGCCAGCAGCATGAACTCCTCAATCATCTGATTGGCCTCCTGCTGTACCTTGAAGTAGACGCCGATGGGTCTGCCCGATTCGTCGAGACGGAAGCGCATCTCCTCGCGCTCGAAGGCGATGGCTCCGTGCTTGAATCGCTCGCTGCGCAGGGCTTGCGCCAAGCGATGGAGGGTCAGCACCTCCTCGGCAAAATCACCTCGTCCTGTCTCGATGATTTGCTGTGCCTCCTCGTAGGTGAAACGGCGGTTGGAGTGAATCACCGTGCGACCGAACCACTCGTCGAGGATGTCGAGGTTCTCATTGAGTGTGAAGACAGCCGAGAAGCAGAGGCTTGTCTCGTGGGGACGGAGCGAACAGAGCTCGTTGGAGAGCCGCTCGGGGAGCATCGGTACGGTACGGTCGACGAGATAGACCGACGTACCACGTGCCACCGCCTCCTCGTCAATCGGGGAGTGGGGACGAACATAGTGCGTGACATCAGCGATGTGCACGCCAATCTGCCACACACCGTCGCTGATGCGTTGCACCGAGAGGGCATCGTCGAAATCCTTCGCATCGGCCGGGTCGACCGTAAAGGTCGTGATGGCGCGGAAATCACGCCGGCGGGCAATCTCCCGTTCGGTAATCTCCCCACGAATAGCTTGGGCGGCCTCTTCGACCTCCTCCTCGAAACGATAGGGCAGGTCGTATTCGGCCAGAATGGCGTGCATCTCCGTGTCGTTGTCGCCGGCCATGCCGAGGCGGTCGATGAGTTCACCTACGGGGCTCTTGGCGCCATGTGCCCATTCGACAATGCGCACGACCACCTTCTCGCCATTACGTACCTCGGGATAGCGTTTCTTGGGAAGGAAGATGTCGACCGGTATGCGACGAGAGTCGGGGCGGACAAAAATCTGATGGGCTCCAACCTCGGCTATACCGACATAGGGTCGGGGATTGCGTTCACGGACGGCGGTTACCTCGCCCTCCAATTTTCCATCGCGACTGCGGTGCATGACGACCACTTCAACGCGGTCGCCATCCAGCGCATTGAGCGTATTGCGTTGATTGACAAAAATATCCTGCTCCAATCCCTCGACGCGGATGTAGGCCGAGCCGCCCGATGTCATCGAGCAGAGCCCCTCGTAGTGGGGTAGGTGGCGGTGTGTGAGGCGGTATTTGCCGCGGGCACACTCCTCGATGACCCCCTCGTCGTAGAGGCGATCCAGGATGGCGAGAGTCTCACGTCGCCCGTCTCGGTCGGCACCACCCGAGGCGGCTGCCAGGTGTTTGAGTGAAAATTTATTGTTCGGAAACTCCCGAAAGAGTTGGATAATCAGCGAGGTGCGGTCGCGGTTGCGCCGGCTTTTTTTCTCTTTTTTCATCTGTTCATCAATTTAACGGTCAAGGCACACAGGAGGTCGATACCGACTCCGATGGCCTCCTCCGAAGGGGCATATTGTGCCGTGTGCGAACGTCCCGATGCGGCTCCGACGCCCAAGCGATAGAAGAGCGAGGGGTAGTGACGGGTGTAGAAGCCGAAATCTTCGGCAGTCATCAAACGCTCCATCGGCTCGACCGATACCCCCTGTGCTGCTGCAACGGCTTGCAACAGTGTTACCAACGAGGCCTCGTTGGTGACACACGGATAGCCGTGGTTGATGTCGATTGCGGTCGTGGTGCCGTGTGTGTGGTCGATTGCTTGGGCGTAGGCGGTGATCGTCGCGTGGGTTTGCTGACGCTCCTCCTCGTTGAAGGTGCGCAGCGTACCTTCGAGGTAGACCTCGTCGGGCACGACGTTGGTTGCCCCCTCGGCTACGACACGTCCTAATGAGAGTGTTTGATTGGGGCTGTTGAGGCTTAAGAGGCGGGTGATGAGTTCGGCCGAGGCGGCTACGGGGTCGTTCAGCAGGTGACGCATGGCACCATGGCCGCCCTTCCCGTGTACCCGAAAACGCAACTCATCGCTGGCTGCCATAAAGGCACCGGCCTTGACACCAATCGTTCCCACCTCCAACCGCCAATCGACATGCTGACCGATGACGGCTGCGATGTCGTAACCGGCAAAGGGCTCTTCGGCAAGGACGAGCGAAGCACCTCCCGGGTTACACTCCTCGCCGGGCTGGAAGAGCCCGAATACGGTTCCTTCGAAATCGGGATTTTCGGCCAACTGCAAGAGGGCTCCGTAGAGCATGGCGGCATGCATGTCGTGGCCACAGGCGTGCATCACGCCCTGATGGCAGGAGGCATAGGCAAGGCTACTCTGCTCCTCGATGGGCAAGGCGTCGATATCGGCTCTGAGGACGATGGCCCGACGTGCCGTTTCGGAGGTCGAATGCCGCCCCTCGATGCGAGCCAGAATGCCGGTCGTGGCAATGGCCTGGCAGGCGATGCCGGCTGCCGTGAGTTGTTCACGGATAAAGGCGGCCGTTTCGTGCTCCTCAAACGAGAGTTCGGGATAGCGATGCAGATGACGACGAAAATCGATGGCGTTCATGAATCGGGAAATTTGGAATGCTAATGGTTGAATTAGAAGATGGCTTTGGCGATTTGGATGATGTTTTCGGCTTTTCCCATCGGGTAGTAGTGCAGCACGGGGATGCCGGCGGCCTTCAACTCGCGGCTCTGGGCAATGGCCCACTCGGTGCCGATTTGGCGGACAGCGGCCTTGTCGTCGGCATGTGCCTCGACCTCACGACGCAACTCCTCGGGGATATGGCATCCAAAGGTCTGGGGCAGAAGCGTGAGGTGGCGCACCGTCGCGAGGGGTTTGATGCCCGGGATGATGGGCACCTCGATACCGATGGCACGACAGCGGGCTACGAAGTCGAAGAAACGGCTGTTGTCGTAGAAGAGTTGCGTGACGATGTATTGCGCTCCGGCATCGATCTTTGCCTTGAGATGGAGCAAATCCTCCTCGGCCGAGGAGGCATCGGCATGCTTCTCGGGATAGCCGGCGACACCGACTGTGAAGGCTGACTGGTGGCACTCCTCGACCTCGCCGTCGACAAACTCGCCCCGATTCATCGCCATGACCTGTCGAACCAGATCAGCGGCATGGGCATGTCCCTCGGGATGAGGCGTAAAGTGCTCCTCGCCTTTCAGCGCATCACCACGCAGGGCCAAGACGTTGTGCAGCCCCAGGAAGTCGAGGTCGATGAGGGCATCCTCGATGTCGTAGCGGGAGTGCCCGCCACAAATCAGATGGGGGACCACCGGCACACCGTATTTGTGTTGAATGGTGGCCGAGATACCGACCGTTCCGGGACGACGACGCACGATGTGCCGATGCACCGATCCGTCGGGCAAGCACTCTTCCTTCAGACTTTCACGATGGGAGGTTACATTGATATAGGCCGGATTGAAGGGCATCAACCGTTCGATGGCCGCCGAAATACCCTCCGTGCCATCGCCTTTCAGCGGTGGCAACAACTCAAAGGCAAAACGGGTGCTTTTGGTAGCAATGGCCTGGTGTATCAGTTCGACAACATTCATAGGTTGTTGGGTATAATCTTGCGTATGGTTTCTATATCGAGGTTGCGACGACGGGCGTAGTCGTGGAGCTGCTCCTCGTCAATCGTGCCCACCGAGAAGTACTCCCCATCGGCAAAGAGCAGGCCACAAAGAGCCTCTCCCGGAGTAATCATCCAATTCTCGGTCAGGTGCATCGCAGTGGTAATCTCCACGGCCAGCAGGTCGAAAATCTCCCGTTTGAGCGAGTGGTCGGGCGAGGCGGGGTATCCGAAGGCCATGCGACGTCCTTGATACTGCTCATGCAGGATGGCTTGTGGCGTCAGCTGCTCCCCCTGTTCGTAGCCCCACATCGAACGACGCACGAAACTGTGTACGGTCTCCATGAAGGCCTCGGTCAGACGATCGGTAAGCAGTTTGGCCAGCATGGCGTGGTAGTCATCGCCTGCTTGTCGATACTGCTCGGTGAGTTTCTCCAGCCCGACACCTGCCGTCAGGGCAAAGCACCCGACATAATCCCCTTTCGGGGCAATCAGGTCGGCCAGTGAACTGTTTTGCGCTCCACGGCTTTGGTTGCGCAACATCGCCAACCGCACCTCGCGTCCTTTGGGGTCGCGCACGAGGATGTCATCCCCCTCCGAGCGGGCGGGGAAGATGCCGACAACGCCCTGCAACGTGAGCAGCTTCTCCTCGCGGATGCGTTTCAGCAGGGCTTGGGCATCGTCGAAGAGTTTGCGTGCCTCCTCGCCCTTCTCGGGGTGCTCCAGCAGCTCGGGGTAATGCCCTTTGAGCCCCCAGGCCGTGAAGAAGAAGTTCCAGTTGATGAGGGGCTCTACATCCGCAATATCAAAGTCGGGGAAGACCAATCGGCCGGTATGCTGGGGTACGATGGGTTGGTGTGCCCGCTTCGGACGGCCTGCACGGCGTGCTTCGTCGAGCGAAAGCAGGGTTTGACGACGCTCGGCTGACTCAAATTCACGGCGCAGCCGAGCCTGCTCGGCGCGCAACGCTTCGGCATAACGCACTCCATCCGTTCCGAGCAGCCGTTGCAGAATCTGGCTGTTTTGGCTGGCATCGGCCGAGTGTGCTACGATGCCGCTGTAGAGCGGAGCCATCTTGACGGCTGTATGCAGGGCCGAGGTGGTTGCTCCACCCACCACGACGGGAAGTTGTAATCCGCGTCGTTCCAAGGCACGACATACGGCCGCCATCTCGTCGAGCGAGGGGGTAATCAGACCGCTGAGGCAGATGGCATCAGCACCGATAGCAACCGCCTCGTCGACGATGCGTTCCGTGTCGACCATCACGCCCAGATCGTGAATCTCGAATCCGTTGCAGGCCATCACTACCGAGACGATGTTCTTGCCGATGTCGTGTACGTCGCCCTTGACCGTGGCAACCAGGATGCGACCGGCGGAGTGCTCGGAGGAGCTTCCCTGCTCGATGTAGGGGGTGAGCACCGCTACGGCTCGCTTCATGACCCGGGCACTCTTGACCACCTGCGGGAGGAACATCTTCCCCTCGCCAAAGAGCCGCCCTACCTGCTCCATGGCGGGCATCAACAGGCGGTCGATCACTGCCATCGGGCTTTGCAGGGTGTTGTAGGCCTCTTGTGCATCGGCCTCGATATGGTCGGTGATACCCTTGAGCATTGCGTGGCGGATACGCTCCTCCAGGGGGGCAGTGCGCCAGGTGTCGAGGTCGGTGTGTGGTTGCGTGGTTGCCTGCTCCTTGACCGCCTGCGCATACTCCGAAAGGCGTTCGGCTGCATCTGCACGACGGCAGAGAATCACATCCTCGACCCGTTCGAGCAGGTTGGCCGGTATCTCGTCGTAGACACGCAGCATCTCGGGATTGACGATACCCATCTCCATGCCGGCCTCGATGGCGTGGTAGAGGAAGGCCGAGTGCATCGCCTCACGCACCGTGTTGTTGCCACGGAAGGCGAACGAGAGGTTCGATACGCCACCCGAAATCTTGACATGCGGACACCGCTCGCGGATGATGCGGGTGGCATCGATGAAGGCTTTGGCATAGCCGTCATGCTCGGGCATACCGGTGGCAACGGCTAAGATGTTGGGGTCGAAGATGATGGATTCGGGCGGGAATCCATCCTCGGTGAGGAGTCGGTAGGCGCGTGTTGCCACCTCGACTTTACGTGCGCAGGTGTCGGCCTGTCCCTGCTCGTCGAAGAGCATCACAACAGCGGCCGCTCCGTAGCGACGAATCGTGCGGGCCTGCTCGAGCAGGTGCGCTTCGCCCTCTTTGAGCGAGATGGAGTTGACGATGGCACGCCCTTGTACCACCTCCAATCCGGCCTCGATGACCTCCCAGCGTGACGAGTCAATCATGATCGGAACACGGGCTATTTCGGGCTCGGAGGCAATTAGGTTGAGGAACGTGCGCATCGCCTCAACACCGTCGATGAGCCCGTCGTCCATGCAGACATCAATAATCTGTGCACCGGCTTCGACTTGTGCGCGAGCCACCGAGAGTGCCTCTTCGTACTGTTTCTCCCGAATCAAGCGGGCAAAACGAGCCGATCCGGCGACATTGGTGCGTTCACCGACATTGATAAAATTCTTATCGGGCGTGATGCTGAGCGGCTCCAGACCACTCAAGGTGGTGATATGCGTCGCTTCGGGCAGCGGTCGCGGCGCATATTTGCCGACGATTTTTTGCAACTCGAAGATGTGTGCCGGAGTGGTACCACAGCAACCTCCGACGATGTTGAGCAATCCTCGTTCGAGGTATTGGCTCACCTCCAGGGCGAACATCTCGGGGGTCTCATCGTAGCCGCCCAAAACATTCGGCAGACCGGCATTCGGATGTGCCGAGATGCGACATGGAGCCACCTGGGCCAATCGCTCGAGGTAGGGGAGCAGGTCGTGCGCTCCAAAGGCACAATTCAGACCGATGGAGAGCAACGGCGCATGGGTAAGCGAGGCGCAGAAGGCCTCGACGGTCTGCCCCGAGAGGGTTCGGCCGCTCTTGTCGGCCAGCGTTCCCGATACCATGACGGGGAGTGTGCAGCCCACCTCCTCAACCGCATAGAGTGCTGCCTTGGCGTTGAGTGTGTCGAAGACCGTCTCGATAAGGATGATGTCGGCACCGCCCTCTTGCAGTCCTTGAATCTGCTCGGCATAAGCAGCGACCAGTTCGCGGAAGGTAATCTCGCGAGAGGCAGGGTTCTGTACATCGGCCGAAAGCGAGGCGGTACGATTTGTAGGACCTACCGAGCCTGCCACAAAGCGGGGCTTGAGCGGATTGCGCTCCGTGTAACGGTCGGCAGCACGACGTGCAATGCGGGCTGCCGCGCAGGCAATCTCGCGAGCATAGGTCTCCAAGCCATAGTCGCTGAGAGAGATGGCGTTGGCATTGAAGGAGTTGCAGGTGATGATGTCGGCACCTGCGGCCAGGTATTTTTCGTGGATGGCCTCGACCGCATCGGGTTGTGTCAACGAAAGCAGGTCGCCACACCCCTTCACGGGACATGGGTGGTCGCTGAAGCGCGAGCCACGGTAGTCGGCCTCGGCAAATCCGTTTTGCTGCATCATCGTGCCGAAACCGCCGTCGAGCAGCAGGATGCGCTTCGAGAGTGCTTTATGTAGGTTGTGTGTCATTGCTTGATAAGTGCTATTTCATAGAGTTTCGGCCAACGCTTGCCGGTGACGAAGATGCGCTTCGTGGCATCATCATACGCGATGCCGTTCAGCACGTCGGTCATCGGGGTGCGCTCCTGCTCGGAGAGCAGTCCGCTGAGGTCGACGACCCCCTCGACCACGCCTGTGGTCGGGTGGATGATAAGCAGTTGGTCGGTGGTGTAGACATTGGCCCAGATTTTTCCGTCAATCCACTCCAATTCGTTGAGGTATTGCACGGGCTCGCCCTGCCAGGTGACCGTCACCGTGCGCTCACGGCGGAAAGTCTCGGGGTCGAGGTGGTAGATGTTGGCCGTGCCGTTCGACATGTAGAGCCGCTCGCCATCGGTCGTAAGCCCCCAGCCCTCGCCCGGATAGCGGAAATCACGAATCTTACGCCCGCTTTTCAGGTCGTAGAGGTGGCAGGTGTTCGACTCCCAGGTCAGCTGGTAGAGTTTGCCGTTGAGCAGGGTGATGCCCTCGCCAAATTCGGTCGGGGGCAACTTTTGCAGCGTCTCGTATCGGCCGCTTTCGAGATCGACACGGCGCACCTCCGAACGGCCGTATTCGCCCGTTCCCTCCCACAGCGAGCCATCGGCATATTGCAACCCCTGGGTGTAGGCATCGGTGGCGTGTGGATAGGTGGCCACGATGCGGTAGGTGTAGCGGGTTGGCTCGGGTAGCGGGGAGTTCTTCGCCCGTCGCGACGGGCTGTTTCCGCAGGCGGTGAGGGCTGCGAGCCATATGAGAGCGATAAAACGTAGGTAACTCATCTTGTCCTGGAACATGCTTTTAATCGGACAAAGTTACAAAATGGATATGAAATAGGTATACATTTGCAAGATAATTCTAAAAATAAGCGTGCAAAGTAGCGGATAAACCGATAAAATTCGTATCTTTGTGCCCCGATTCCGTTTTTGGATGAAATAAGCAGAGCGAAAATCGATAAATAACAGATATAAAAAGCATTGACTATGAAAGTAACGAGAAGTCAGCGTGAGGGTGGTGTTTCCATCTTGAGCGTGAAGGTGGTGGAGAAGGATTATGCCGCCGAAGTAGAGACGGCCCTGCGCGAGTATCGCCGCAAGGCCAACATCCCCGGTTTCCGTCCGGGTATGGTGCCGATGGGCATTATCAAGAAGATGTATGGCAAGGGCGTATTGGCCGAGCAGTCGTATCGCCTGGCCTCGAACAGCGTCTTCGACTACCTCCAGAAGAACAAGATTGACTACCTGGGTGATGTGATTCCCTCGGAGGAGCAGGGCGACTTCGACTTCGAGAATGGCACCGAGTTTACCTTCAAGTTTGAGATTGGCGAGGCTCCGGCCCTCAACCTCGACCTTTCGGAGAAGGATAAACTGACCTACAACAAGATTAAGGTGGACAAGAAGATGCACGCCGACTATCGTTCGAACTACCTGCGCCGCTTCGGCCGTTTGGTAGATGTCGAGACCGTGGAGTCGGACGAGGCACTGACCGTGACGCTCGACAATGGCGATATGCAGGTGCAGGATGCCTATGTAGGTCTGATTTCGATGACCGAGGAGGAGCGCAAGCCTTTCTTGGGTAAGAAGGTGGGCGAGAAGATGCAGGTCAACGTAAACGAACTTTACAAGACCGCTTCGCAGCGTGCTGCCATGTTGCAGATGAAGGAGGAGGAGTTGGCTTCGGTGAACCCCGAATTCGAGATGGAGATTACGAAGATTCGCAAATTTGCCGAGCCGGAGCTCAACGAGGAGTTCTTCAAGATGGCCTTCCCGGGCGGTGAGGTGAAGACGGAGAAGGAGCTCGACAAGATGCTCGACGAGCAGATTGCTGCCGAGTTGAAGCGTGAGAGTGACTACCTCTTTACGCTCCAGATGCGTGACTTCCTCATCAAGAAGGCTGCTTTGGAGATGCCGAAGGAGTTCCTCAAGCGTTGGCTCTACACGATTAACGAGGGTAAGTTCACGATGGAGGATATCGAGAAGGATTTCGATCAGTTCCTGGTGATGTTTACCTGGAACTACATCCAGAAGAACCTCATCGAGAGCGAGAAGTTGAGCGTATCGGCCGAGGAGGCTACGGAGGAGGCCAAGGGTTTGGCCGCTGCCCAGTTTGCCCAGTATGGCATGCCGTCGGCTCCCGCAGATATGCTGGAGGGCTATGCCAAGCAGATTCTTGAGAACAAGGAGCAGGCACAGAAGATCTACGAGCGTCTCTATGAGGTAAAGGTTGTAGAGGCTGTGAAGGCCAAGATTAAGGTGACCGAAAAGGCCGTTTCGTCGGAGGATTTCGCAAAATTGGCGCAGGCACTTTAATTTTTGCAAAAAATAACGTATCTTTGGACTTTGCAGGCGTGATGTTTGCAAAGTCCTTTTTTTCAAAATAGAGAAACTATGGCTTCGGAATTTGAGAAATATGCACGTGGGAAGTGTGGTATCAGTTCGCTGAAACTGCATGATTTTCAGTCAATCACATCGGCTTATGTCTCGCCGACGATTATCGAGGAGCGACAGCTGAATGTGGCTACGATGGATGTCTTTTCGCGCTTGATGATGGATCGCATCATCTTCCTCGGTGCACCGATTTACGACGATGCGGCCAATATCATTCAGGCACAGCTGCTCTTCCTCGAGTCTGCCGATCCGGAGAAGGATATCCAGATTTATATCAACTCGCCGGGTGGCTCGGTGACGGCCGGCCTGGGCATCTACGACACGATGCAACTCGTGTCGTGTGATGTGGCTACGACCTGCACGGGGTTGGCAGCCTCGATGGGTGCTGTGTTGCTGACGGCCGGTGCGGCGGGTAAACGCTCGGCATTGCCCCACTCGCGTGTGATGATTCATCAGCCGCTGGGCGGTGCACAAGGGCAGGCCTCGGACATTGAGATTACGGCGCGTGAGATACTCAAAACGAAGCGTGAATTGTACGAAATATTATCCAAGCACTCGGGTGCGTCGCTGAAGAAAATCGAGCGCGATGCTGACCGTGACTACTGGCTCTCGGCTGCCGAGGCCAAGGAGTATGGGCTGATTGACGAGGTGCTGATTAAACGCGAACGGTAGAAGATGGCGTCGACGAAGAATCATACGGGTCGTCGTGGTAGCGGCGATTGCTGCTCCTTTTGCGGAGCCAAACGCTCCGATGTCGAGATTCTGTTTCAGGGTCTTGACGGAGCCAATATTTGCAACAAGTGCATCGAGAACGGCTATAAGATTTTGCTGGACAATGCCGTGACCGGTCAGGAGCAAAAAACAGCTGCTGCACCATTGCGCCGTGAGGATTTATTGAAGCCGGTGCAGATTAAAGAGTTCCTCGACCAATGGGTCATTGGCCAGGATGAGGCGAAACGCTCGATGGCCGTGGCTGTCTACAACCACTACAAGCGACTGATGGCTACCCCGAAGGAGGGGGAGGTCGAGATTGATAAGTCGAACATCGTGCTCGTAGGTCCTACGGGCACGGGTAAGACACTCATCGCCCGCACGATTGCCAAACTATTGAAGGTTCCCTTCACGATCGTCGATGCCACGGTCCTGACCGAGGCGGGCTATGTGGGCGAGGATGTCGAGAGTATCCTCTCGCGTCTGTTGCAGGTGGCCGACTACAATGTCGAGCAGGCCGAGCGTGGTATCGTCTTCATCGACGAGATTGATAAGATTGCCCGTAAGAGCGATAACCCCTCCATCACACGCGATGTGTCGGGCGAGGGCGTCCAGCAGGCCTTGTTGAAGATCCTGGAGGGTACGACCGTTAATGTCCCGCCCCAGGGTGGTCGTAAGCATCCCGACCAGAAATTCATTCAGGTCAACACGCGCAACATCCTCTTCATCTGCGGCGGCGCCTTCGATGGTATCGAGAAGAAGATTGCCCAGCGTCTGAATACCCGTGCATTGGGCTTTGGCCGTGTGAAGACCGAGCAGGTCGACCGCGAGAACCTGATGAAGTATATCCTGCCACAGGATTTACGTTCGTTCGGCCTGATACCCGAGTTGGTGGGGCGTCTGCCGGTGCTGACCTTCATGCATCCGCTGTCGCGTGAGGCTCTGCGTTCGATTCTCACCGAGCCGAAAAATGCCATTGTGAAGCAGTATGAGCGGCTGTTCGAGATGGATGGCGTGGAGTTGAAGTTCGAACCGGAGGTGCTCGACTACATCGTCGATAAGGCGGTTGAGTTCAAACTCGGAGCACGAGGACTGCGGTCGATCGCCGAGGCAATTATGACCGATGCGATGTTCGACCTCCCGTCGAGTGACGAGCATCGCTTCACG
Organism: Alistipes sp.; assembly: GCA_017623115.1. GTDB lineage: Bacteria > Bacteroidota > Bacteroidia > Bacteroidales > Rikenellaceae > Alistipes. The sequence continues at coordinate 58,188 of JAGAPT010000028.1, forward strand.
GTAACGCTTGACTATGCCCGCGAGAAGTTTGAACGCGCCTCGCTTGTGCAACTGCGACAAGTAGGATAAGATAAAGAGGAGAGAGTAAAGAGGAGAGAGCAAAGTCAAGCCTGCGAAGCAGGATTAAAGAGCAAAGAGAAGAAAGGGTAGCATATGTTTTGGGCGTAGTCGCAAAATTCCCAAAACTCCCAAAACTCCCACAACTCCCAACCCTGAACAGCAAACTAAAAACAACGAAATACAAACTAACTAACACAACAATCATTTATGGCTACTAATTCCGAATTGATGCGTGTTGCCGACAACATCCGTGTGCTGTCGGCTGCAATGGTTGAAAAGGCCAAGTCGGGTCACCCGGGTGGCTCGATGGGCGGTGCCGATTTCATGGCCGTTCTTTTCACCGAGTTCTTGAAGTATGACCCCGCACGGATGGACTATCCCTACCGTGATCGTTTCTTCCTCGACCCGGGTCACATGTCGCCGATGCTCTATGCTACGTTGGCATTGGCCGGCAACTATACGCTCGAGGATTTGAAGAGTCTGCGCCAGTGGGGCAGTGTAACCCCCGGTCACCCCGAGGTGGATGTGATGCGTGGTGTCGAGAACTCGTCGGGTCCGCTGGGTCAGGGACATGCGATTGCCCTGGGTGCCGCCATTGCCGAGCGTTTCATGGTGGCTCGCTTTGGCGAGTGGATGGCCCACAAGACCTATGCTTATATCTCGGATGGTGCCGTTGAGGAAGAGATTTCGCAGGGTGTAGGCCGTATTGCCGGCCACCTCGGCCTCGCAAACTTCATCATGTATTACGACTCGAACAACATCCAGCTCTCGACGAAGGTAGACGAGGTGGATACCGAGGATGTCGAGATGAAGTACAAGGCGTGGAACTGGAACGTCATCTCGGTGGATGGCCACAACATCGACGAGTTGCGTGCTGCACTCGTTGCTGCCAATGCTGAGACGGAGCGTCCGACAATTATCATCGGTCGCACGACGATGGGTAAGGGTGCTGTGGCAGCCGATGGCTCGTCGTTCGAGGATAAGGTGTCGACTCACGGTCAGCCTCTGTCGGCTGCCGGTGCCGATTTTGCCGCTACGATGAAGAACTTGGGCGCTGACCCCGAGAATCCCTTCACGATTTTTGCTGAGTCGGAGGCTGCCTTTGCTGCTCGCAAGGAGGCATTGCAGGGCTGGGTTGCCGAGATGCAGGCTTCGGAGCAGGCTTGGCGTTCGGAGAATAAGTCGCTGGCCGCTAAACTCGACCGCTTCTTGAAGAACGAGCTGCCCGAAATCGATTACAAGGCTATTGAGATGAAGCCCGATCAGGCTACGCGTGCTGCGTCGGCTACGGTGTTGAGCGTGTTGGCCGAGAAGGTTGAGAATATGGTAGTGGCCTCGGCCGACCTCTCGAACTCGGATAAGACGGATGGCTTCTTGAAGAAGACGACGGCCTTCCAGAAGGGCGACTTCTCGGGTAAGTTCTTCCAGGCCGGTGTTTCGGAGCTCACGATGGCTTGCGTGATGAACGGTATGGCACTGCATGGTGGTATCATCCCTGCATGCGGTACCTTCTTTGTCTTCTCGGACTATATGAAACCGGCCGTGCGTCTGTCAGCGTTGATGCGTCTGCATGTGATTTACATCTGGACCCACGACTCGTTCCGTGTCGGTGAGGATGGTCCTACGCACCAGCCCATTGAGCATGAGGCACAGATTCGTCTGATGGAGCACCTGAAGAATCACCATGGTGAGCGTTCGATGGTGGTACTGCGCCCGGCTGATGGCGACGAGACGGTTACCTCGTGGAAACTCGCCTTGGAGGAGGAGCGTCCCGTGGCTCTCGTGCTGTCGCGCCAGAATATCAAGACGCTACCTACCTTGGGCCAGATGCGTCGTGAGGAGGCTATGCAGGTCAAGAAGGGTGGCTATGTTGTGATGGATGCTGCCAAGCCGGCTGCTGTGCTCGTGGCTACGGGCTCGGAGGTGTCGACCCTGGTTGAGGGTGCCGAGAAGTTGGCCGAGGAGGGTATCGCTGTGCGTGTGGTGAATGTACCGAGCGAGGGCCTCTTCCGCGACCAGCCGCGTTCGTATCAGGAGAGCGTGTTGCCGGCAGGTCTGCCGCGCTATGGTATGACCTCGGGTCTGCCCGTGAACCTGCTGGGTCTGGTGGGTGAGAACGGCTATATCCATGGCATGGATCACTTCGGTTATTCGGCTCCGTATAAGGTGCTCGATGAGCAGTTCGGCTACAACGGTACGACCGTGGCTGCCGAGGTGAAGAAGTTGCTGGGCAAATAAGCCTATTCAACCTTTTTGCTAAAGGGTTGTTTCTCAAGGAAACAACCCTTTTTTGTGGTTGAAGGGGTTGCAAAAGAGGTTGTAAATGTGCTAAAGTTCCGAAAAATTCGTATATTTGCACCGCATAACAAAACCAAAAAACATGAACAAGTTGATGAAAGTTTTGGTCGTAGCCGTTGCTGTGTTTGCAGCCGTTTCGACCTATGCGCAGAGCGCAGCCGACAAGATTATCGGTGTGTACAGTGTTGAGGAGGAGGGTCGCCAGTCGAAGGTGCGCTTCACGAAGTGCGAGGATGGCACCTACCAGGGACAGATTATCTGGCTCTCGGAGCCCAATAATCCGGATGGCACGCGCAAGATGGACGTGAAGAATCCCGATAAGACGAAGCGCAACACGCCGTCGGATCAGGTGGTGATTGTCTATGGTATTCGCTACAATGCCGAGGATAACTGCTGGGATGGCGGTAAGGTGTACAAGCCGATTAACGGCAAGACCTATAAGGTTGCGGTATCGTTCAAGGATGCGAAGACCCTGCGTGTGAAGGGTTCGCTCGGCCCCATCAGCCTCTCGCGCTACTGGACGAAGATTGAGTAAGCTGCGTTATACCACTTCAAACACAAGGTGTGTCCAAAAAAACTTGTTGGACACACCTTTTTTTTTGCTACCTTTGTGGCGAAAATCGATATGCATGATGTCGAAAGTGATGCTTTTTCTGAAGGAGTGGACGCTCCCCATTGCGATGTGCGTGGGCGTCACGGCCTATTTCGTCTACGCCTCGATACCTTGGCCCATAGAGGTGCGCCACTGGGTCTCCGAGGGGGTGGCTGTCATCCAGCCTTCGCTCCTCTTTCTGATGCTGTTTCTCACCTTCTGTCGCATCGAGCCTCGCGAACTGCGCCTGCAACGCTGGCATCTGTGGTTGGTGACTGTGCAATTGTTGCTCTTTGGGCTGACGGCCTGCCTGCTTATCCTGTTTCCCGATACACCGTGGCGTGTGCTTATTGAGAGTGCCATGCTGTGCCTGCTCTGTCCAACGGCTACGGCAGCCGCTGTGGTAACGGCCAAACTCAATGGCAGTGCCGCCTCGATAACCTCCTATACGCTGTTGATGAATCTGGCTGTGGCTTTGGTGGCTCCGTTGCTGCTGCCATTGGCTCATCCCAACGAGGGTGTGAGTTTCCTGCCCGCCTTTTGGGCCATCATTTCGCGCGTATTCCCGCTCTTGATTTGCCCGTTGGGGGCCGCCTGGGTGGTGCGCCATCTGTTGCCGAAGTTTCATCGTGCCTGCGCCGATGCTGCCGGCATTGCCTTCTATCTGTGGGCATGCTCGTTGTCGTTGGCTATTGCCGTGACCACCAAGACCATGGTGCACGAGCAGACCAATCCGCTGCTCCAGGTGGGTATTGCGGTGGTGGCATTGCTCTGTTGCGTGGCGCAATTCGGCTTTGGCCGTTGGCTGGGTGGTCGCTATGGGCAACGCACCGAGGGTGGTCAGGCGCATGGTCAGAAGAATACGATTTTCATCATCTGGCTGGCCTATACTTTCCTCTCGCCCATCACCACGCTGGCCGGAGGTTTCTACTGCGTGTGGCAGACCATAGTCAATGCCCGACAACTCTATCGCCAGGCACATCCGGATGCTAAATCGTAAGGCGGAGCATTGTTGTCTGTGCAGGAACAAACAAGCGAGGGTGCCCCAATGGGCACCCTCGCTTATCATGTAGGGCAAGCCTATTTCTTGGCCATCTTGGCCTCGATGCACTCCGTAGCATGGGGCACCTTCATCAGACGCTCCTTCGGAATCAACTTTCCGGTCGTTTTGCAGATACCATAGGTCTTGTTCTCGATGCGCACGAGCGCCATCTCCAGGTTGCGGATAAATTTCATTTGGTGCATGGCCAGACGACCATTCTCCTCCTTCGAGAGCGTAGCAGCACCCTCTTCGAGCACCTTATAGGTAGGCGAAGTATCCTCGATATCGTTACCCGAGGTGTGGGTGATGGTGGCATGCAACAACTCGTAGTCGGCACGTGCACTCTCCAGCTTCTTCAGAATCAGCTGCTTGAACTCTTCGAGTTCGACATCGCTATAACGGGTTTTCTCTTCAGCCATCGTATTTCGTTCTAAAGGTTATAATGTAAAATTAATACATTTTTGCGAGATTACCAAATAATTCGCATAAATTCTATCCGATTCACTCCTCGGGAGAGGTTGCAGTATGCTCCTTGCTATCCTTTGGTTACGGCAATCTTCAGCGGCTCCTCGTCCAGCTCGGACTCGACCACAAAGTCGCCTGTGGGGTTCTCGGCGCATGTTACCTCCAAGGCCAGGGTTTGCTGGCCGATGTAGGCGGCATACTCCTCGATGGCGGCAACAACGGACTCCTTGGACTCGATTTCGACACGAATCTTATCCGTAACCTCGAAGCCCGAATCCTTGCGGATATTCTGGATACGGTTTACCAATTCGCGTGCCACACCCTCGCGACGCAACTCCTCGGTGATGGTGATATCGAGGGCTACGGTCAACTTACCCTCGGTCGCTACCAACCAACCCGGCATGTCGTCCGAGGTGATGATGAAGTCGGCAGGCGTTACCACCAACTCCTCGCCATCGATTGTCAGGCGACTCTCCTCGGCCGTCTCGATGGCCGTAATCTGCTCCTGTGTGAAGGTCGCCAAGAGGGCGGCCATCTGCTTCGAGAATTTGGCGTAACGGGTACAGAAATTCTTGAAGTTGAGTTTGATGTGCTTGGTGATGATGCCGGTCGTATCGTGCAGGAGTTCGATACCTTTCACATTGACCTCGTTCATCACAAGCCCCTTTACCGCCTCGATGTGGGCAGCCATGGCGGTGTCGAGTACCGGAATCATGATTTTGGTCAGCGGCTGACGAACCTTGATCGACACCTTGCGACGCAGGGCCAGCACCATCGACGAGAGTTGCTGGGCGATGCCCATCATTGCCTCGAGGTCGGGGTTGATGAGTGCCTCCTCGGCCTTCGGGAAGTCGGCGATGTGTACCGAGCACTCCGTGTGGCGACCGCTCACGGCATTCAGATCCGTGAAGATGCGGTCCGAGATGAAGGGTGCAAAGGGGGCAGCCAACTTGGCAACCGTCTCCAAGCAGGTGTAGAGCGTTTGGTAGGCAGCCAACTTATCCTCGTTCATCTCACCACCCCAGAAACGCTTGCGGTTCAGACGTACATACCAGTTCGAGAGGTTCTCGCCCACGAACTCCTGGATGGCGCGAGCCGCAGGGGTCGGGTCGTAATCTTCGAGGCAGGCCGTAACGCGCTTCGTGAGCGAATTGAGCTCCGAGAGAATCCAGCGGTCAATCTCGGGTCGCTGTGCAATAGCCACCTCGGCCTCCTGACCCGTAAAGCCGTCGATGTTGGCATAGAGGGCGAAGAACGAGTAGGTATTGTAGAGCGTGCCAAAGAATTTGCGACGCACCTCATCTACACCCTCGCGGTCGAATTTGAGGTTGTCCCACGGCTGCGAGTTCGAAATCATGTACCAACGCGTAGCATCGGCACCATAGGTTTTCAGCACATCGAACGGGTCGACGGCATTGCCCAGACGCTTCGACATCTTGTTGCCGTTCTTGTCCAATACCAAGCCGTTCGAGATGATGTTCTTGAAGGCTACCGAGTCGAAGAGCATCGTCGCCAACGCATGCAAGGTGAAGAACCAACCACGAGTCTGGTCGACACCCTCGGCTACGAAGTCGGCCGGATAACGCTCCGTGAAGCCCTCCTTGTTCTCGAAGGGATAGTGTGCCTGCGCATAGGGCATGGCACCCGAATCGAACCATACGTCAATCAGGTCGGCCTCACGACGCATCGGTTCGCCTTTCGACGAACAGAGCACGATTTGGTCGACATAGGGACGGTGCAGGTCGATGCGGTCGGTCGAGTAGTTCTCCTTCGACATGTCGCCCACGACGAAATCCTTGTAGGGATGCTCGGTCATCAGGCCCGCTGCCATCGACTTCTCGATTTCGGCCATCAGCTCCTCAATCGAGCCGATGCAGCGCATCTCCGAGCGATCCTCCGTGGCCCAAATCGGCAGCGGCGTGCCCCAGAAACGCGAGCGCGAGAGGTTCCAGTCGTTCAGGTTCTCCAACCACTTGCCAAAGCGACCCGTACCGGTCGATTCGGGTTTCCACTTGATGGTCGTATTGAGCTCCATCATGCGCTCCTTCATGGCTGTCGAACGGATGAACCACGAGTCGAGCGGGTAGTACAACACCGGCTTATCCGTGCGCCAGCAGTGGGGGTAGTTGTGCACGTGCTTCTCAATCTTGAAGGCCTTCATCTGCTCCTTGAGGCGAATGGCGATGTAGACATCGAGTGTCTCGGCAGCCTGGGCGGCCTGCTCATCGTATTTGCCATCCACGGTGAATTGCGGGTCGTAGGCGTTCTTTACATAGCGACCCTCATAGTCGGCATAGAGCTCACGATTGACACACGTAGCCAGGAACTCCTCGTCGAGCTCCTCCATTCGATAGAATTTACCTTGCAGGTCGACCATCGGGCGGGTCTCGCCACGCTTGTTGATCAGGTAGAGAGCCGGAATCCCTGCAGCGCGTGCCACGAAGGCATCATCGGCACCGAAGGTCGGGGCGATGTGTACGATACCCGTACCATCCTCGGTCGTTACATAGTCGCCCGGAATCACGCGGAAGGCCTTCTCCTCGGCTACCTGCCACTCTTTGTCGGCCACCATCTCCACGGGCTTTACCCACGGAATAAGCTGCTCATAGCGCATGCCCACGAGGTCCGTACCCTTGTACTCGCCCACAATCGCAAACGGCACGAGCTTGTCGCCAGCCTTGTACTCCTCGAGCGCAAGGCCCTCGGCCTTCTTGTTGAAGTGGGTATAGAGCAACGCTTTAGCCAATACGACCGTCATCTTCTCGCCCGAATAGGCGTTGTAGGTGCGCACGGCCACGTAGTCAATCTTCGGCCCTACGCAGAGTGCCGTATTCGACGGCAGCGTCCATGGCGTGGTGGTCCAAGCGATGAAATAGGGGGTGCCCCAGCCCTGCATTTCGGGCTTCGGGTCCACCATCTTGAATTGTGCCACCATCGTCGTATCCTTCACGTCGCGGTAGCAACCCGGCTGATTCAACTCGTGGGTCGAGAGACCCGTACCGGCTGCCGGCGAGTAGGGCTGAATCGTGTAGCCTTTGTAGAGCAACCCCTTGTCATAGAGTTGCTTGAGCATCCACCACAGCGTCTCGATATACTTGTTATCGTAGGTGATGTAGGGGTCCTGCATGTTGACCCAGTAGCCCATCTTGCGTGTGAGATCCTCCCATACGCCCGTGAACTCCATCACCGCCTCGCGGCAGGCGCGGTTGTACTCCTCGATGGTGATTTTCTTGCCGATATCCTCCTTCGTGATGCCGAGCTTCTTCTCGACACCCAACTCAACGGGCAGGCCGTGGGTGTCCCAACCGGCCTTGCGGTGTACCTGAAAACCCTGCTGTGTCTTGTAACGGCAGAAGACATCTTTGATGGTGCGGGCCATCACGTGGTGGATACCCGGCATGCCGTTAGCCGAGGGGGGACCCTCGAAGAAGACGAACGAAGGGTGTCCCTCACGCGTCGTGAGGCTCTTCTCGAAGGTTTGGTCGCTGTCCCAACGAGCCAGCACCTCGTCGGCGATTAAAGCCAAATCAAGACCTTTGTACTCCTTGAATTTCATAGCTGTATATTTTTTTGCGTAATTTCCCAATAAGCCACAAAGATAGAAAAAAAATAATTAATATGCTCAAGGTGTACAATAACTTGCACCCCATGCTCTACAAAGTTATGAATCATTCCAATAATATCCAAATGCTTGTTAAATAATTTAACTTGGTGATTTATAGAGAATTAGAGAGATTAGTGAGAGAGTAATAA
>JAGAPT010000029.1 GCA_017623115.1 Alistipes sp.
GGCTCCGGCCGACGCCCAGCTCTCGATTTCGTACATCGGCTACAAGTCGCAGACGGTAGCCGTTGCAGGTAAAACCACCATCGATGTGCAGCTTGCCGAGGATGCTGCCATGCTCGACGATGTCGTGGTAATCGGTTATGGCACAGTCAAGAAGCGCGATTTGACGGGTGCTGTTTCGTCGGTAAAGAGTGAAGAGATTACCATTGCTCCGACGAGCAACGTGATGGAGGCTCTTCAAGGTAAAGTTGCCGGTATGGATATTACGAAGACCAGCGGTGAGCTTGGTTCAGGTGTGAATATCCTGCTTCGCGGTTCACGCTCGATTTATGGTTCAAATGAGCCTCTTTTCATTATTGACGGTTTTGCTGGTAGTTATGATGAGTTGAATCCCGCCGACATCGAGTCAATCGACGTCTTGAAGGATGCTTCGTCGACGGCTATCTATGGTTCGGCCGGTGCCAATGGTGTAGTAATCATCACCACCAAGCGTGGTAAGGCCGGTAAGGCTACCGTGAACTTTGATGCCTACTATGGTATCAGCGGACAGCCCAACTACAAGCATGGTATGGTAGGCGAGGAGTGGATTGCTTATCAGCGTGAGGCTTATAAATATCAGAATGGAGCCTATCCGAGCAACATGGAGGCTTTGTTGGGCAATCAGGCTTATATCGATGCTTACAACGAAGGCAAGTGGATTGATTGGGTAGATGAGGTTGCTGGCAATACTGCTGTAACACAGAAATACAATCTTTCTGTTTCGGGTGGTAATGATAAGACCAAAGTCTTCTCGTCGGTTTCGTATACCAATGACCAGGGTCTTCTGGATGGTGAGAAGCGTGATCAGTATGCGCTTCGTCTGAACCTCGATCAGGAGATTTTCAAGTGGGCAAAGATGGGCTTCTCGAGTCATATTAATCATGCTGACCACGATCGCCAATATAATAAGACCTACACTTCGGCACTCTCGGCCATGCCTCTTGGCGATGTATATAATGCAGATGGGAACCTGAATCATGAGTATATTTACAATCAATATACTCCGCTGGGCGACCGTTTGCCGAATCAGTTCCTGGATAATACTCGATCGACGTCGATTAATGCCAATGGTTATTTGGAGATTATGCCGGTGAAGGGCTTGAGCTTGAAAACCCAGCTTTCGACCTCTATTGCAACGTCGCGTCAGGGTCAATATTGGGGTGCGTCGTGTAATGCGAATCGTCCTTCGCATGCGGGCTCGCCTTATGCCGAGAAAACCCACTATGACAATTGGGGGTATACTTGGGAGAATATTGTGGCTTACAATAACACCTTTGCCGAGGATCACAACGTAGGTGCATCGTTCGTTACCTCCTGGAGTAAAAATCAGCATGAGGGCACCGAGGCCGGTGGTACAGGCCAGTTGGTAGATAGTTGGTTCTTCCATAATTTGGGTGGTGCTACTGGTTTCTATGAGAAATCGGAGTTCTCGCAGACCCAAAAGATGAGTTATGCTGTACGTTTGAACTATTCGTATAAGGGTAAGTACCTCTTCACCTTCTCGAACCGCTGGGATGGCGTGTCGTGGTTTGTCGAGGGCGAGAAGTGGGATTCGTTCCCTGCAGCCGCTGTCGCATGGCGTATCTCGGACGAAGGTTTTATGCAGGACACGAAAGGTTGGTTGGATAACCTCAAACTCCGCGTCAGCTATGGTGTTACGGGTAACTCGGGTGGTGTAGGAGCCTACGCAACCGATCCGCAGGCCTATCTCTATCCGCAGTGGGGTATCTCGACCAACGGTACCTATGTGCAATTTGCACAATACACGGGTACCTATGGTGGTAGCCTGACATGGGAGAAATCGTACAACTTCAACGTCGGTCTGGATTTCGGTCTCTTTGGTGGCCGTCTCGATGGCTCGATTGATTACTTTGATACGAAGACCGAGGGTCTGCTCTATGCGCGTAAGTTGCCTATTACGTCGGGTATCACGGGTTGGGGTTCGCCGCTGAATAGCTGGCAGAACCTGGCCGAGACGAGCAACTATGGTATTGAGGCCACGATTAATGCCCGCACCATCCAGAAGAAGGACTTCCAGTGGAATACCACGTTGACCTTCACCTGGAATCATGAGCAGATTGACCACCTGCCCGAGGGCGACATCATTGCATCGAGCCTCTTCGAGGGCGAGCCGATCAGTGCAGTTTACGGATACAAATATTTGGGTATCTGGGGTACGGATACGGATCAGGCTACGCTTGATGCTTACGGTGTGAAGCCCGGTTTTGTAAAGGTTGCCACCATTGAGCAGAATGAAGACGGTGGTGTACATAAGTACAGCGACAAGGATAGAATGGTTTTGGGTCATGGTTCGCCCAACTTCATTTTTGGTTTGAACAATACGTTCCAGTACAAAGGCTTTGACTTGACGATTTACGCCATGGCTCGCTTGGGACAGACGATTAGTTCTGATTTGATGGGTTGGTATTCGGCTAAGAACAGCCTAACAACGAACCAGTTGTCGGGCGTTGATTACTGGACCGAGGAGAATCAGGGTGCCTACTATCCTCGTCCTGGTACCTATGATGAGCAATCGAAGGTCTTCAACTCGTTTAGCATTGTAGACGGTTCGTTCATCAAGATTAAGAACATCACGCTGGGCTATACGTTGCCGAAGAGCATCTCGCGCAAGGCCATGATGGAGAAGGTGCGTATCTATGCGACCGCCTACAACCCCTTCATCTTTGCATTTGACAAGCAACTGCGTAAGATTGATGTCGATCCCGAGACAAATGGTTCGGATGTCTTCCCGACCTATAAGCAGTTTGTATTCGGTGTTAATATTACTTTCTAATCTCGTTAAAAAACCTTACAGACAATGAAAACCATAAAAAATATTTTGTTGGCTTGCGCGGTTCTGGCTACGGGGGCTTTTTCCACTTCGTGCTCGTTGGAAGAGGAGAACCCGGGTGGATTTACGCTCGAGTCGCTTTCGACCTCGGTTGAAGGTTATCAGGCCCTACTCAATCAGTGCTATTTCGGCATGCAGCGTTTTATGTATCTGACTGATGGTTGGATGGAACTGACCGATGCTGATAGTGATATCTGGACCTATCGTGGTAATATGGACACCTCTTATACGCAGTATTTCTGGTTTTTTGGAGGTGCAGCTCCCAACACGACCTACATCGATGGTTTGTGGAACTCGATGTATGATGGTATAGGCTCTTGCAACCTGGCTATCGCTACGGTTAACAATCCTCCGTTTGCATCAGAGAATGTGCGTCGTGAAAAGTTGGCCGAGGCTCGTTTCCTGCGTGCTGTATACTATTTCAATGCGGTCGAGCAGTTTGGTGGCGTTGTGAAATTGACCGCTCCGCAAACCGCCGCCGATTATGCACCGGTGCGTACCGAGCCGATGGAGATTTATCGCGACATTATCCTGCCCGATTTGGAGTATGCTGTTGAGAATCTTCCCGTAGGAGATGCTACCTATTTGGCTACTCCGACTAAGAAGGCTGCTTTGGGTATGCTGGCAAAGGCTTATTTGCAGACGTATTATTATGGTTCTACGGAGTATGTAGACGATGCGTTGCAAACCGCACAACTCTTGATTGAGGATTGTGAGGCCGGTGGTGGTACCTATGGTGCCTATATGTATCCGAATCTTGCAGATGTCTTTGCCGAGGAGAACAACCTTGCGAACAAGGAGTCGTTGTGGAAATACAACCTTTATGCAGATAACTCGGGTTATGGTTCGAGCAATGGTAATTACAAACTGAATCGCTATAACGAGAAGTTCCTCTGCTGTTTGTCGAAATTTGGAGGTCGTGTAGACAATCAAGAGTCACGTCTGACGTGGGAGGGTTCACAAGAGGGTCTCTTTATGCCGACCCAGCATCTGCTGAACCTCTTTGTGCAGGAGGATGGTACGCTCGATCCTCGTTTCCACCAATGGTTCTCGACCCAGTGGAATGCCAACACGGATTATACCTGGTCGGCAGATGCTGCTGCTAACTTCAAGAAAGCAGCCTCTGTAACCGGTACAAACCTTGTAAAGGGCGACCTGGCTGTGAAGTTTGTGATGCCGCAGGATGCCGATTATGCTGCCGAGATTGCTACGAAAGCAACTTCGCCTTACTTGTTAGTTGATTACAAAGATGTCTATAATGACACGCAGAAGAAGGTAATCGACAGCAACTCGGATGGCACGGAGAATCTTATGCACTACTTCTATCCGTCGCTCAACAAGCACAACTCGTCGAACTTCTTCGTGGCCAACGCCAACAAGAAGCGTAATGGTAACCTCAATGCCGCCTTTATTATCCGCATGGCCGAGGTCTATCTGATTGCTGCCGAGGCTGATATTGTAGCTAACGGTGGAGGCAATGCCATGAAGTATATCAACAAGGTTCGAGCACGTGCCGGTGCCAAGATTCTCTCGGGTACAGCTACGATTCGCACAGTGCTTGATGAGCGTGCTCGTGAGTTGTGTGGTGAGGGTACCCGATTCTACGATTTGAAACGTACGGGTATGTTCAAGGATGCTTCTTATCTGCAATCAACGCATCCCGATTTGGCGAAGTATTTCAAGCCTGAGTATGCTTTGCGTCCCATCTCGACGACCTATCTGAATACACTCAGCAATGGTACGGATCCGTTAATGCAGAACCCTGGCTATTAATCATTAAGTAATAAAAAAAGGGGGACGAGCCTGTCTAACCAAGTTAGACAGGCTCGTTTTGTATACCTCATTGATGCAGGATGCGGCTTATAGGTATCCTTCGGCGGCAAACTCCTCGACCGCGCGGATGTAGTGGGCGATGGTCTCCTCCATCGAGACAAACGACTTCCCTCCGGCGGCATTTTTATGGCCTCCGCCGTTGAAGTATTTGCGGGCAAAGAGGTTGACGTCGACCTGCCCGCGCGAACGTAGCGATACGCGGATGAAGTTGGTGTGTTCGAGGAACATCACGGACATCTTTACCTTCTTAATCGTGAGCGGATAGTTCACAAAACCCTCGGAGTCGCCCTGCTGGAAGCCAAACCGACGCATCTCCTGCTCTGTGAGCGACATATAGGCTACACGCCCGTTGTGTATGAGCTCCATCTTGCGGTTGATGGCAAAGCCGAAGAGACGGGCACGTCCGGCTGTGTAGGAGTTGTAGACCCGGTTGTGAATTTCGGGAATCACGATACCCCGCTCGATGAGCATGGCCACGGCACGGAACAACTCGGGCGTGAGGAACGAGAAGGCGAAGTTGCCCGTATCGGTCATCATGCCGACATAGAGTGCCTCGGCCATCTCGCGGGTAATCTGCTCGACTCCGAACAGTGCCTCGATGAGCGAGTAGACCAGGAAACAGGTACTCGACGAGTCGGGATGCGAGAAGTAGAGGTCGTAGCCTTCGGCCGGCGAGAGGTGGTGGTCGATGAGGATGCGACGTGCGGAGGTGTTCTTGGTGAGCGTGTCGGTCAGAATCTCCAGACGCGAGAGGTCGTTGAAGTCGAGGCAGAAGATCAGTTCGGCCTCCTCGACCAGATGCAACGCCTCTTCGGGCGTATCCTTAAAGATGGTCAACTCTTTGATGCCGGGCATCCAGTTCAGGAAGTAGGGATAGCGATTCGGGACGATGCAGTGCACCGTATGTCCCATGGTGCGCAGGGCGGCAGCCCACGCCAACGACGAGCCTACGGCGTCGCCATCGGGATTCGTATGCGAAACAATCACGATGCGCTGCGGCCTCTCGGCCAACATGGCCCGCAACTGCTCAATATGCTGATGTTGAAGCTCCATGCGACAAAGGTACGTTTTTTTGCCTAAAATGCCAAATCGGTGCTTGCAATGCGCTATCGGAGGGGTGCGGCCTTTCTCCCCACCTCTTTCTGCCTTCCACCTCCACATGACGCGGGTATTGTTTTTAATACCTACACGAAAAAACATGTTGGTAAGTTGTAGAATCGAAAAACAATTTTTACATTTGTAATGTCATCTTTCGGGGATGGCAACATATTTTAGTGAAAGTGTTTCGCTAATCCTTGACAGGAAATCTGGTAAATTTCAAAACACCAAGGAGAATGCAACGCTCATCGCCGTTTACAGGTACACTTTGTGTACGCTGTTCGGTGTGGGGTTTTGTTTACTTGGTGTTGGGCTTACCAGAGCCTCCTGTCAGATAAACGATGCAACTCCACACTTTCTGTTTTATAGGCCATTGAGGGGTTGGGTGGCACAATATCAAACTACTATGCACGAAAAAGTGAAACAGTTTTTAGAGGAGGCTCAACAGAGGGCGTTGGAGGAGCGCAAGACGAATCTTATCAAATGGGGTTTTGTCGAAATGGTTGAGTGTCCAAAAGGGGAACACGATGATTATTACTATGATCGGGATTTGAAAAGAGCTGTTTACTATCAAAAGATTGTAGTAGATGTTTCAGATGCCGATTATCAAGTCATTGCTGAAATAATGGCTAAGCGGGATAAGGAAAAGCGTAATAACCAATACATACCATTAGACAATACAACCCCAGAAGATATATTGAATATTACTAACACGATAACACTAGTATTCTCTATCCTAATTGGATTAATTATACTTTATCTTGCTTTTCAGCCATGGACTCCTTCGTTGCCTCTTATCGTTGGTGCAATAGCAGTAGTTGAGATAGGAGTTCTTGCTTACTGTGTTGTCAAGGTTTGGTTGAAACAGGCAAAAAACATTATGGAGATTAAACAAACAATCCGCGAGATACTTGTGGATAGAGATTAATCAGCCTGCTTCTGCTGCCTTTCATACATTCTGCACCATTGCCGAATGCCGCACGAGGCACATTTCGGTGCGCGAGCCGTGCAGACATAGCGGCCGTGCAGAATGAGCCAGTGGTGTGCCACGGGGAGCAGATGCCCGGGGATGTGTTTCGAGAGGGTCAGCTCGGTTTGCAGGGGTGTTTTCGAGCGGGTCGTGAGGCCGATGCGCTCCGCCACACGGAAGACATGCGTATCGACCGGCATCACCTCCCGATTCCAGAGCACTGCCCCCAGTACATTGGCCGTCTTGCGCCCTACGCCCGGCAGCCGTTGCAGCTGCACCAAATCGTCGGGCACTTCGCCGCCGAACTCCTCGCAGAGCATGCGGGCGGCCGCAGCGAGGTGCTTGGCTTTGTTGTTGGGGTAGGAGATGGAGCGGATGTAGGGGAAAATCTCCTCGGCCGAGACGGCCGCCATCGCTTGGGGCGTGGGGAAGGCCTCGAAGAGTGCCGGGGTGGTCATATTGACCCGCTTGTCGGTGCATTGTGCCGACAGCACGACCGCCACCAGCAGCTGCCACGGATTCTCGAAATGCAGTTCGCTCTCAGCCGTCGGCATCTCCTGTTGAAAGTAGGCGATGATGCCCTCGTATCGCTGTTTGGTTCTCATTGTGGGTTATAGTTTGCGTAGTTTGGCGAATTTGGCCAGCAGGGTCTTCTGCTCGCGGTTTTGGAACTCGACGGTTAGCTTCTGGTCGCCATTGTGGTATTCGATGCGGATAATCTCGCCCCGACCGAAGAGGGCGTGCTCCACACGCTCACCAACCGTATAACCCCCTGCCGAGGGGGTTGCCGAAGCCGAGGATGGTGTTGCGGTCGGGATGGCTCGCAGGGTGCGACGCTGCTCCTGCCCCAAGGCGTTGATGGCTCGCTCCAACCGCTCGTTGAATTGTGTTTTGGGGTGGGGGTAGCTGGTGCTTTGCGGCTTGCGATAGGGGTCGTTCTGGCGCGTGAAGCGACGCGCCGACGACGATTCCCCATCTGAGGGGCGAGCCCCATAGCGACCCCCCTCCTCCTGCCGTTTCTGCTGAAACCGATAGTCGAAACGGCGACGCAGCTCGTCGATGGCCTTCGGTTGCTCTCCCTCGGGCTCGGGGCGTGTTTGGCGTGCCGTGAAATCAACCTCCGAGTCGATGTAGCGAGGGTCGATTTCGCGCAGGAAACTGCTGGGGCGCGAGAACTCCATGTTGCCCCATTTGAATCGCATTTCGGCATAAGAGATTACTGCCGAGCACTTTGCACGGGTCAGGGCGACATAGAACAGGCGTCGCTCCTCCTCCAATCCGTCGGGTGTCTCAAGGGCTCGCTGTGAGGGAAAGAGGTTCTCCTCCAGTCCGACGATGTAGACAAATTTATACTCCAACCCTTTGGCCGAGTGAACGGTCATCAGTGTTACTTTGTTGTTGTCCTCGGGGTCATCCTTATCGGCATCGGTCATGAGCATCACCTCCTGCAACCACTCTTCGATGGTCGGCTCCTCGCCGACTTCCCGCTCGCCGTTGCGAATCTCGGCCTCACGACGCTCCTTGAACTCCTGCATCGAGTTCAAAAGTTCCTCGATGTTGGCGATGGCCGATTGTGCTTCGGGGGTGTTCTCGGCTCGATAGAGCGCCAGGATGCCCGACCGCACGGCAATCTCCATACCGAACTCGTAGAGCCCCATCGTCGTGCCGGCCATCGACAGAGCGCGTATCATCTGCACGAAGTCGGTTACCTTGCGGACGATGGCTCGTTGCATGGGGCAGGTTACCGATGCACTCTCGGCTACCAGGCGGTCGACCGCCTCCCACATCGAGAGGTTGTTTGTGGCGGCCAATTGGGCAATGCGGTCGACGGTCGTGTCGCCAATGCCGCGTGCCGGATAGTTTACGATGCGCTTGAAGGCCTCATCATCTCGCGGATTGATGACCAGACGGATGTAGCCCATCAGGTCACGAATCTCCTTGTGGTCGTAGAACGACGAACCCTTGTAGATGCGATAGGGGATACCGCGTCGGCGCAGGTTGTCCTCCAGCACTGCCGATTGGTTGTTCGTGCGGTAGAGAATCACCGCCTCGGACCACTTCTCGTTGGCCTGACGCACCTTGTCCCGCAGGTCGCCCACCACCAATTCGGCCTCCTCACGGTCGGTGTAGGCACGCAGGATGCGGATTTTCTCGCCCACATCGCCCTCCGAGAAGCAGGTCTTCTTCATGCGGCGGGCATTCTTCTCGATGAGCGAGTTGGCTGCCTCGACAATGGTACGGGTCGAGCGGTAGTTCTGCTCGAGTTTGAAGACCTCGGCCGTGGGATAGTCGTTCTGGAACGAGAGGATATTCTCGATTTTCGCCCCACGAAACGAGTAGATGGATTGGGCATCGTCACCTACGACGCAGACCCGTCCGTGCTGCTGCGAAAGGCGACGGATGATGATGTATTGGGCGTAGTTCGTGTCCTGATACTCATCGACCAGGATGTATTGAAACAACTCCTGATAGCGAGCCAGCACCTCGGGAGCCTCTTTCAGCAGGATGTTTGTCTGCAACAGCAGGTCGTCGAAATCCATTGCGCCGTTGCGTTTGCAGCGACGGCAATACTCGTCGTAGATGTTGCCGAATTCGGGTATCTGTGCCTGACGATCCTCGGCGGCATAGATACTCTTGGCCAGGTAGGCACCCGGCGTAATCAGGGCATTCTTGGCGTAGGAGATGCGCGAGGCGAGCAGGTTGGGTTTGTACTTTTCGTCCGGAAGGTTCATCTCCTTGACGATGGTTTTCAGCAGGTTTTTGACATCGTTCGGCTCGTAGATCGTGAACGACTGCGGGAAGCCGATGCGCTCGGCATTCTCGCGCAGGATGCGCGCAAAGACCGAGTGGAAGGTTCCCATGCGGATATAGCGACTTTTCGGACCTACCATCTGCTCGATGCGGGTGCGCATCTCGGCTGCGGCCTTGTTCGTAAACGTCAGCGCCAGAATGCTCCAGGGCTCGATGCCCTGGGCAATCATATAGGCGATGCGCGATGTGAGCACCCGGGTCTTTCCCGAGCCCGCACCGGCAATGATGAGCGACGGCCGCTCATAGCCCACGACAGCTGCTCGTTGCGCCTCGTTCAACCCCTGTAAAATATCGTTTGATGTCATTCGGTTCGTACTTTTTTGCAAAAGTACATCAAAAATCAGAAAGAAAAAACGGCTGAGTGAGATTAAAGACCGGGAGGAAGAATTTTGGGAGGCGCGGCTCTTTTTTTGAAAATTCCGGATTTTACAATATTTTTGTAAGTTGTTTCGTTTAGGGAAAGGAGTTTTAGGAGATTTGGGAATGTTGTAAATCGTCGTAAAACTCCCAAAACTCCCAAAACTCCCAAATGACGACGCCGTAGGCGGCGAGCAACAACGATAATTAGCACGAAAACAGAAAATAAGGAACAAACAATAAATAGAACAACTATCATGTCAGAAGTCATCAACATCAAAGAACTCAACGAGCGCATCGAGCGCGAATCGGTCTTTGTCGATACGCTGCGTACCGAGATGGGCAAGGTCATCGTCGGTCAGAGCCATCTGGTCGACACGCTCCTCATCGGTCTGCTCTCGAACGGCCATATCCTGCTGGAGGGTGTGCCGGGTTTGGCGAAGACGCTGGCCATCACGACGCTGGCCAAGGCCGTCGATGCCAACTTCTCGCGTATCCAGTTTACCCCCGACCTGCTGCCTGCCGACCTGCTTGGAACGCTGATTTACTCGCAGAAGACGGAGGATTTCATCGTCAAGAAGGGCCCCGTATTTGCCAACTTTGTCTTGGCCGATGAGATTAACCGTTCACCGGCCAAGGTGCAGTCGGCACTCTTGGAGGCGATGCAGGAGCGTCAGGTAACCATCGGTGACGAGACCTATCCGCTGCCCCAGCCCTTCCTCGTGCTGGCTACGCAGAACCCCCTGGAGCAGGAGGGAACCTACCCGCTGCCCGAGGCGCAGGTCGACCGCTTCATGCTCAAAGCAAAAATCTCCTACCCCAAGAAGCAGGAGGAGCGTGATATCGTGCGCATGAACCTCTCGGGAGCCGGTATGCCGACTGTCAACAAGGTCATCACGCCGGAGGATATCGTCAAGGCACGTCGTGTCGTGGAGGATGTCTATATGGATGAGAAAATCGAGAAGTATATCGTCGATATCATCTTCGCTACGCGTGAGCCCAAGGAGTACAACCTCGACCGTCTGGCAGCCCTGATTGCCTATGGCGGTTCACCCCGTGCCTCGATTTCGCTCGCGAAGGCGGCTCGTGCCTATGCCTTCATCCGTCGTCGCGGCTACGTCATTCCGGAGGATGTGCGTGCCGTGTGTCACGATGTACTGCGTCACCGCATTGGCCTGACCTATGAGGCCGAGGCCGAGAATATCACCACCGAGGATATCATCACCGAGATTCTGAACAACGTAATCGTACCCTAACGATGCAGGAGAACGAGAACGATATCCTGAAGCGCGTTCGCAAAATCGAAATCAAGACCCGCGGTCTGTCGAACGAGATTTTTGCCGGAAAGTACCATACGGCTTTCCGTGGACGCGGTATGTCGTTTTCCGAGGTGCGCGAATACCGTGCCGGCGATGATGTGCGCGATATCGATTGGAATGTGACGGCTCGTTCCCGCAAGCCGCATATCAAGGTCTATGAGGAGGAGCGCGAACTGACGATGATGCTTTTGGTCGATGTTTCGGCTTCGCGCATGTTCGGTTCGACCGAGCGATTGAAGAAGGGACTGATGACCGAGATTGCCGCCGTGTTGGCCTTCTCGGCTGCCCAGAACAACGACAAGGTGGGGTGCATCTTCTTCTCGGATCGTGTCGAGAAGTTCATCCCCCCGAAGAAGGGTCGCAGCCACATTCTGATGATTATCCGCGAGTTGATAGGCTTCGAGCCGCAGTCGACCCGCACCTGCCTCTCCGAGCCGATTCGCTTCCTGACGAATGTCAACAAGAAGCGTTGCACGACCTTCATCCTCTCCGACTTCCTCGATTCGTCACGCGACGAGGAGGCGTTGAACGACGCCTTGAAGATTGCCTGCGGCCGCCACGATTTGGTCGGGATTCGCATCACCGACCCGCGAGAGGCGGAGTTGCCCGATGTCGGTATCATTGAGTTGCGCGATGCCGAGACGGGGCGTCAGCAGTGGGTGGATACCTCTTCGCGTGCCGTGCGTGAGCACTATGCCGCCCGTTGGCAGCAACGTAGCGAGCGCATCCTCGAAACACTGAAACACAACCGCGTGGATACGGCACAGGTCTCGACCGATGCCGATTATGTGGCTGAACTGATTAAACTCTTCAAAACGCGATGAAACGTCTGCTTGCTATCCTCTGTGTGCTGTGGAGTGCCCCGTCGCTTTGGGCGCAGGCTCCGACCGTGACGGCACGTGTCGAGCCCGACAGCATCTTTATCGGCGACCGCTTCGACTATGTCATCGAGGTCGAGAAGGATCTCGTGCAGACGGTCGAGTTTCCCGAGTTCGAGTCCCCGAAAAATGGGGCCGTCGAGTTGGTCGAAAGCCTGCCGGTCGATACGTTGGTGCGCGATGGCCGCTACCTGAAGTTGCAGAAACGCTATCGGCTGGCCGCCTTCCAGGAGGGCATCCTCAATATGGGTGCCGCCGGTGTGCTCTATGCCGATAAAAACATTGTCGATACCCTCTTTGCGCGTGACTCGGTTTACTTGGAGGTGGCGACCTTCCAAATCGACTCCACGTCGCAATCCATCTATGACCTGAAACCGCAATATACGCTTTCGTTCCGCATGGCCGAGATTCGGGGTTATCTGGGATGGGGCGTGTTGATACTCCTGCTGCTGGCAGCTGCCGGCTACGGCCTGCATCGCTACCTCCAGGAGCGGGGCAAACGGCTCGGCGACCTCTTCAAACCGACGCCGCCCGAACCGCCTCACGTGGTGGCCATCAAGGCACTGGAGGCTCTTCATCACCAAAAATTGTGGCAGAATAACCGCCATAAGCTCTACTATTCGCTCTTGACCGACATCCTGCGTACCTATATTGCCGGCCGCTGGTCGGTGGGTGCTATGGAGATGACCTCGGACGAGATTATCGAGGCGATGCGTTCGGTGGAGCTACCCGATAAAGCCCGCATGGACCTCACGTCGATTTTGCGCGATGCCGACCTGGTGAAGTTTGCCAAATTCACCCCCGAGGCGGAGCAGAACGAGGGGGATTACCATCGTGCCTACTATTTTGTCGAGGAGACCAAGCCTGTCGAGGAGCATCCTTCGGCCGAGGAGGGTCCGATGAGCGAAAACGATTAAGGATATGAAACAATTCATCTTGACGATAGCGTTGCTTGTTGCCGTGTTGCCGACCTTGGGACAGCAGTTGCCCGAACGCTCGGCCGTGCGCAAGGGAAACCGGCATTACAATAAAGGACGCTACGAGCGCAGTATCGAACGCTACAACGAGGCGTTGGAGGCTGTTCCCGGACAGTGGGAGGCGACCTATGACCTGGGCAATGCGCTCTATCGAGCCGAACGCTATGAGGCGGCCGAGAAGTCGATGCAGCAGGCTGCAGCCGATTCGCTGCGGAGCGATGGGGAGCGTGCACACGCCTTCTATAACCTCGGCAATGCCCAATTCAAGCAGAAAAAGTATCAAGAGGCACTGCAGAGTTACAAACATGCGTTGTTGCTGAATCCTGCGGACGAGGAGGCGAAGTATAACTACGCCTACACGAAGAAGTTGCTCGACGATCAGGAGCAGCAGGGGGGTGGTCAGGACAATCAAAATCAGGACCAAAACCAGGACCAAAACCAAAATCAGGACCAGAATCAGCAGCAGCAGGGTCAGAACGATCAGCCTCAACAGCAACAACAAAACCAGAACGACCAACAACAGCAAAAGCCCGAGAACGAGCAGGAGCAACCCTCCGAGCCCAATGAACCTCAGGAGGGCGAGGGTCAGCCTCAGCAGCCCGAGGAGGGCATCTCGGAGCAGGAGCAAGAGCAGATTCTCGATGCCATCCAGGCACAAGAGGACCGCACCCAGGAGAAGCTCAAAGAGCAACAGGGGGTAGTCATTCGCGGCACGAAAAATTGGTAATAATTCCCTACGCTATGCAATTCGCTTATCCATATTTGCTCTGGTTGCTTGTGCTCCTTGTGCCGATGGTGGGATACTACATCTGGCGCACGATGCGGGGCGGAGCGACCATTCAGATTTCGAGTCTCGATGCCTTGAAGCAGGCTCCGCGAACCATCCGCTACTACCTGCGCCACCTACCGTTCGTGTTGCGTGCAACGGCCTTTGCCCTTTTGGTGGTAGCCTTGGCGCGCCCGCAGGATGTCGAACGCCTCGCGCATACCGATACGGAGGGTATCGATATCATGCTTTCGATTGACGTCAGCGGTTCGATGTTGGCGCGCGACTTCAAGCCCGACCGCATCACAGCCGCCAAAGAGGTGGCCGGAGCCTTCATTGCCGACCGCTATGGCGACCGCATCGGCTTGGTGGCTTTCGCCGGCGAGGCCTTCACCCAATCGCCCCTGACGACCGATCAGGGAACGCTGCAAACGCTGTTGAGCCGAATCCGTAGCGGTCTGATCGAGGATGGTACGGCTATCGGTAACGGCTTGGCTACGGCCATCAACCGTTTGCGCGAGAGCGATGCCAAATCGAAGGTCATCATCCTCTTGACCGATGGTGTCAACAATCGCGGTTCGATTACCCCGATGACGGCAGCCGAGATTGCCAAGGCGCAGGGCATGCGTGTCTACACGATTGGTGTCGGCACCGAGGGCATGGCTCCCTATCCGGCTTTGGATATGTTCGGACAGATGACCTTCGTGCAGCAGAAGGTGGAGATTGACGAAAAGACCTTGACGACCATTGCCGAGATGACCGGTGGTCGCTATTTCCGTGCTACGGACAAGGAGAAGCTGAAAGCCATCTATGATGAAATCAACCGCATGGAGCGTTCGAAGGTCGAGGTTTCGGAGCATGTAACCTACCACGAACTCTTTGTTAAATGGGTGCTGTGGGCCTTGGGCGTGCTGCTTGCCGAGTTCCTGCTCTCCACCCTCCTCTTAAAACGTATTCCGTAAGTTATGTTCCGATTTGCCCATCCGCACTATTTATGGCTCTTGTGGGCCATTCCGGCGATGATTCTGCTCTTTCTGTGGGCGGCCCATCATCGTCGTAGTCGTTTGGCACGCTTTGGTCGCCTCACGACACTCGAGGAGTTGATGCCCGACCTCTCGACAGCCCGCATCGCCCTGAAGTTTATCCTTTTCGTCACGGCCTACGGCTTCTTGATTCTGGCTGCGGCACGTCCTCAATTCGGCTCGAAACTGCGTGAGGAGAAGGCCGAGGGGGTCGAGATGATGCTGGTGGTCGATGTCTCGAACTCGATGTTGGCCGAGGACTTCGCCCCCAATCGCCTCGAACGCACGAAATATGCCATCAACAAACTCTTCGAGGGGATGCGCCAGGACAGGGTCGGTTTGGTGGTCTTTGCCGGCGAGCCGAAGGTGCAGCTGCCCATCACGTCGGACTACCGCATGGCCAAGGCCTTTGCCCGCCGCATCGACCCTTCGTTGGTGCAGGTGCAGGGTACGGCCGTAGGTAAGGCGTTGGAGCAGGCCTTGTTGTCCTTCTCGGGCGAGACGGTCGATGAGGAGGAGGGACGCCAAAGCCGTGTCATCATCCTGATTACCGATGGCGAGAACCATGAGGATGATGCCATCGCCACGGCCCAAAAGGCGGCCGAGATGGGGATTCGCATCTATACCATCGGTATCGGTACTCCCGAGGGAGCTCCGATTCGCATCGGTGGCGATTATATCCAAGACGAAAAGGGTGAGATGGTCGTCTCGAAACTGAACGAGGAGATGCTCACCGAGATTGCCAAGCTGACGGGCGGTCTGTATGTCCGTTCGACGTTGCAGTCGATTGGCTTGGAGGAGATTGTCAAGAGCATCGAGGCGATGGAGAAGAGCGAATTGTCGACCATCCGCTTCGAGGAGTATGACGAGCAGTATCGCCTGCCGTTGGCCATTGCTTTGGTGCTGCTACTCATCGAGTTGCTGCTGCTCGACCGCCGCAATCCGCTCTTGGCGCACCTGAACATCTTCCGCGAGGATCGTAAGTAGCAGAAATATACAACCTCAAACGAAAAGGGTGTGTCCTAAAAATTGGTTGGACACACCCTTTCTTATTTTTGTGCATAGGAATGTTATTGGCGTTTAAAATAATAATTAATGCCACTGCTCGGAGAAAGAACCAACGAATTGGCTGTAATTACAACATAGTGAGAACCTGCTAAGGCCGAACCAATAATATCCACCTGATGCTCGGCTGCATAATATATATATTCGAAAGGTGTTGACATGGAGGTTCCTCCGCTATTGGTTAATTGCAGCGATCCTGTTCCATTGGCGTTGAATGTTAGAATATAAGGCATATCATCTATGTCTTCCACCCATGTGCCGATGAGCGCGTTGGCTGGAGCATCGTCATCATCACTGCAAGCAACATTTACCATGGTTGTGGTCGCCAAGAGAGCCAGCATCAAAAAACGGAAAAAGTTTTTCATAATTAAAATTTGTTAAATGAATTTGTTTGATTATCGATGGCAAAGGTAGGGTGAAATCCTAAATTACAGTGCGGATTCGTGAGACGCTTTTGGACACGGTTGTGTCTCCATGTTGGTCGCATGCTCCTCTATGGATGCGGAGATATCGGCAAAGAAATCGTGTTTGAGGATGACTGAAATACGCATCAATAATGCGGTATCGAGGGTCTCTTTTCGGAAGATACGATAGATGTTTCGTCGGTCACATGCCAAATGACGAGCAAACCAGGTAATGCTACGCTCTTGATGGCGTAACTCATTCTCAATTAGCGAGCCTATCGAAAGTCGGGCAGGGTGTTTCGAGGTCATAGCAGATCGGCGTGCTCCCGACTCCTCGGAGTTTCTTATATACAAAGAAAGTGTGGAGTCGAATCGTCTATCTGTTCTGAGGTTCTGGAATACCCGTGGTCAAATAAACAATACCCCACACTCGTATTGGAATGTGGGGATAGTATCCTCCACAATGTATACCAATACCGAGTGACGAGTGTGATTGCTTCCCCTGACCTATTTGAAATTTTCCAGATTTCAGAACAAGGAATAAAAGCGATTACACTTTCATCAATATAGTATCTTGTTACCCAATGGATAACAATGCAAAGATAGTAGAATAAACTGTAAAAAAAAATAGCAATAGCGAAATCGTTCGATGTGAGGCATCGCCATGCACCTGAACATCTTCCGCGAGGAGCGACGATAGTGCCTATTGCTTCGGGAGATAGGTTTCTTGCTCCCGTTTTACTGCCCAACCAACGAGGGTGACGAGTGCGAAGAGGAGGTAGATGATGATCACCGCCTCTTGCGTGAGTGTGTAGTCGAGTGCCCCGTTTTCGCGTGTGGCAAGATGCTCGGCCAGGCTGTTTTGCAACGAGGCAAGCCCTTGCACGAGGGGTGCGAGCAACCCGTCGAGGGGTGGCAGGAGGAGCAGGCACACGCCCCCTCCGACAATCAGCGAGCCGAGGAGAACGGCTATCGGGCTGAGGAGCAATCCGGTCAGCGGAACAAGGCCAAAGGAGTAGGAGGTCAGGGGAGCTGTGGCGAGCGAGGCCACGAAACCGATCAGCAGACCCTCCACGAACCAGTTGACCATGCGCCACCGGGTGTGACACCATCTGGAGAGTGGCACACCCCACAGCAGGATGGCGGCCACCGCCACAAACGAGAGTTGAAAACCGATGTCGCCTATCCAACGCGGATTCCATAGCAGCATCCCGAGGGCTGCCGCTGCCCAACTATTCAGCGCACCATAGCGTGACGAGGTGGCTAATGCCCCCTGCAACAGCGTACACATCACGGCTGCCCGCACGGCACTTGGCGGAAACCCTGCCGCTGCCACAAAGAGCCACAGGGCCACTACGACGAATAGGTTGCGCATCAAATGACCATAGCGCACCACCGGTAACCACCACAGCAACAGATTCACCACCACGAAGAGCATCCCCGTATGCAATCCCGATACGGCCAAGAGGTGTGCCATGCCGCTGCGGGCATAGGCAGCCCGCAGTTCGGGGTGCAGGGCGGTACAATCTCCTACGGTCATTGCCCGTACGACAGCCGCTGCCTGGGTCGTATCGCATCGTTGCCGCATCGTGCGGGATGCATGCAGGTGCAGGTTCTGTGCCACGCCCGCTCGGTGCTCCAGCAGCGAACGCTCGGAAAGGTAACAGGTGCCTCGATAGCCTCGTCGCAACATCAGCCGTCGGAACGACTCACTCCCCTGCCGAAAGGGGTAGATACGGCCGTGAACAAGCAGGCGATCGCCTGCTTGAAGTCGCAGCGTGCTGTCGCCCCGCAGGATCACACGCCCCGAGACGGGCAACCAACGGCCGCCCTCGGTCGTGCGCTGTGCCTCAAGTACCCCTTCGGAGCGTATTCCTCGCAGACCCAAGGCTCCATCCTCCTCGACCCGAATCCGATAGGTGGTTGGCAGGTCGGTTGGGAGCACCGCCTCGGATGGGAAGCGAAGTTCGGTTGCCAACCATCCGAAGGCGAGAAGTGCCGTGCACAACCCTACGGTGCGGTGGAGCAACAGTGCTATGACGACCCCGAGCAGGGTAGCAATGGTCAATACCCACAAGGGGAGTAGCAGGTGCATGGCGAGGGTTACCCCTGCGGCAAATGGCAGCAGGATTCTCAGCATCGGCAGAGCCGTAAATCGCCGTTGCAGGGTGCGTAGGGAGAGGCGCAGGGACATTGGTCGCAAGCGTTAGGGAACAGGGTCATAGCCACTTCCACCCCATGGATGGCATCGGGATAACCGCTTGAGGGTGAGCCACAACCCTTTGATGGGGCCATGCTTGCGCAGGGCCTCGAGGGCATACTGCGAGCAGGTGGGCGTAAAGCGACACGACGGGGGTGTAAAGGGGGAGATGCAGAGTTGGTAGAAGCGTACCAACCCAATCAACGGCAGTGCTACAATGCGCCTATAGCCGCGAAGCAATTGTTTCCAGAATCCGTCTGACGGCATGTTCGATGCGTTTTGAGGAGAGCACCTCGGCCGAGGAGTAGATGAGGGCCAGGTCGACATTGCGCTCCCCGACATGCAGCGTGAGCACCTGTTTTTGCAGTCGATAGGCCTCCTTCGTGCGACGACGTACGAGGTTGCGCTTGTTGGCACGTTTGTGAAACTTCTTGGGGGTCGAGAAGAGCACCTCTACCGATGGCTCGGTATCTGCCTCGGCATACCACACGTAGCGAAAAGGGAAGACAAAACCCGTTTCGCCCTCGGTGAAGAGTCGACGGATGGCTCCCAGTGTGCGGAGCCGTTCGTGACGGGATAGCGAACGGTCGGTCATCATATGCTATGGATGGCGTATGGGGTTTATTTGGCAGCGGTGGTCGATGTGCGACGCACACGGCTCTTTTTGGCCAGTTTATGCTGTTGCGAGCGGATAAACTCCTCTTTCTGCGAATCGACAACGAGTTCGACGGGAGCAATCTCCTCGCCCTTGGCCACCTTTTGCAGGTAGAGGTCTACGGCCTTGACCATCGAGGGCGCTACAGGGGTCGGAGCATTGGCCAACACGGTAATGCCGGCCTCGATGGCCGTACGCAACGTACCCTCGCCAAAGACGGCAATCGGTGGCAGGGCTTCGGTGCCGAAGTGCTCGACCAGAGCCTTGATATCCGACGGCGAGTAGAGGGCCAGCAGGCTGTAATCGGCGAGCGATACTTCGCTCAGGTCGGCAGCCACCGTGCGCGACAGGATCACCGGGTCGACAGCCAATTTGAGCGTAGCGAGTGTCTCGGGCAGCTCGGGCTTGTGGGGCTCGGAGAGGGCCAGCAGGAAACGCTCCTCCTTGTGCTTGACAATATGCTCGATGAGCGAGGTAAACGACCCGTCGGCAAACGAGATTTTGCGCTTGCGATAGACGATGTATTTCTGCAGATAGAGGGCTACGGCCTCTGTCTGGCAGATGTATTTCATGGTCTCGGGAACCGTGATGCGCGCCTCTTCGCAGATGTGGAAGAAACTGTCAACCGTCGAGCGGGAGGTGAAGATGATGCAGCTGTGGTCGAGAATCTCAATACGCTGGGCACGAAACTCCTTGAGCGTCACGCCTACGACGCGAATAAAGGGCTTGTAAGTGATTTCGATGTGGTGTTTCTGCGACAGTTCGTAAAAGGGAGATTTCTCGATGATAGCCGGTTTAGGCTGTGATACCAATATTTTCTTCACGTGCTCGATCAATTTTGCCATAGTGATTTGTTATGCATGTCGAAGAGCCAAGAGCCATAACAGGCTGATTGGGAAGATTTCGACGGTGCAAAGGTACAAAAACCAATGCAAAATTGAAATTTTTTTTGAAATAAAGAGCATTCGAGTCTCGTGCAGGTATAAAACGAGCGAAATGAGCAACTCGCTGACGACTATCCACAGCCAGAAGCCGCCTCCACCCTGCGGGGTAAGTACGAGCAACAGCAGCGGTGGCGCGCAGAGGATTGTGAGGAGGGCAAAGAGGAGTCGTTTGACCATCCACAGCTGCTCGAT
Organism: Alistipes sp.; assembly: GCA_017623115.1. Taxonomy (GTDB): domain Bacteria; phylum Bacteroidota; class Bacteroidia; order Bacteroidales; family Rikenellaceae; genus Alistipes. Next base: position 20,379 of record JAGAPT010000029.1, read on the forward strand.
AAGCGGCTGCGAAAAGGTCAGGAGGCCGATGAGAGCCGTTATGCCTGTTTGGTAGATGAGCAGGGCGAGGATGGCCAGGATCACCCCGAGGGCAGCGACGAGTGCGCTCCATTGCGGCATCAGCCCCATCCATGCGTTGGGGATGGCATCGTTGGTAAAATAGATGATAGAGGCCCCTGCCAATACGACACCCAACCAGCCGCAGATGGTCAGAAAGCGTGAGAAACTACTGCCCGAATCCTCTTGCAGGCGTTCGCCCGATGAGCCGGGCAGGGTGATGTGGGCCAAGAGAAGCCGTACATCGCCGATGTGGCGATAGAGGAGCGTGGCATAGAGACACAACAAGGCGACGACCAGGAGTCCGAACCCTGTGGTGGCCGTATGCGCATGGGGTTCAGCGTGCGCAAAGGGTATCGAGGCCTGCTCGGAGTGTACGCCAAAGAGTGCCTCGGGGCTCACCGAGCGAAAGAGCTGTGGTGCATGGGTACGCAACGAGTCGAGTGTCGTGTAGTGGGGCCACAAGAAGGAGGTGGAGTCCACCTCAATGGGCACAGCAACCGCGGTGGCCACCGTGTCGATGGTCATCGTTGCATGATCTATGGCTCCTTCGGTGTGGCTCATGTGTCAAGGGTGCGTTTGAGCGTGATGCGGAAGGTGGTTCCCTTGCCCAGTTCGGATTCTACCACGGCAATCTTCCCCTGGTGATACTCCTCGATGATGCGTCGTGAGAGCGAGAGGCCGAGGCCCCAACCGCGGGTCTTGGTCGTAAATCCCGGTTCGAAGATGCGTTTCCAGTTCCCTTTCGGAATGCCTTTACCCGTATCTTTCACATCGACCATCACCTGCTTATCGTTCGAGGAGATGTGTACGGTGATGGCACCATGTCCCTGCAGGGCATCGAGGGCGTTCTTCATCAGGTTTTCGACGACCCACTCGAAGAGGGCCGTGTTGATATGCGCCTCGACGGGGGCAATAGCCAACCCGTTGTAGTCAAGCGTGACGTTGCGTGGGATGCGTTTGCGGAAATACATCACCGAATCGCCTACCACCTCGTTGATGTTGGCCGGCATGAGCGGGGTCTCCGAGCCGATTTTCGAGAAGCGGTCGACAATCTTCATCAGGTGGGCGAGGTCTTTGTTCATCTCCTCGACGGCGGTCTGGTCGACAGGTTGCGAGCGCAGGTACTCGATCCACCCGAGCAGCGACGAGGTTGGTGTGCCGAGCTGGTGTGCCGTCTCTTTGGCCAGACCAATCCATACCCGATTCTGCTCATCCTGCTTCGAGGAGCGGAAGGCGATGAAGACCAGCAACACGAAGACGACAATGACCAACAGCTGGATGTAGGGGTAGTAGTAGAGTGCCGTGAGCAGCGACGAACGCCCGTAGAAGATGATGTGGTAGTGGCTGTCAGTCCACCAGAAACGCACCTGAAGCGGGATGTTCTCCTCGGTAAACTTGTCGATTTGCCGACGCAGGCGATCGGGGTGGTCGATGATTTTGTCGGGGATGAGGTGTGAGCTGATGACCTCCAGCTTCTCGTTCGTGATGATGAAGGGGATGTTGTTATTGCTCGAAATCAGGTCGTCGACCAGCGGATCCTCCACCTGTATCGTGCCACTCAACACATCCCGATTCAATCGCTCCATGGCGTGAGCCCAGAGGGCTACGTCGTGCTTCTCCTTTTCGCGCAGACGGCTCGCCAGATCGTTCATGTAGAGGAGCGACATGGCACCCAAGACCACTCCGACCACGATGACGACCACGCGGTTGCGAAACGAGAGGATCTTACGCAGTTTCATGAACGAAAAGGTTTTTTGGGGGGGGGTGTAACTATTTGCGCACGGTGTTCTGCTCACGGAGGATACGACGATATTCGGTCGTGTCGCGCAACACCTCGATGGCGCGTTTCACCTCACGATCCTCGCGCAGCGAGTTGCGAATCACACCGGCCGTATAGGCATGGCGCAACACGAGGTCGCTCGTAATCGACTCCTCGATCTCCTTGCGGTAGGTCTCGATGTTGGTCTCGGTGTCATCTTTTAATCGCGACTCCAACTCCTCGATGTGGGCCTCCATGGCCTTGAATCGGTCGTTTTTGGCCGCCTCCTTGATGTGCTTCAGGGCACTGCGTGTCTCCGACTCGTAGGGCACCTCCTTCTCCTTCATGAAGGCCTTGAAGTCGGCAAAATCCTGCTCCGTGATGGTGAAGTTGTCGAGGTCGATGGGCTGATATCCCTTGCGACGGATGTAGTCGTCGCCAAAATCCTCGATGAATCCCAAGCCATAGAGCGTGGCGGCAAAGCGGCTGATATACTCCGGCTCGAGGCGGATGTCGGGCATGATGCCGCCGCCATCGTAGACCTTGCGACCGGCACGGGTCGTGTACTCACGAATCAGCGAGTCGGGGATGATGCGTACCGAGCCCTGCTGCGAATGCGAATAGTCGATGGCCTGAATGCAACGTCCCGAGGGGATGTAGTATTTGGCGGTGGTAAGTTTGAGCATCGAGTTGTAGCCAATCGGCACGGTTGTCTGCACCAACCCCTTACCAAAGGTACGTTGACCAATGAGCACCGCCCGGTCGAGGTCCTGCAACGAGCCCGAAACAATCTCAGCAGCCGAAGCCGACGAGCCATTGATGAGCACCACGAGCGGAATATCCTTGTAGACGGGGTCGGTCGAGGTGCGGTAACTGCGGTTCTCGTTGCGCCCCTTCGTGCGCACGACCTCCGTATCACGCTCCGTGAAGAGGCCTAAAATCTTGATGGCCTCCTGCAGGAATCCGCCTCCATTGGAGCGGTAGTCGAGGATGAGTCCCTGTAACTCCCCCTCCTTGCGCAGCCGCTCGATGGCGTTGCGCAACTCCTGGTAGCACCCCTCGGTGAAGTCGCTGTGGCGCACAAAGCCGATACCCTCGGCTACCCAGCCGGCATAGGGAACACCCGGGATGGCGATGCGTTCACGGGTGATGGTAACCTCGCGCACCGTGCCGTCGAGCTGCTCGACCTTCACCACGACCGAACTCCCCGGATCGCCCTTCAGGCGTGACGAAACCTGTTCGGTTGTAAAACCCTTGGCATCCTCGCCACCGATGGCAAGAATCTTATCGCCGATTTTCAGTCCGGCACGATCCGAGGGGGAGCCTTCGTAGGGCTGTGCGATGATGACATAATCCTTCTTCTGGCGGATGAGAGCCCCCACACCGCCATACTTACCTGTCGTCAGAGCCTCGAATGTCGACATCTCCTTCTCGGGGATGAACTCCGTGTAGGGGTCGAGGTCGCGCACCATGCCGGCAGCAGCCCCCGCCATCAGTTTGTCCGTGTCAATCGAATCGACATAGCTGACCGTCAACTCACGCATCATGTTGACCGCCAACTCCATGTTCCGTCCCAATCCGAAGTCGTTGCGATGTCCGTAGAGGAAGGAGAGGCAGACGGCCACCAACAGGAGGGCCGTCATGCCGAATGTATGCTTACTTTTTCTCATCTCGTTTTACCATTTCAATATAGGAATCGAGCAGATACCATGCCCGGGCCACACCCCGACGAATGCCCTCTATCTCAATCCACTGACCATACTGCGACACCCGAATCTCATCCTCGAAGAGGAGCGTGAGACGCTTCAGCAGGCCATCCCCTCGGAAGTAGAGTACCCCCTCCTCTTCTCGCTCGAGCCGGAATCCGGCATTGCGGAAGGCGTTCTCGATTTGGGTGCGGTGAGCCTCGATATCCCCCTCGATGCGGCGGGTGGTGAATCCGAAACGGGGATAGGCGGCCGCCAACACCACAATCGCAATGCCCAACTTCAGGAAGTGATCCGAATGGAACATCAGATAGAGGGTCTCCTGTGCCGTAAAGTTCGACGTGCCGGTGAGCAGCATCAACGCCATGAAGGCTACACATAAAACGCACAAGGCGACAAAATATTTTACCGAACGAATGAGGTATTTCATGAGTTTGCGGGTATTAATGGGAATTTTGGGAGTTTTGGGAGTTTTGGGAATTAACATTTATCTCTTTCCTCTATCCTCTATCCTCTTTCCTCTTCTTTAATCTTCTTTGCTACTTGTTCCATCAGCCATTTCGGGGTTGAGGTGGCCCCGCAGATACCTACCGAGGTGGCGCCCTCCAACCATGCGGGGTCCAATTCATCAGCCTCCTCGATGTTGTAGGTGCGGGGATTGCTTTGACGGCACACCTCGTAGAGCACCTTGCCGTTCGAGGATTTACGGCCACAGACGAAGATGACGACATCGAAGCGGGCGGCAAAGTCGGCCAGATGTTGCTCGCGCCCCGATACCTGACGGCAAATCGTGTCGTCGAGTGTTACCTGCTCGGGGTTTGCGGCTCGCTGCTTCATCAACGCCCCGAGGTGGTTGAAGAGGGCGATGCTCTGCGTGGTTTGCGAGAGGAGGTAGATGGGGCGTGTGAAGTCGATGCGGTCGAGGTCGGCCTCGCCCTCAATGACCAATGTGGGCTCGTCGACCTGCCCTGTGAGGCCTACCACCTCGGCATGTCCTCGCTTGCCGAGAATCACTACCTGCCCACCGATGGGGCGCATCTCGTCGTGTGCTTTGACAACCCGAGCTTGCAGACGGGCGACCACCGGACAGGTGGCGTCGATAACCTCGATGCCACGTTTGTTTGCCTCTGCATAGGTCGTAGGGGGCTCGCCGTGGGCACGGATGAAGAGCCGAGCACCGGCCGTGAGCGAAGCCATCTCCTCATGCGAGATGGTGCATAGGCCACTTGTTTCCAGCCGTTGTACCTCCATGCGGTTGTGGACGATGTCGCCTAACGAGTAGACCGTGCCACCCTGCTCCAACGCCTTCTCGGCCTCAGAAATGGCTCGTACGACTCCGAAACAAAAGCCCGATTTGTTGTCGATTTCAACCTGCATGATCTGCGGTATTGAGGGTTAGTTGCGTGCCTGCTCGATACGCTCCATGACCCACTCCATCTGCTCCTCGACGGTCATGGCCGAGTTGTCGAGCACGATGGCATCGTCGGCCTGACGCAGCGGTGAGATGGCCCGATGCATATCCTGATAGTCGCGGTCGCGGACATTCTGCTCAATCTCCTCGAGCGATACGTTGTCTCCCTTGGCTGTGAGTTCGTCGTAGCGACGTTGCGCACGCACACGAGGGTCGGCGGTCATGAAGATTTTCAACTCGGCATCGGGGAAGACCACCGTGCCGATGTCACGACCATCCATCACCACGCCGCGCTTGCGACCCATCTCCTGCTGCATAGCCACCAACTTGTGGCGCACCTCGGCGATGGCACTGACGGCACTCACGCAGTTGCTCACCTCGATGGTGCGAATCTTCCCCTCGACACGGTCGCCATTGACGTAGATGTCGCTGGCACCCCGCTCGGGGTTGAAGCGAAAGGTGATGGCCATCTCATTGAGCAGGGCTACGACCTCCTCTTCGTGCACGATGCCCGAGCGGATGGCTCCATGCTCGAGGGCGTAGAGCGTCACGGCACGATACATGGCACCGGTGTCGATGAAGATGTAGCCGAGGCGCGATGCGATGGCTTTGGCGAAGGTGCTTTTCCCGCACGACGAGAAGCCGTCGATGGCGATGATGATTTTATGGGGTTTAGTATCCGACATTGGGGAAAATATCAAAAAAGGTGGATAAAATGGTATAGATACCCAACACGCCGATGATGAGTCCGGCCACACGGTTGATGGTAAGCATGTGACGCGGGCGGAAGCGACGGCGGAAGAGGTTGATGACAAAGGCTACGAAGGTCCACCAGGCCACGGCACCGCCGAAGAATCCGCCGATGGTGAGCACGGCACGCAGGAAGCCGGCAAAGCCACTTCCGGTGATGTCGTTCGACGAGATTTCAAAGACGGCAAAGAAGGCCAGGATGTAGGGGATGACCATGATGAAGTTGGCAATCGTGAGGCCGAAAATCGAGGCGAAGTCCTGCCACAGCGAGGTGCGACCGGCGCGGTTGCGTCGAATCTGCGGCACGGGGTTCTGCGTGAAGACGTAGACGCCGACCATCACGACAAAAATGCCGCCGATGACCCGCAGCAGGGTGTCGTACTGGTGGATGTGGTGCTCGAGCATCGAGTAGAAGAGCAGGGCTACGATGGCCATGAAGGTGTCGGCGCAGGCCACTCCCACGCCCGAGATGATGCCCGAGCGACGACTCTTTGAGAGTGTACGCTGAATACACAACACCGCAACCGGCCCCACCGTGATGGATGCCGCCACACCGACCATCAGGCCGCGAAACAAAACCTCAATGAGTGATACCGTCATGGTTCATTTTTATTAGGCGCAGGCAAAGATACGAATAAGTGAGGGCAAAAGCAAGTTTACTTGCATTTTGCCGAGTAGGCGTATCTAAGGCGAAGTCAAAGATA
>JAGAPT010000030.1 GCA_017623115.1 Alistipes sp.
ATAGACATTCTTCTTAATGTCCAATCTAAATTTGATAGAATAAATCATAGCGTTTTTAGATTAACACTATGCCTCTTTGCAAAGAAGTAAATAGAAAAATAAAAAACAGGCGTAAATTTTTATTTTTACGCTCATTTTTTCGTTTTTGTGGCGATGTTTATCGAGGTTAAACGAAGTCAAAATAGAGCATCAATTGCTTCTGCAACCACCTATCGATGCTTAATGATGCCTAACAAGCCTTGATCTATCACACGCTTCAGACCTCCAGGTTTCGGCCGAGAACCTCTGCGCTCGCAGAGGTTTTTTGTGTAATAGCCCCAAGTGCACATCCATGTGCCTGCAAAAGAAAATCCCCTACATGTTTTGCAAACACATAGGGGATTTTCCCACCTAACAAATCTGTTTTATAAACCTATTTCTTACGCTTAAAGGCTATTGAGGAAAGCCGCGATTTCATCCATCCGGTTATTGATGATGTAGGTATAATCACCATGTCCTCTGCCATCCAGGGTGTGGAAGTCGACCCGCACACCCAACGCCTCCAGTCGCTCGGCAATGGCTACCGAATAGGCGTAATTGACCAACGTATCCTTCGTACCATGGTAGATCAATGCAGGGGGTGTAGCGGCCCCATTTGCTCCGATAGCCGAAGGATTGGCTACGCTACCCCACAAATCGACGACAGCCTGTATCGGATAGGTCGTTTGTCCCGCCAGATAGGCCAAATCGAGCACCGTGATGGCACCGGCCGAGCCACCCGCAACCGCTACACGCGCGGTATTCAGGTTATAGGTCGATGCATGGGTATTGATCCATCCCAGTGCCAAGGCTGCATCCTCCGAGGCCTTTCGGATGGCATTTTGCATATCCTCGCTAAAGGCTCCCGAAGCGGGCAAACCTCCCGCCATCTCGGCCGTACACGACGTGCCCGAAGCATTATCATGCTTTAACCCCAGGTAGTAGTTTATCGAGACGGCCACAAAACCACGCTCGGCCATCGCCATACAAATCTTGGCATTGGAGCCACCATCACTCTTCGTTGAGTCATATTTGTCTCCGCCGCTAAATCCGCCTCCATGCACAAAGAGGAAGACCGGATAACCACCTGCAGGAGCCACATTCGATGCAGCCGGCAGGTAGAGGTCGAGCAGACGATCCGAGGTGCTGCCTATGGTAACCCCTTCACGGGTTGTAGCATAGCGCAAATCGGGGGTCATGGTCGGTATATCGGTGGCATCCTTGGCTATCACCTTGATGGCACGGCCGTAATAGTTATAGCCTGTTTTCGTGGCACTGGAACCTTGATAAGCTCCAAACTGCATATAGAGCGCTTTTGTCGTAGTGCTATGCTCCGAACTGGACCAATAACGCTCACCGTAACTCGTAGAGGGATCGGCATAATTCATCGCATCGCCATCGGCAGCAATCAGCAACGCATCAAATGCCAATTGCGCTTTGCGTTCGGCAATCGGGAAATCAGCTGCTGCAGGTTTCGGGCCAGGAGCCGAACTTGTTCCCGCCTTCGCGTTAATGTCCGAAGCGGTTGCCACGCCATGATAAGCAGCACATAAAATCTGCATCTCCTCATAAGCCGGCCAATACCAACCTTCGCCCATCTCGTCACAGAAGTCGAGCATCGGTATCGTAAGCCCTTTTTCGCGCAGAGCTGCCGTATTAACGGCACCATCTGTTCGGCCGGAAACACCCGTCGTGGTCGTTACCGTAGCCCACTTGCTGGCCGCCATGCGCTTTGCGCTGACCACACGACGCTCTGTAGCCGTGTTGCGATAGACAACACCTACCGGCTCGCCGTTCTCGTAATAAATCGAGCCCGCCTGCACGGCATCCTCCGCCGAGAGGGCTACCGAGAACTTGGCAATACGTCCCGACTTGAGCTCACGGTTATCTCCCAAGGCGATTTTCTTCACCCAGGTATCACCATTCGCAGCAACCACCGTCACCCACAGCGAGGTGTTCGACAAATCCGTAGGAGCGGCCGCAAACCAAATCGACGAGGCCGACTGCACATGCAAGGCAATGTGATACTCCTGGCCGCTTCCGTTGCGCGTAATGGAGCCATCCTCCACATTGTAATGGAAACGACCCGCAATGGGCTGCGACGAAGTGATACGCACCAACGTCGGGGCATCCTCCTCGCTCAAACCCGTCAGCGACAACAGACCATAGGCCGCCACGTGCTTAAACTGCATCGTGAGGCTCTCGGGCAATGTCGACACGGCATCCGTCTTGGCAACAAGCAGTTGCGCCAGGGGGTCACACGAGCCATTGTGGTCATTCGTCGGAGCAACAGGGCTCTGCACCGCAGGAATCTCAAAGCGCATCAACGAAGGTTGGGAGCTATTATCATCCCCCTCCTTCCAGCACTCCCCCGGGCAAACGGCATAGAATTGATAACTCTTCGAGCCGTCGTCGGCTACGCCCACCGTAAACGAGGTGGTAGCACCCTCCCCCTTCACGCGCGGATTGTAGGTCGTCGAAGGGTCTTTCAACAGCACGCGCTTGCCGGATGCATTGAACGTCAGGTTCATGCTCACCTTCAACTGCTCTCCTCGACCCGTGGCATCTTTTTTCCACAACACGGGATAGGTGGCACCCTCATCGGTCGAGGGGCCAAAGACTGTGCGGCCATCTGCCCCGCCCATAGCGGTAACTTCAAGAGTCTGCGTCGAGCCGTCGGTTGCAAACTCCTCGATATCCTGCTTCGTGCAGGAGGTCAGGGCCACCACAAAGGCTGCCAACGACCATAAAAACAGGTTATGTTTCATCGTTTTCTTCGACTACAGGCTACGCATAAACTCCACAATATCGTTGATGTGGTTTTTGCGGATATAGGTGTATTGGGCATGGCCCTTACCCTCCAGGATATGCTTCTCGACACGCACACCCAGCTCCTGCAGGCGAGCCTCAAAAGCATGGGCATAATCGACATGAATCAGGTCGTCCTTATCGCCATGATAAATCAGCATCGGGGGTGCCGGCAGCTCGATGGCCGAAGGATTGGCAACACCACCCCACAGATTTACCACACCACGAATCGGCAACACCCGCTGACCCGAGAAGTAGGCCAACTGCAACACCGTCATCGAGCCGGCCGAGCCACCGCAGACAACCACATGGTTGGGGTTGAGTTTATATTGCTCGGCATGGGCCTTAATCCACTCCAAGACGGCAACAGCATCGTCCGAGGCGTTGTCTATCGCCTTTTGCAAATCGGGGTGGAACGTCCCCGTAGCGGGCAGGCCGTTTTTCATCTCGGCCGAGCACGACACCTTCGACGGATTGTCATATTTGAGCGTCAGGTAGTAGTTCATCGAGATAGCGGCAAAGCCACACTCGGCCATCGCACGGCTGATGTCATGATAACCCTTGCCCGTATCGCACTTATCGCCACCCGAGAAGCCTCCGCCATGCACAAAGAGGAAGACGGGATAGCCCCCTTTCGGAGCGGCAAATTTAGGAATGTAGAGGTCCATCAGGCGATCCGAGGTGCGGTCTTCCGGCCCGCTCTCGGGTACCTCGCCGTAGCGAATATCTTTATACAGGGTCGTAAAGGGCGAGCTGGTCTCCAATACCTGCGGCTCGGCCGTATATCCGGGCAATTCGAGGCTCTCGCATGCTGCAAAACCGGCCATCACGGCCAGGCCCAAGGCCCATTTCATCATCTTTTTCATATGTGGGTCATTTTTTAGTTTTGATTGGTCATTCGTTTGATAAAGGCATCTATCTCGTCGCAACGCTTCGTGGCAATGTGCACATACTGCGCATGTCCCTTGCCCACCAGGATATGCATCTCGACCGGTACGCCAATCTCCTGCAAGCGTTTCTCGAAGGCATAGGCGTAATCGACGTGAATCAACTCATCCTGATCGCCGTGATAGATCAACATCGGAGGTGCCGGAGCAGCGATTTTAGCCGGAGCATCCACACCACCCCAGAGATTCACCACGCTGTGAATCGGCAACACCTGCTGTCCCGAGAAGTAGGCCAGGTGCAGCACGGTCATCGAGCCGGCCGAGCCACCGCAGACGGTGAGGAGATCGGTATTCAGGTGAAAGCGTTTAGCGTTCTTCTTCACCCACTCCAAAGCCAGCGTAGCATCGCTCGAGGCGTTGCGAACGGCCTGGTGTACCAGCGGATGGAACAGACCCGTTTTCGGCAATCCGTGCTTCATCTCACTGCCGCACGATACCCCCTTCACCTTCTTATACTTCATCGTCAGGTAGTAGTTGATCGACACCACGGCGTAGCCACGCTCGGCCATCGATTTGCAGACACGGTCGTAGCCCAGCTTGGCGTTGCTCTTGTTGCCACCGGCAAAGCCACCGCCGTGGACAAAGAAGAAGACGGGATAGCCCCCCTTCGGAGCCTTCGTCGTCGGGATATAGAGGTCGAGCAGGCGATCCGAGGCCGTATCGCTCTTCGCAACCCCCTCGGGGCGGTTGCCATAGCGGATGTCGACATACATCGTAAAGAGGTCGGAGCCTGCATCAAAGGTCTTGAGTTTCTCTTTGCCCTTGGCCGCAAAAGCCTCGTTGCCACCTCCCAGCAGGGCGGCAACCAACAGTAAAGCAGCGAGTATTCGTTTCATGGTGTGGATGGGTTAGTTAAGATAGGTTTTCACAGCCGCCTCGTCCATCTTCACGACAGCCTCGGCAGCCTTTTTGCTAAAATAGGCATCATAATCCTTGTCGAGCAGCGAGGCACGAATCGGGCGAATGTCATAGTCGAATCCGTACTTCAACCAGCTCGGCTGCTGCATCTCGTCGAAATGACGACGCAAATCGGCCATCTTGGCACGAAGCACCGCCTTGCCCAGACGCTTGCGCAACGCCTCCTGTGCATCGGCATAGAAGAACTCCCAGAAGGGCTCGGCCTCGAAACAATGCGGGCCAAACCACATCACCTGCTCCTTATCGGTCGCCTGACGGAA
>JAGAPT010000031.1 GCA_017623115.1 Alistipes sp.
AATGAAAAGACCGCTATGGAGGCCGCTCTCGGTATGGCTTATGCGGGAAAGCGTGCGTTGGTATGTATGAAGCACGTGGGTATGAACGTAGCTGCGGATGCCTTTGTGAACTCCGCCATTACGGGTGTAAATGGTGGCTTGGTGGTATTGGCCGCGGACGACCCCTCGATGCACTCGTCGCAAAACGAGCAGGACTCACGTTTCTATGGCAAGTTCGCCATGATTCCTATCCTCGAACCTTCTACCCAACAAGAGGCTTACGATATGATGGCGTATGCCTATCAGTTGTCCGAGGAAACCAAGCTCCCCGTGTTGATGCGTGTCGTGACCCGTTTGGCACACTCCCGTGCCGGTGTGGTGGTGCGTGAACCGTTGGCACAAAATGCCTTGAATCCTGAAGCCGACCGTACCCATTGGGTATTGCTTCCGGCCAATGCACGTCGTCAATATGCATCATTGGTGGGCAAGCAAGAAGATCTGGTGAAAATATCCAATTGCTCGCGTGCCAATCGCTTGAACCTGATAGAAGGAAAGAGGAAGGAAGTGGGTGTGATTGCTTGTGGCATTGCTTACAATTATGTGATGGAAAACATCACTCCCGACATGGAAGTTCCTATTTTGAAACTTTCTCAATATCCGATACCGGAATTCCTCATCGATTTGTTGCATAGGAATTGCAAGAGCATCCTCGTGGCGGAAGACGGTCAGCCATTGGTGGAAGAGCAACTGAAGTCCCTCCTCGGTGCCGATTTCCCTGTGAAGGGTCGCTTGACGGGCGATTTGCCCCGTATGGGTGAATTGACTCCGGATAGTGTAGGAGCCGCCCTTGGTGTGAACATCGAACAACCCTATACCAATGCCCAAAATGTGATGCCCCGTCCGCCGGCCTTGTGTCAGGGATGTGGTCATCGCGATGTGTATGATGCATTGAACAAGGTAGCTGCTGAGTACGAAGGTGCACGTATCTTCGGCGACATCGGATGCTATACGCTCGGTGCCTTGCCTCCATTCCGTGCCATCGATAGTTGTGTAGATATGGGTGCCTCTATCACCATGGCCAAGGGTGCGGCCGATGCCGGTGTATTTCCCGCCATTGCCGTGATTGGCGACTCTACCTTCACCCACTCGGGTATGACCGGTTTGCTCGATGCCATCAACGACAATGCCAACATCACCGTAGTGATTTCGGATAATCTCACTACCGCTATGACGGGTGGTCAGGATTCGGCCGGTACCAACAAGTTCGAAGCCATCTGCCTCGGCTTGGGATTGGCTCCTGAGCACGTGCGTGTGGTGGTTCCCTTGCCCAAGAATATGGAAGAAATCACCCGTACCATCCGCGAAGAAATCGAATACAAGGGTGTATCTGTCATCATCCCTCGTCGGGAATGTATGCAGACTCTCCAACGCAAATTAAGAAACAAGAAGAAATGAAAAAAGACATCATATTAGCCGGTGTGGGAGGACAAGGCATCCTCACCATTGCCACCATCATAGGCGATGCTGCTACCGTAGCGGGCTTGAGCCTGAAGCAAGCCGAAGTACACGGGATGAGTCAGCGTGGGGGAGACGTGCAATCCAATCTCCGTCTCTCGACCGACCTCATCCATTCGGATTTGATTAAGCAAGGAGCAGCCGACTTGATTATCTCGATGGAGCCGATGGAAGCCCTCCGCTATCTGCCTTATTTAAATAAGGAAGGATGGGTAGTAACATCCTCGCATCCGTTCAAGAACATCCCCAACTATCCCGAAGAAGAAGCCTTGATGCAGGAATTGAATAACCTCCCGAAGGTAGCTGCTCTCCCGATAGAGGATGTGGCGAAGGAAAACAACCTGCCGAAGAGTGCCAACGTGGTATTGCTCGGTATGGCTGCCCGATACATCGAAATCCTCACGCCCGAACAACTCCGCGAAAGCATTGCACGTGTGTTTGCATCGAAGGGAGAAAAGATAGTAGAAGCCAATCAACAAGCATTCGATTTGGGATTGAATGCAGTGAAGTGATATTTTTTAGGCACGGATTACACGGATTAACACGGTTTCATACTTGATGTTTCTGTGTTGTCCGAACGACCAAAGACTTGTGAGAAGCAGAGGACGGGTTCCGTGAAATCCGTGCCAAAAGAAAAATAACCCAATGAAAATATTCAGTGAAGAATTAGTGGAAAAGGCGGCACGGGAATGTCGAGTGGCCGACCTTTCGAGAGCGACCATTGGCGAAGTGCTGTTGGTGGCACAATATTTGGAGAAGGAGACGGGTATTCCGTTCATCCGTATGGATCAAGGCTCGCCCGGCTTGCCCGTGAATCAGGCAGGGGTGGAGGCCGAGAAGGCGGCACTCGATAGAGGCGTAGGCTCGCAATATCCGGCAGCTGCGGGTGTGCCCGAGTTGAAGCATGAGGCATCCCGTTTCGTGAAGGCATTCCTCAATGTCGATATCAGTGCCCGTTCGTGTGTGCCTACCGTGGGAAGTGTGGCGGGCTCGTATGGCTCGTTCATCGCCTGTACGCAACGCAC
>JAGAPT010000032.1 GCA_017623115.1 Alistipes sp.
CTCCATGGGGCGCGACACCAACAAGAAGACGGCACAGGGATTGCTCACCGAGTACCTGAAGCAGAAGGACCCGCGTGCCATGGCTTACATCTGCCACCGTCTCGACCAATACACCTCGGGCATCCTCATCTTTGCCAAAGACCCCGACACGCAGCGCGAACTGCGCTTCGGATGGGACAGCTACATCCGCGAGCGTTGCTACACGGCCGTCGTGGAGGGCTGCCCCGAAGAGGAACATCAGGAGCTACGCCACTACCTCGTGGAGAACAACAATAATATGATGGTATATATCGCCCGCAAGCCCGACGAGGGACGCTTGGCCGTGACACGCTACCGTGTGGTGCAGAGCAACGGGCATCACTCGCTGCTCGACCTGCAGATATTCACCGGCCGCAAGAACCAGATACGCGTACAGCTTGCCGACATAGGGCACCCCGTAGCCGGCGACCGCAAGTATGGTGGCAACACCAATCCCATAGGCCGACTCATGCTGCACAACCACCGCCTCTCGCTCGTGCATCCCGTGACACGCGAACTGATGCACTTCGAGGCTCCCGTGCCTGCCACCTTCCGCAAGGTGACCTCTGCAAGTGAACAATAACGACCAGCGTTCTCTGATATCACCGAAAACTCTGAACCCTCTTAGTCAACAACAAAAAACATAATATCATAACAAACAACACTATGCAAAAAAGTAAGATTCTCCTCCCCGCACTCGCAGGACTCACCGCCTGTGCCGGAGCCGACAAGAAGGCCGAGGCTACCGCACCCGAGAAGCCGATGAACATCCTCTTCATCATGTGCGACGACCACTCGTACCAAACCATCAGTGCCTACGACCAGCGTTACATTGAAACGCCCAACATTGACCGCATAGCCAATGAGGGCGTACGCTTCACCAACAGCTTCGTAGCCAACTCCATCAGTGGCCCGAGCCGCGCCTGTATGCTTACTGGCAAGCATAGCCATGCCAATGGCTTCATCAACAACAGCACCCGCTTCGACGGTTCGCAGCTCACCTTCCCCAAACTGCTGCAACAAGCCGGGTACCAGACTGCTGTTGTGGGTAAATGGCACTTGGCCTCGAACCCCACGGGCTTCGACTACTGGGACATCCTCATCGGACAAGGAGAATACTACGACCCCTACTTCATTCGCAACGGTGAGCGCATCCAGCGCGAGGGTTACGCCACCAATATCACGACCGACGTAGCCATCAACTGGCTCGACAGCCTGCGCAACCCCGAAAAGCCCTTCTGTCTGCTGCTGCACCATAAGGCGCCGCACCGTACCTGGATGCCCGACACCTGTGACCTCCACCTCTTCAGCGACAGCAACTTCCCCGTGCCCGAAACCTTCTACGACAACTACGAAGGCCGCACCGCTGCCCAGCAACAGCAGATGAGCATCGCCAAGGACATGAGCATCGTATATGACCTCAAGATGGCCGACCGCGAGAACGAGCTCCACAGCGCTTACGAAGGCTGGGGACGCGAGATGTACCGCCAGCGCATGCGCCCCGAGGTGCAAGCCGCTTGGGACCGCCACTACGATCCCGTGATTGCCGACTTCAAGGCCCGTAACCTCTCGGGCAAAGAGTTGGCCGAATGGAAATTCCAGCAATACATGCGCGACTATCTGCGTGTCATCACCTCTGTAGACCGCAATATAGGCATCGTGCTCGACTACCTCGAGAAGGAGGGTTTGCTGGAGAACACGATGATTGTATACACCTCTGACCAAGGCTTCTATATGGGCGAGCACGGATGGTTTGACAAGCGCTTCATGTACGAAGAGTCGTTCCGCACACCCCTCCTCGTTCGTCTCCCCGGTGGCAAGAAGGGTGATATACCCCAACTCGTGCAGAACATCGACTACGGCCCCACCTTCCTCGATCTTGCAGGTGTAGAGGTGCCCGAGGAGATGCATGGCGAGTCGTTCCTGCCTCTGCTCGAAGGCAAGCGCACCGACTGGCGCGATGCCCTCTACTACCACTTCTACGAG
>JAGAPT010000033.1 GCA_017623115.1 Alistipes sp.
TCTGCATCTGCGACAAGACCCTGAAACGCCTACGCAGTGCCGGCAAAATCACTTACAGCACCATTGGCAACAAGTATTACTACCAGATTGCCGAGATCAAGCGTTGCTTGCGTGCTCACACAATCAAGAGTAGCGAGGAGATGCTGCAGAACCTAATCGCTCACAAGCGTAATAGCAAAGCGAAGGCCAGCGCTAATGTTCAATAAACCGAAGAGAGGTGGCTACAAACTGAGACCATCTCTCTTCGATTTTGTCAATTCAAAAATTATTTGTAAATTTGTCGTAAGCAACTGTAGTTCTGAAGTTTGTATGGCAAAAGTCGGACTCGAAAACGACACCCTGAACCCTCCCAAGTGTCCCTCGAATTGGGAGTATAGTACTGGGCAAAGGCAAGTGCTTGATATACAGAGTGGAGAGCAGATGGACAGACTCTCGTTTTCCGCTCAACGCACGAAGGATAGCAAAAAGCTATCCTTTTTTTGTGCGTTTCGCGGAAGAGTCCGCGACCATATAGACAATCTCTCCAAACCGCCCTTTAAGTTCGCTTCGCTCCTTTTCGTTGCTACGGCTCGGAAGAACAAAGTACCCTACTCTCGCCTTAACCACAACTCTGAAAAGGGAGGCTTCGCTTGGAGCAGAAAACGGCTCACCTGTAGCCCAGCGGCAAGATTTTGCGGCTCATCTGCAAAAGCAGGTGAGGAGGGGACATCATACCTTTCATACAAATACAACCCCGCCTTTTGTGGACTTTGCAAAGAAATGATTACTTTTGTGGCCCTTTATCAAAAACTTACAGCCATGAGAGAGATAAATCCCCAACAGACAACTCGTGCATACGCCTTTGAGATGTGGATGCAGGCACCAATGCCGATGGTTACATTTTTCAAGACGCTCGATGTGTCGCGCCTTGTGAGAATCAGCCGCAAGCGAGGGCTTAAATTCAATATGTTGATGTGCTACTGCATCGGTCGTGCTGCCGTGCAGGTTAAGGAGTTCTATATGTTGCCCGTGGGCGACAAATTGATGCAGTACGACACCATTGCCGTAAATACCATTGTTGCCAACACGGCGGGCGAGGTGAGTTCGTGCGACCTGCCTTACAATGAGGATTTGGTGCAGTTCAACAGCGACTATCAGCGTCTGACGAAGCAAGTGGCGGAGCGTTGCACCGACCACGACCTCTCGGCAGATAGTATGGTTATCGGCACCTCGGCTTTGGCGCAATACGAAATAGATGGCGCTGTGGGTATGTATAGCGGCATTTTCAACAATCCGTTTATGATTTGGGGCAAGTATAAGCGTGGGTTGTTTAAGACAACGCTGAGTGTGTCGTTCCAATTCCACCATACCCAAATGGACGGAGCTCACGCTGCGAAGTTTCTTGACACCTTGCAACGAGAGATAGATGGAGTGAATGCATAGTTAAGGGTGCAAAATCGGAACGCGCGGGAGAGTTTATTGGCTGTGTCCCCGCCACTCAAAAATGCATCAATTGAAAGGGGATTAAAGTATATTTGTTGTGATTCAATGTTTTTAAGATGACCGAGAAAGAGAAGATGTTGCGTCAAATGTTGTACGATGCAAACAACGATACTGACCTGATCGAGGAGCGCAAGGTGGCCAAAGACCTATGCTATGATTTTAACAACCTGCGGCCGTCGGACACCGCCGCGCAGCAGCAGATCATGCGTCGGTTGCTGGGCAAGACGGCGGGCGAGAGTTTCTGCATTGTTGCCCCCTTTTGGTGCGACTACGGCTACAACATCGAGATTGGCGAGAACTTCTTTGCCAACCACAACACCGTTATTTTGGATGGTGCGAAGGTGAAGTTTGGCAACAATGTCTTCGTGGCTCCCAACTGCGGTTTTCACACGGCAGGGCACCCCATCGATGCCGAACGCAGAAACCAAGGCTTGGAGTACGCCTACCCTATCACCGTCGGCGATAATGTGTGGATTGGTGCGGGCGTGCAGGTTATGCCGGGCGTTACGATTGGCTCGAATGTGGTGATTGGAGGCGGCTCGGTGGTGGTCAAGGATATTCCGTCAAATGTGGTTGCGGTAGGCAACCCCTGTCGTGTTGTGCGCCCAATCACCGACGAGGATAAACTGAAATCGTGGGATCGAAAGCAGAGACAATAATCTAACGAGAGCAAAAGCTTCGGCTTTTTCTCTTTTTTATTGGCTTTTGTCAAAAGTTGTCAAAAACTCGGGGTTACTTTGTCGCAAAGTAACCCTTAATTGCTTTTTGTTATGTCACTTTGGGATTGGCTGCTTGCAGCGTGGATTTATGAGGAACTGTTCGATGATGACTCGGACACCCCTTCGCACGACAACTCTCACGACAATGATTCGTCATACGACTTCGATGATTATGAGGAGGATTATTGATGATTTGCTACACGTTGTATTGAAATTATGGTTAACTTTGTGAAACTATTCATTGGTAAAGTATAAATAATGTTAGATGAAATTTGCAGTTAAAAAGGTTAATCGCAATATTCCAAATGAGGAATTACTTGCTGATGTAAAAAACATAGCTAGTACATATGGACTCACAACTATGAGTCAGGACATTTATGTGCAATACGGAAAATTCCATCCGACTACTTTGATAAGACGCTTTGGAAGTTGGTTCAAAGTATTAGAACTATGTGACTTAAAGCCGTCAAGATCTAGGATTAATATCCCGAATGAGGAACTATTTGCAAATATAGAACATATATGGCTTACATTAGGCAGACAGCCCAAATATAGTGATATTCAAAAACCATTATCATTGTTTTCCGTGGGCACATATGAACAGCGTTTTGGGAGTTGGTACAATGCCTTGGATGCTTTTGTTATTTATATGTCAGAAGAAGAATCAGTCATAAAACCCAATGTGAGAATAAATAAAGATGGTATCAAGCACACAACGAAAAGGGAACCAAGCGCACGATTGAAAGTGCAAGTGCTAATGCGTGATGGCAATAGATGTAGGTTATGTGGAGTAGAGTGCAATGATGGTTTGCACAATATACACTTTGACCATATTATTCCTTGGTCAAAAGGTGGTGAAACCACTCTTGAAAATTTGCAAGTATTATGTAGTGATTGCAATTTAGCAAAAGGTAATTGTAAATAGAATACTATGCTCGCCTACACCTACATATCCCCCGGCAAGTTCGAGGTAATCGACAAGCCGAAGATGGGATTGTAGGCTTTCAGAATCTGTTTGAAGAGAGAAAAAGTTTCGGCTTTTTCTCTTTTTGTTTTGAGATTATCAGTAACTTTGGGGTAAAATAGAACGAATCGTTATGACTCCACAACAATTTATCGAGATGTTTCGTGAGGCGTTTGGCGAGGCTGCGCCAATGCCTATTGCCTTTTGGTATGGCGATACCGCCGTGAATCCCGAGAGCCGTGTGCCGCGATGTATAATTGGCGCTATCCGCAAGGTCTGCGAGGGCAATACGCTGACGCTCACAGCCGAGAATGTGCAGTGTGGAGGTGGCGGACTATATACCGCTTTCCGCCCAATGCCTGAGCGTGTGCCTCTCTTTGTGTCGGGAACGGAGCATTACAAACAGACACCCGAACAGGTGCTGGGCTATGTCGAGAGCCTCGAAATCGAGCTGACCGACAAGCCCTACCTCAACTTTGTGCGTGTCGATAGGCTCACGAATTGGGACGGCATTGAGGCGGTTGTATTCTTCGCTACGCCCGATGTGGTGTCGGGGCTTTGCACGTGGGCGTTTTATGATAACAATGCCGAGGATGCCGTGGTAACGAAGTTCGCATCGGGTTGTGCTGCAGTAATTTCATTTGCCACCACGGAGAATCGCAAGCATGGTCGCAGCTGTTTCCTCGGCATGTTCGACCCTTCGGCACGACCACTTGTTCCGAAGAACGAATTGACCTTTGCCGTGCCGATGAGCCGCTTTAAGGAGATGCTGACGACAATGCCCGACTCAGCACTCTACCGGAAGGCCTTTTCGGTTGTTAAACGAAGAATAAATGGTGAGATAGAATGAAAAAGATAAAAATTACCGTGATGCGTATTACGCAGTATGCAGACCTTATGGCGCAATACGAAAATCCTATTGAACATACGTGCGATATGCGCCTTGGACAGACCTTTATCGTGGAGAATTGTGCGAAACCCGAGGGTATGTGCGATAGTGCTTGGGAGACTTTGTTGCCGTTTGTGCGCGAATTGGCTGCGGGCGGAGGTAATTTCTTCGATGGGTGGATGCAGAACCCCCATTCGGCCATGCTCTCGTGCAATGACGGCTTTCGACCGGTCAGTTTTTATGTTGAAGCAGTTGAATAAACGAAGATGAGCGATATTCATGATAAGGTGATGTATTCGACCATTATAACACCCTTTCAGCGGCGCGTATATCTTGCACTGCTCGATATTCCGGCAGGTGAAACCATCACTTATGGTGCGTTGGCACGGCGTATAGGCTGTCGTAGTGCGCAGGCGGTGGGTCAGGCCCTTAAGCGCAACCCTTTTGCACCGGAAGTACCATGCCATCGTGTGGTGGCTGCCGATGGCACATTGGGTGGCTACAACGGCCGTCGCGATGGGGAACAGCTGGAGCGCAAACGCAAATTACTTGAGGAAGAAAAAGGAAACCATCGATAATTATGAAGATAACAACCATCTATTTTAGTGCCACATACACCACCAGGCGTGTGGTGGAAGCTGTGGCGGCCAACCTCTCAAACGAGGTGACAGCCTATGACATCACCAACGATGCATTAACTGAAGAGATCGCAATTCCTGCCGATGAGCTTGTGGTTGTCGGCGTGCCTGTATATGCGGGTCGTGTGCCTGCTATGGTGGCAGAGCGTCTGCGCCGATTCAAGGGCGACAACACCCCTGCGGTGGTCGTGGCGGTATATGGCAATCGCCACTACGACGATGCCGTTTTGGAGTTGCACGATATGATGACCGAGTGTGGCTTCCGCACCGTCTCGGCTGGTGCTTTCGTGGCTCAGCACTCCATCTTCCCAAAGGTTGGCAAGGCTCGCCCCGATGCGGAGGATATGGCTGATATTAAAACTTTTGCGGAGAGGAGTGCCGAGCTTGTGGCAACAGGTTTTGGGGAGATAGACCTCCCGGGCAATCGTCCCTATAAGGTACCCGGCGGTATCCCTATCTGGCCGACAGCATCGTGCAGATGCAATGGATGCGGAGCGTGTGCCCGCCTCTGCCCGACGGGTGCCATAGACCCCGCCTCACCAAAAGGCGTGGACAAGACGAAGTGCATCAAGTGTGGTCGTTGCATTGTGGTCTGCCCCGCAAAAGCCCGCCGCTTCTACGGCATCAAATACTCCCTCGCAGCAGCTCGTTTCAACTCCGCCTTCGCCGCCCGACGGGAGAATGAAATGTGGTTTGCAAAATAGGCTTTTGGCGAGCAAATTGAATGAGAGAAACGAACTAAAACAAACTAATTATGCGCAAAAATTTTGGATCGAAAAGTTGGCTCTATCCGATGCCGGTGCTGATTGTGGCAGCATATGATGAGCAGGGCACGCCCAATGCGATGAATGCGGCGTGGGGCGGCATTTTCACCGATGACCACATCGGGATTTGCATCTCGGAGGGACACAAGACGACGAAAAACATCCTCGCTACCAAGGCGTTTACCGTGAGCATGGCGACCGCCGAGCAGATTGTGGCATGTGATTATGTAGGCATCGTGTCGGGCAATAAAGAGCCCGAGAAGTTTGCCAAGGCAGGCTTTACGGCCGTGCGCTCGGAGGTGATCAACGCTCCGATTATCGAACAGTTACCGATGACGCTGGAGTGCGAGTTAGTGTCGTATGATACGGAGAGCAACCACCTCGTAGGCCGTATCGTGAATGTGTGTGCCGACGAACAAATCCTTACCGACGGCAAAATCGACTACCGCAAACTGCGCCCTATCACCTATGACCCGATCCACCACCACTACATCGAGCTTGGCGAGGTGGTCGGCAACGCCTTTGCAGATGGCAAGCAGTTAAAATAGGACGCGCTGCAATGTATGAACGAGGGACGGCCGATGAGCCATCCCTCGTTTGCTTTATCGTTCATCCCACGATGGATGCGCGGGGTCCTCGGCTGTTAGGGCTTCGGCCAGCGAAAGCCCCAGTGCCTTTGCCACTCCTTCTCCATACGAGGGGTCGGCTCGGTGGCAGTTGCGGATATGCCGCTGTTTGATAAAGAGTTCTGCATCGCCCATCGCCCGAGCCGTATTCTCACAGGTGGCTCGCCGGTCAGCATCAGACATCAGTCGCCACAACTTACCCGGCTGCGTAAAGTAATCACTATCCAACTCACGCTCGTCGTAGTTATATACCCCGCCCGCAACAGCCAAAGGCGGCTCTTTCAGCGCAGGCTGATCCTGCCACTCGCCATAACTATTCGGCTCATACGCAATCGTGCGTCCTGCATTACCATCGGTGCGCATTTGCCCATCACGATGATAGGCATGATAGGGGCAGCGAGGACGGTTGATAGGGATGAGGTGGTGGTTGACACCCAAGCGGTAACGCTGCGCATCGCCATAGGAGAAGAGTCGCCCCTGCAGCATCTTGTCGGGTGAAAAGCCGATGCCGTCGATGATGTTCATCGGGTTGAAGGCCGCTTGCTCGGTCTCGGCAAAGAAGTTTTCGGGGTTTCGGTTCAGTTCCAAAATGCCCACATCATGTAACGGGAAATCGCCGTGATACCACACCTTTGTCAGGTCAAACGGATTGAGATGGTAGTTCCGCGCCTCCTCCTCGCTCATCAGTTGCACCTGCATCAGCCAACGTGGATAGTCGCCACGCTCAATCGCCTCAAACAGGTCGCGTTGATGCGACTCCCTGTCCTTGGCAATCACAGCCTCCGCTTCGGCATCGGTCATATTCTTGATACCCTGCAACGTGCGCAAGTGAAACTTCACCCATGTACGACGATTGTCGGCATCGATAAAACTGTAAGTATGGCTGCCAAAGCCGTGCATATGGCGAAACGACCAAGGAATACCACGCGGTGACATGGTGATGGTTACCTGATGCAACGCCTCGGGCAGCAGCGTCCAGAAATCCCAGTTGCTGTTCGCCGAGCGCATACCGGTTCGTGGATCGCGCTTGATGGCATGGTTGAGGTCGGGAAATTTCAACGGATCTCGCAAAAAGAAGACCGGAGTATTGTTCCCCACCAAATCCCAATTGCCCGTATCGGTGTAGAACTTCATCGCAAAGCCTCGAATATCGCGCTCGGCATCGGCCGCGCCACGCTCACCGGCCACAGTCGAGAAGCGGACAAAGCAGTCGGTCTTTTTGCCCACCTGGGCAAAAATCGAGGCACGCGTGTAGGCCGTAATATCGTGCGTGACGGTAAATGTCCCATAGGCTCCTGCGCCCTTGGCATGCATACGCCTTTCAGGGATTACTTCACGGTCAAAGTGAGCGAGTTTCTCGATAAGCCACGGATCCTGCATCGTCACAGGGCCACGCACCCCCGCAGTTTGTGTATTTTGATTATCGGCAATTGGCCGCCCATTCGCTGCCGTCAAATGTTTCTTATCCTGCTGCTTCATATCGCTATTTTCAAGATTGATGGATACCGATACTTCCAAAATTGTGCCAAAAAACAAGCAGGCGGAGATACCCATCGCTACATATCCCCGCCTGTCTGCCTTTATATCACAACCTTTTCGGCTGCAAGTGAAACATCACTACCCTATTCCAAGCTGATATTTATAGTTTTCGATGTCCGCCCGAGTACCAATGGCTTTACCGGGAACATCGCTCAATTTCACACATCCGTAGATAGGCTGACGCTCGTTGATGCGGCACTCCTTCAATTTCATTACGATATTCATGGGACGCACGTCGGGAATATCGCAGGTGAGGTTCGTACCAATGCCGAATGTTACCTTGATGCGGCCTGCAAAATACTCTTTAATATCGGCTGCTGTCTCAAAGTCGAGGCCATCCGAGAAGACAATCGTCTTGCTGAGCGGATCGATGCCATACGACTCATATTTGCGAATGATGCGATCGCCAAACAGTTTCGGGTCACCGCTGTCGTGTCGCACACCATCGTAGAGTTTCGCCAATTTCATCGAGAAATTGCGCAGAAAGGCATCCACCGTATAGGTATCGGTGAGCACCGTTCCCAGGTTGCCATCATAGACATCAACCCACCGCTCCATGACCTCATAATTGGCCTCTTTGGGGGTGTGTACAGCCGCCTGAAACATGAAGCACTCATGTGCCATGGTGCCGATCGGGCGGATATCATACTTCATGGCCAGCGCAACGGTCGAGGTGCCCGTAAAGGTGGGACAATGTGATTTCATATACTCAATCACCAACTCTTCAGCGTGAGCACTGAAACGGCGGCGGAGACCAAAATCGGCGAAATAGAGGTTGTGCTCAGAGGCAATAGCGACCTTCCGCTCCATGCGTGGGGTAATCACCTCGGCAAGTTCCTCGCGTGTCTGGTAGCCATCGCCCATCGAGCGATGATAGAGTTCGGAGACAATCGCCAAAATCGGAATCTCATAAAAGGTCACCTTATACATCGCATCGGCCACCTCGATATGCAGGTGATGCGCCTCATCGAGCCACACATGGATGCGCTCGGGCTCAAAACGGAACTGGCGCAGCCACTCCCAGAAACAGGGAGGGATATAGCTGATGGTCTTCACCGCCCACGCGAACTCCGACGGCTGCAAGGCAAGGGTGGCAAGGTTTGCGAACTCCTCTTTGAGCGTAGCTACAAACGCCTCGACATATTCGGTGTTATTGCGGTCGTGAAACGTAAATGCACCCCACGCATTGGGATAATGCACCTGATAGTAGTGCGACATCGAAAATTTATACAGATCATTTTCGAGCATCGAACGGATTACCATACATGTTCTGTTTTATCGGATTCGACTATTCTTCGTAGTTTCTTTCTACAAAGTTAGGAAAATTTCATGACAGCGTTTCGATTTAGCAACCTGGTTTTCTGCAAAATTTCGTGGTTTCAATTATTTTTCTCTATCTTTGTCATGGTTTACGGCTTTTATCGTGGAGCCACTCATAGTTAATTGGATATTTTTTGACCATTAAGCCAAAAAAACATCCGACCTTATTACAGGTCGGATGTCCTATTTTCCATAAACGCTATTCCTCCGATTCAACCGAATCTATCGCTTCCACCTCCTCGGTCATAGGCAAACTTGCACGCTGCAACATCGACTTCAGTTGAGCCGGACGATCTTTCTTGGTTACTTTATTCGGCTTGACGCCTAATGCAGTGAGGTTTCTCACAGCCACCGCGATAGAGTGTCCTTGCGAACTCGTCAGTCCTCGCATCTTATCGGCTGCATTGACCGCATCCGCAAGTGCCTTTTCTACGGTTCCAAATTCCACCATAAAGTCCACCACTCGATCCAGAACCACCTCGGCCTTCTTGATAATATCCTCATGGTTATCGAGGGTTACCTGTCGCTGCCACATATAGCGCACCATCTCAATCAGCACCAAGAGATTACGCTCACTGGCAAGGCAGACGCCATACTCGCTAAACATCCGTTGCCAGAGTGTACGATCGAAGTTCGTGACGGCTGCAAGTGCCGTTTCGCTCGGCACAAACATAATGACATATGGCAACGGGATATACCCCTCATTGTTGCTACGGTCATAATTTCGGTCCGAGAGTTTGCGTGCCTGCTCGGCAATCTTGGCCGCAAATGTTTTCAGCACCTCGCCCTGATTCTCTGCCTGAAGATGCTCAAAGTCCAATTCCGCCGGAAGTTGGAATTTTGAATCGATATAGAGAATGCTGTTCGTCTCGGGATAGATCAACGCCGCATCGGGACGCATCTTGCGCCCATCGCTATTTTTTGCGGTTGTACCATCCTCGTTGCGCACGGTCTGCTGCAATTTATATTGCACACCCTCCTTTAATCCCGAGCCTGCCAGAATATCGCGCAGCAGCTTCTCGCCCAGATTCCCCTGTATGGTCACACTGCCACTTAAGGCCGTCACCAAGCGGTCTGCCTCTCGCGTGAGGTGTCCTCCCGTTTCAACAAATCGCTTAATTTCGTTCTGCAAGGCTGCACGATCCTCGACACTCTGTTGTTTAATCTGCTCCAGCTGCTCCCGATAGGGACGCAAAATCTCGGTAATACTCTCCCGATTGCTCTGCTCGGTTTGCTGCTTGAGTTGCGTCTTCACCAGCTCCAGTTGCTGCTCCAGCTGTTGCTTAAACTCGGCACGACGAGCCACATCGGCATCCTTGAATCGCTGCTCTTGCTCGGCATAGCGTAGGCGGAACTCCTCATTGCGACGCAGCAACTCCTCTGCTGCTCGCTGCTGCTCGCTCACGGCTTGCTGTTTCAACAATTCGACCTCTGTTCGCAATGCCGATTCCGTAGCCGCAGCCTGCAGGGTCTGATTGGTCAGATCCGCCACACGTTGCTCGGCACGAGCAATGCCGCGCTTACTTACCAAATAACCCACAATAACGCCCACGAATAAGGCCACCAAAGCAATCAGTATATGCATCATAGTTCAGGCATGTATTATTTCCCCACGAAGATAGCACAAAAAGTGCAATAACACAAACCTCACCCATGGTCATTTGCCACAAACGGGCTAAGTTCCCAGGCACATCTTCCCATGAAAAAAGAGGTGCTGCCACCTATGCCTATCAACTTTTTTTGTATCTTTGTCAACAGAACGGCAGACCTTCAACTGTGAATGTAAGGTATAATGAAGTAAACAACCATGAGACGAATCTTTGTAACAGGGGCAGGACACGGTATCGGACGTGCCATTGTAGAGGCTTTTGCAGCCGCAGGCGACCGAGTGGCTTTTTGCGATATTGACACAGCGCGTGGCGAACAGGTAGCCGCCTCGACGGGAGCACGCTTCTTTCCACTCGATGTCTGCGACAAGGCAGCCCTGGAGACCGCCGTACAAACGCTGCTCGATGAGTGGGGAGACCTCGACATCCTCGTCAACAATGTCGGCATAGGCGGTTTTGAGCCCCTTACAACCACCACAGTCGAGCACTTTGAGCAGATTTTGAACACCAACCTCCGCTCGGCTTTCATCACGGCCCGCCTACTGGCCATCCATCGGGAAAAGCAGGGAGCAACCAACCCCTACGGGCGCATCGTCAATCTCTGCTCGACCCGCTACCTGCAAAGCGAAGCGGGCACGGAGGCCTATGCCGCCTCGAAGGGTGGCATCTGGTCGCTCACCCATGCATTGGCGGTCTCCTTGGCTCCCTATCACATCACCGTCAACTGCATTGCCCCGGGCTGGATTAGCGTCAACGAGGAGGAGGTCATACGCCCCGAAGACCATAGCTTCCACCTCTCGGGCCGTGTCGGTCGCGCCGAGGATATCGCCCGCACTTGTCTCTTCCTGTGCGAGGAGAAGAGCGACTTCATCAACGGACAGTGCATCACGGTGGATGGAGGTGTTACGAAGAAGATGATCTATCCCGAGGAGTAGCCCTCACCGATAAACAAGCTAATCATTCAAACAAAAGAGCATATGCGTATAGCCATCTACGGTGCCGGTTCATTAGGCACCATTCTTGGAGCCTACATCGCCAAGGGCGGTGTAGCCATCGACCTCATCAACCGAAACAAGGCCCATATAGAAGCGCTCCAAACAAAAGGAGCACAGGTGGTTGGAACGGTTCAGTTCAATCAACCCGTTACCGCCTATACACCGGCCGAGATGAGCGGTCAATACGACATCCTGTTCCTGATGACCAAGCAGCAATACAACGCCGAGGTGGTGGCGCAACTCAAAGGCTACCTGGCACCCGACGGGGTCTTGGTAACTTTCCAAAACGGACTTCCCGAGATAGGCATTGCCGCCATCCTGGGCGAGGAGCGTGTGCTGGGATGCACCGTAGCATGGGGTGCTACGATGCAGGAGCCGGGCGTCTGCGAACTCACGAGCAGCCCCGATGCACTCTCCTTCTCGTTAGGAGCCATCTCGCCACAGCGCAACAAGCATTTCGAGCAGGTCAAGGAGTTGTTGGAACTGATGGGTTCGGTCGATATCGAGGAGAACTTTCTCGGCACCCGTTGGAGTAAACTGCTCATCAACGCCTCCTTCTCGGGTATGAGTGCCGTCTTGGGATGCACCTTCGGCGAGGCTGCCGGACCGCGTGCTTCACGTCGCATCGTGCAGGCCATCATCAAGGAGTGTATCGATGTCTGCAAGGCAGGCGGCATCCGCATCGAACCGGTACAGGGGAAGGATATCGTCAAACTACTCGACTACACAAATCCGCTCAAACGCGCCTTCTCGTTCTTCATCATCCCCATTGCCATCCGCAAACACGCCAAGCTGAAAGCCAGCATGTTGCAGGACATCGAAAAGGGGAAACTGACCGAGGTAGATGCCATCAATGGCGCCGTATCGGCTTTCGGCCGTCAGGTAGGTTGCCCCACCCCGATGAACGACAAAGTCGTTGAGATCATTCACCGCATTGAGCGAGGTGAGCTGCGCCCGAGCATAGAAAACCTACGCTTGTTTGCATAGAAGAGTGCCTCGATACAGCCAAAACGGAGACCCATCCAGGCCTCCGTTTTGGTTCTTTATGGCTTTGCGACAGATCTTACTTTCACCTTTTCCCACACGAACTGCTCGATTTGCGAACGATCGCAACGGGTATCTTTCGCCCGAATATCCAACTCCTCGAAGCGGAAATCAGACAAGCGGTATTGGTCATCAGCGCGTTCTACATTGAAGAAGGTATCACAGGCAAGGCATATGCGGCGCATGGTCACATGTTGCCCATAGGACATCGGAATATCTTTGCGACCTTTCAAATCGAAGAATTGTGTCCAAGGACGCACATAGAGGAACGACCCGGCATTTCCCTCGATATCCTCCACCGTGATATATTCGTAGAGTTGTGGCGTATCGGGACGCATCTTGAGCCACAGCAGCCGATTCGCCTCATCAACCTTGATGCGCCGCATCAGAATATTACGGTTGTGTATCGACTCCGACCCGCATGTCAGACAGCTATGGCA
>JAGAPT010000002.1 GCA_017623115.1 Alistipes sp.
CAAGAGTTATTTGAGAGTATTGCTACCGCAAACCGCAGAAATTCGCACGATTCCCAAATCGTTACCACGCTCTTTTCAAAATAACTTCAAGTGTTTATTCTTCAAACGATTATATCAAATCGATGAAATATTAAAATAAAAATCTACAAAGATGGTAAATAAAGTCATATTGATTGGCAATGTCGGCACGGACCCCGAGGTGCGTGCCATGGAGGGTGGCGTGAAGGTTGCCCGCCTGCGTCTGGCGACGACCGAGCGTTATCGTGATCGTCAGTCGAACGAGAATAAAGAGCACACCGAGTGGCATACTGTGACGTTATGGCGTGGTTTGGCCGATGTGGTGGACAACTATGTGCGCAAGGGATCGCAAATCTACATCGAGGGGCGTCTGCGTACCCGCGAGTGGACCGACCAGCAGGGGCAGAAACGCTACACGACCGAGATTCTGGCCGATGCGATGAACCTGCTGGGTCGTCGTAGCGATAATGGTCAGGTGGCAGATAATACGGGAACCTATACCGCTGCACCGCGTCCGGCACAGTCGCAGCAACCTGCACCGCAGCCGGTGGCACAGCCGACCTATCAGGCTCCGCAGCAGCCCGTAGCAACTCCGCAGGAGGATCCGGACGATCTGCCGTTCTAATTGAGAGCAAAGAGCAGGGCGGAAGGGTGAGTAATTGAGAATGCTGGGAATAATGGGAATACAGGGCGTAGCTCCCAAAATTCCCAAAACTCCCAAGATGCCCAGAATTCCCAACAAAAAGCCCGCTTAACCTTCTGGGTTAAGCGGGCTTTTTTTGTCTTCTGTGAAGTTACACCTCGTCGTAGTGTACACACTCGATGCCGACGCGGCGCAGCAGGTTGAGACCCTCCTCCGAGCGATACTCCTCGGCATAGACGACCCGTTTGATGCCGGCCTGAATAATCAGCTTCGAGCACTCGATGCAGGGTGCCGCCGTGATGTAGAGGGTCGAGCCATCGCAGTTGTTGGCCGACTTGGCCACCTTCGTGATGGCATTGGCCTCGGCATGCAGCACATAGGCCTTTGTCTTTCCCTCCTCATCTTCGCAGATGTTCTCAAATCCCGAGGGGGTACCGTTATACCCATCCGAGATAATCATCTTATCCTTGACAATCAGGGCCCCCACCTTGCGACGCACGCAGTAGGAGTTCTCGGCCCAGATACGAGCCATCTTCAGATAGCGAATGTCTAATTGTCGCTGCTTCTCTTCGGCGTATCCCATCGATTTACAATCCTTTACCGTGGCACTGCTTATACTTCTTGCCCGAACCGCAGGGGCAGGGGTCGTTGCGACCGATTTTCTTCTCGACGTGCAACGGCATCGGTTTCTGCTTCTCGCCCTGACCGGCCTGTGCGGCAGCCTGCATGCGTGAGGCCTGCAACTTATTGACATCGACCTTGGCGCGATGCTGACGTTGCGGCTCCTGACGCTGCTCGTTGACCGGCACATAGGCCTTGCAGAGAATCGACAGCGTATCGCGGTTGACCTTCGTGAGCATCTTCTGGAACAGACCGAACGACTCGAACTTGTAGATCAGCAGCGGGTCTTTCTGCTCGTAGGTGGCGTTCTGTACGCTTTGGCGCAGGTCATCCATCTCGCGCAGGTGCTCACGCCAAGCGTCGTCGATGGTCGTGAACATCACAATCTTCGTGAAGATGCGGAAAATCTCTGCTCCATCCGTATCCTTGCACTTCTGGAGGTTGACCGGGACATTGTAGCCCAGATGACCATCCGTGAGCGGGAAGTACATGTTCGAATCCAACTGCTCCTTGCGCTCCTCGTAGACACGCTCCATGACGGGGCGCACGGTGTCGGCAACAGCCTTGGCACGACGTGCGTAGAGGGCACGCAACCCCTCGACAATCCACTCGACCAACTCGCCCGACTTAGCATGGTTGTAGGCCTCGGCCTCGAACGTGGGCTCGAGAGCCACCTCGCGAATCAACTCGAAGCGGAACTCATCGTAGTCGATGCCCTGATGGGTCTCGACAAAGTTTTCGGCATAGTCGTAGAGGATGTTGTTCAGGTCGATCTCAATCCGCTCGCCATAGAGGGCATTGCGACGACGCGAGTAGATCACCTCACGCTGCGAGTTCATCACGTCGTCATACTCCAACAGACGCTTACGGGTGCCGAAGTGGTTCTCCTCGACCTTCTTCTGGGCACGCTCGATGGCATTCGACATCATGCCCGATTGAATCGCCTCACCCTCCTTGTGGCCCATGCGGTCCATCATCGAGGCGATGCGACCCGAGCCAAACAGACGCAGCAGGTCATCCTCCAGCGATACGAAGAATTGCGACGAACCCGGGTCACCCTGACGGCCCGAACGACCACGCAGCTGGCGGTCTACACGACGGCTCTCGTGACGCTCCGTACCGATGATGGCCAAACCACCGGCGGCTTTCACCTCGGGGGTGAGCTTGATATCGGTACCACGACCAGCCATGTTGGTAGCAATCGTCACCTGCCCACCGCGACCGGCCTCGGCAACCACCTGTGCCTCCAGGGCGTGTTGCTTGGCATTCAACACGTTGTGCTTGATGCCGCGAATCTTGAGCATGCGACTTAACAACTCCGAAATCTCAACCGATGTCGTACCGACGAGCACCGGACGACCCTCGCCAACGAGTTTGACAACCTCGTCGATGACAGCATTGTACTTCTCGCGCTTGGTCTTATAGAGAATATCCGCACGGTCGTCACGCAGCACGGGGCGATTCGTCGGGATCACCACCACGTCGAGCTTGTAGATGCTCCAGAACTCCGATGCCTCGGTCTCGGCCGTACCGGTCATACCGGCCAGCTTGTGGTACATGCGGAAGTAGTTTTGCAGGGTAATCGTAGCGAAGGTCTGCGTGGCGGCCTCGACCTTCACACGCTCCTTGGCCTCGATAGCCTGGTGCAGACCATCCGAGTAGCGGCGACCCTCCAGGATACGGCCTGTCTGCTCGTCGACAATCTTCACCTTGTTGTCCATCACTACATACTCGATATCCTTCTCGAACATCGCATAGGCTTTCAGGAGCTGAATCACCGTATGCACACGCTCCGACTTAATCGAGTACTCGTTAATCATGGCATCACGCTTCTGGGCACGCTCCTCGGCCGAGAGGTTGCTCTTCTCCAATTCGGCTACCTCCGAACCGATGTCGGGCAGCACGAAGAAACCATCTTCGTTGAAGTAGCGCGAGAGCGCCTCATGACCTTTGTCGGTCAGCTCGACCGTATTGAGTTTCTCGTCGATAACGAAGTAGAGGTCGTCGGTAATCTCGGGCATGCGGCGGTTGTTGTCCTGCATGTAGATGTTCTCGGTCTTCTGCATTAAGACCTTCACTCCCTGCTCCGAGAGGAACTTAATCAGCGGCTTGTACTTCGGCAGACCTTTGTGCGTGCGGTAGAGTTTAACACCACCATCCACCTCGTTGCCCTCGGCAATCAGCGAACGAGCCTCGGCCAAAAGGCTTGTGACGAGGTTCTTTTGCAGGTTGTAGAGGTGTTCGATGGCGGGACGATACTCCTCGAAGAGTTGGTCGTCGCCCTTGGGTACGGGACCCGAGATGATGAGCGGCGTACGGGCATCGTCAATCAATACCGAGTCGACCTCATCGACAATGGCGAAGTGGTGCTTGCGCTGTACGAGGTCGGAGGGTGACGAAGCCATGTTGTCACGCAGGTAGTCGAAACCATACTCGTTGTTCGTACCGAAGGTGATGTCGGCCATGTAGGCACGACGACGCGCCTCGGAGTTGGGCTGCGTATCGTCGATGCAGGCTACCGACAGGCCATGGAACTGGTACATCGGGCCCATCCACTCCGAGTCACGCTTGGCCAGGTAGTTGTTCACCGTAACGACGTGTACACCCTTACGAGCCAAGGCGTTGAGGAATACGGGGAGCGTGGCGACGAGCGTCTTACCCTCACCCGTTGCCATCTCGGCAATCTTACCCTTGTGCAGTACGACACCACCGAAGAGCTGCACGTCGTAGTGCACCATGTCCCACTTCAGGTCGTTGCCGCCTGCAATCCAGTGGTTTTGGTAGATGGCTTTGTCGCCCTCGATGGTGACAAACTCCTTCTCGGCGGCCAGGTTGCGGTCGAAATCGTTGGCCGTCACGACCACCGTTTCGTTTTGGGCAAAGCGGCGAGCCGTATCCTTCATGATGGCGAAGGCCTCGGGCAGAATCTCATCCAGCACCTGTTCGATTTTCTCGTCGATACGCTTCTTGAGCGTGTCAATCTCCTTCGAGACGCGCTCCTTCTGTGCCAACTCGGTCGAGGGGTTCTCCAACTCGCCTTTGAGTGTTACGATGCGGGCCTCATCCGCTGCGATGAAGTCGGCGATGCGCTGCTTGAGGGCCTCGCTACGACCACGCAACTCGTCGTTCGAGAGCTGCTCGATCGAGGGGTAGACCGCCTTGATTTTTTCGATGTAGGGTTCAATCTCCTTGCGGTCTTTGTCCGCTTTGGAACCGAAAATAAGTTTGATTAATCCGGCAAGAATATCCATATTGTCGTTTGTTTATTTTTCGTTATGTTGATAAATCCTCCAAAGATAGGGATTTTCTGCGAAAAAAACAAAAACGAGCTGAAAATGGGAAGGAAAAGCCTATCGGGCGTGGAGGATGCGTCGGGCAACGGGGCATTGCGAGCAACCCTGCACGAGGCATAATTCGGTGATGAGTTGCAGGAGCGCCTGCGACTCGAAGGCATCGTGCGGACGAATACCCGAGGCGGCCCAGATGCGCATGTAGCGGTTGTCTTCGGCCGGTAGTCGCTCCAGGAGCGAGAGGGCGTGGTCGCGCTGGGAGTCGCTACCCGTAAGCACGCCGTAGGCAAATTGCAGCACGGCGACCAGATTGATGCCGATGATGTTGGCTTTGAAGGCACCGAGGCGACGGGGTCGCTCTTCGTGTGTGGTTCCCGGCAGAGGTGTCGAGCACCAATAGGGCGTTGCCTCGGAGCAGAAGATTTGGCGCACATCACGCTCGGTGCGGCATGCCAAGGTGCGTCGCATCAAAAATTCGTCTTGACGGAAGAGCGCAGCGGCCTGCGCCAAGCGCAGAATGGGATGGTTGGCCGGGCGTACCTCGCGGAGCACCCATCGTTTGGGTGACATCGCTTCGAGTCCGTATTTGGCCGTGTAGTGAGCAAACTCGGCACGCAGCGTGTTGATGAAGGGGCTCTCCTGATAGTGATCGAGCAGTCCCGAAGCACCAAACAACATCGCCTCGATACCGTGAGGTGTCGTGCGCTCACGCAGCAAGATGCGATAGGGGACCCGATGTGCCAATTCGAGATAGGCCTCCTGATTCTGGCGGTCGCCCAACGTGCGGAAGTAGAGCAGGTAGAAGGTTTGATTCCAACAGCCGTCGGAGTCCTGGAAAAGTTGTTCGACCAGACGCATCTTGCGCTCCAGGCGGGCGAAGAGGAGGTCGGTGTAGAGTTGTGAGCGGTTGAGCGGATCGAGGTTGGCCAGAAACGAGCCACACGCCACCGAACCCGATTCGGCACCCTTCAGCAACTGCTCCAGCAGGCGTGTTTGTTCCCCGTGCTCGCTCATGGTAGTCGTTAGAACAGATTCAGTTCGAGCAGAGCCTCCTCCGACATCATGCTCTTGTCCCATACGGGCTCGAAGGTGAGAATCACATTCACCTCATCTACCCCCTTGACCTTGCCCACCTCGCGGTTGACATCCTCGACCAGCAGATCGGCCATCGGGCAGTTGGGGGCTGTGAGCGTCATGCGGATGTTGGCCACACGGTCGGGCGTGTAGTCGATTTCGTAGATCAGCCCCAAGTCGTAGATGTTGACCGGAATCTCGGGGTCGTAGATATTTTTCAGGGTCAGGACAATCTCCTTTTCGACCTGTAAAATTTCGTCGGGTGTCATCGTTTGATTATTTGTTGGCAAAAGCGAGGGCGTAGAGGCGCATCTGTTTAATCATCGCCACCAAGCCGTTGGCTCGGGTGGGCGAGAGATTTGCCTCGAGGCCGATTTGCGGAATGAAGTAGAGTTCCGTGTCGAGAATCTCTTGCGGAGTGCGTCCGTTCAGTACGCGGATGAGCAGGGCGATGATGCCCTTCGTGATGATGGCATCACTATCTGCTGAGTAGTAGACTTTCCCCTCCTCCAGGCGGGCATCGACCCATACGCGCGATTGGCAGCCGTCGATTTGGTACTGCTCGGTGCGATGCTCGGGGCTGATGGCCGGAAGTTGATCCGAAAGCGAGATGAGGTAGTCGTATTTGTCGAGCCAGTCGTCGAACATCGAGAACTCCTCGATAATCTCCTCTTGCAGGTTATCCATGGTCTATGTCTGTTTTTTTTTTGTTATTCGGTTTATAGGTCGAGCGGTCGTCCCTCGGCTGCATCGGGTTCGTGGATGCCCAAGAGTTGTGCCACGGTGGGTGCCAGCGAGGTCATGTCGATCGGCTCGTGGTGATGCCCGGGTGTGATGCCTCCTCCACTAATCAAGAGCGGTACCTCGGCATCATAGCCATACATCGAGCCGGAGGCCGAGCAACGCCCCTCCTCCTCGATAATCAATCCCGGCATCAGGTTCAGCAATACGTCACCCGAACGACGGGCGTAGAAGCTGTTCTGCATGCGGTGGGCATAGCCATCGGCAAAGTAGGCCGAACGGAGATCGCTGGCCGCCATGGCGTGGGATACGCCGCTGAATTGCAGGGCGAAGATGGCCAATTCGTTTTGCAGGCGGGCCAGGTCGAGGTTGCGCTCATAGATGAGCGTATGGTTGAGGTAGAGTGCCTGATTTTGGAACCCTAATACCCAATGCCCCGAGCCGTAACGCACGTTGAGGAATCCGTTGGCAATGACACGGAACTGATGGGCGTTGAAACGCTCCGCAGGGTGCTCCGCATCGAGGTCGAAGGAGTGGCTGGTGCCGTGGTCGGAGGTGAGCACGACGATGCACTCCTCGGGCTTCACCTGCGCATAGAGGAAGGTCAGAAAGTCGCTCAAATCGCGGTCGAGACGGTAGTACATATCCTCTACTTCGATGGATTCGGGCCCATACACCTCGCTTAGGTAACGGGGCGTGTCGAGGTAGATATTTATCAGGTCGGGCACCTCGTCTGTCCCCATGTGGTGCTGCGCAATGGCCTGCTTGGCAAAGGCCAGTACGGCCGTGTTCCCCGCCGGTGTGTAACGCAGCCGCTCGATGTAACTGCGGGGCGTGAGGCGACGAAGCCCCTTGGCCGGCACGCTGCGTTTGGCTCCCGTGTTTTTGCGGATGTCGAACGAGCGGGTGTTCAGGTACTGCTCTTGGTGGAGCAGTTGCTGCCAATAGGGCAGTAAGTAGGCGATGTTGAACCCCTCCCGATTGCCCTGCGCCAGCCATTCGGGGATGGATTGCGTGTAGTAGAGCGACGAGCCCCATTCGGCCGTCTCGGGCTCGACCCAATAGACATGGTTGGTGCGACCTCCCAGCAGAATGGCTGCCTCGGCATCGAGTGCCAGGCTGACGGTGTGAGCCGTCGGGTGCTGACGTTGAAGCGCATCGGAGAGGGTCGGTACGACAAGGTGGTAGCCTCCCGGGCCACGGCGACCATCGATGAGGTCAACGGCCAGATTGGTCGTGTAGTCCTGCCACGAAGTGCCTACGATGCCGTGCATCGAGGGGTTGGCACCTGTTGCCAAGGTCGAAAGGGTGGCAGGGGTCGTGGTCTGTTGGAAAAGATAGGCAGCCTCCTTGTAGTAGCGGCTGTTGTGCATCAGGCGACGGAAGCCGCCTTCACAGAATTGTGCCTCGTAGCGTTCGAGGTCGCCGACACGCATCGAGCCAACGACGATTTGCACCACAAGGCGAGGCTTCTCGGCAGCCCACGAGGTGAGCGTAGCCGCAAGGAGGAGTATGGTGAGAATACGTTTCATGATTCAGTACGCAAATTTCAAACGACAAAGGTACGAAAATTCGTCTTACAAACGACTGCGGAGCAAAGCAATTTCTTCCGAAAAATCGAATGGACTCTCCTGCATCGCTCGGATAACCTCCCGAGATTGCCGTTGGTACTCCTCCGAGGCCGGGTCGTACGGGCGATGGGCACAGAAGCGGAGCAGGTGCTCCACCTCCTTCATCTGCTGTTTGGTCTGCTCGGAGAAGGCAGCCTCTGCGAAGCGTTCACGGATGTAGGCAAGAGCCTGCGTCGAGGGGTGGCAGAGGTCGTCGGCATAGTAGCGGTAGTCGCGCAGGTCGTCGAGGAGCAGTTCGTAGGCCGGAAAATAGCGACAATTTGAGCAACGCTCGACGAGTTGCTCGACAGCCAGTCGCAGGGTGGCTTTGCTGACGGCATTGCCCTCAAGGCCATCTCCGAGGTGGCGGATGGGGCTCACGGTCAAGAGCACCTGTTTCTGCTGCAGGGGTCCCTCAAGCAAAGCCGACCAGCGTGCTACAATCTCCTCGACCGAGAGACGTTCCCGTCGGAAGCGTTGCTGCGGTTGTTTGTGGCAGTTGGCTACCACCTCGCCCGTGGCTTGCAGACGATAGACCCATGCCGTGCCGAAGGTGATAATCAGGTGGCGTGCGGTAGCGAGTCGGTTGGCAAGGGCTTGGTTCGCCTCCTGGCAGCGGGCTGCGACTGCTTGTGGGTCATCTCCGACATAGAGGGTCGAGGTGTGGTAACTGAAATACCGCCCATCGGCTCCTTGTGCCAAATCGGTTGGACGAATCTCCTCGCCTCGTTGTGCCCGCTCGATGGCGTCGGCAATCGATGCCGGGTTAAAAAGGGGGCCGGCAAAGTTCCCCGAAGCCCGAAATTTTAGTGAGGCGAGCCATCGCCGCATCTCATCGGCAAAGCACGATCCGAGCATCAGCAACTCGTCGTCGTACCCGATTTTGCGGGGCAGGGGAGTGGGTGTGATTTCAGTGCGGAATTTCATGCAACAAATGTACGAATTTTATTATCTTTGTCGTATGAAGATGCGTGCAAATTGTAAAATTAATCTCGGACTTGACATCCTCCGTCGACGTGAGGATGGCTACCATGACCTCGAAACGGTGATGGTGCCCGTGCATGGCCTCTACGACGAGTTGACCATCGAGCGTATTGCCGGCGACGGGGTGCTCTTCGAAAGTGCAGGTCTGAAGGTTGATTGTCCGGCCGACAAGAACCTTTGTATCAAGGCTTTTCAACTGATGAAGGAGCGATATGGAGTAGGGGGTGTCTATCTTCGCCTCGATAAACGGGTACCCTTTGGTGCCGGCTTGGGCGGAGGCTCTTCGGATGCTACGATGACCCTCCTGGCACTCAACGAACTCTTTGCATTGCACCTTCCCGAATCGGAGTTGATTGCGCTGGCTGCCGAGTTGGGGAGTGATACGGCCTTCTTTGTGCGCAACACTCCGCAACGCTGTACGGGGCGTGGTGAGCGGATGGAGCCGATTGACCTCAATTTGCAGGGGCTGTGGCTCGTGCTGGTGAAGCCCGATGAGGGTGTTTCGACCCGTGAGGCCTATGCGGGTGTCGTGCCGCAACTTCCCGAAATCCCCCTGCGCGAACGCCTGCAACGCCCCTTGTCGGAGTGGCAGGCGTGCGTCAAAAACGATTTCGAGCCCCACATCTTTGCGGCCCATCCGCGCTTGGCGGCTATCAAAGCGGAGCTCCTGCAGGCAGGGGCGGTC
The DNA here is from genome assembly GCA_017623115.1 of Alistipes sp. Lineage (GTDB taxonomy): Bacteria > Bacteroidota > Bacteroidia > Bacteroidales > Rikenellaceae > Alistipes. Next base: position 9,667 of record JAGAPT010000002.1, read on the forward strand.
TATGCTGCCATGTCGGGCAGCGGCTCGACGATTTTCGGCCTCTTCGACGACGAAAAAAAGGCGCGTCTGGTGGACACGCCTTACATCTATTGCCTCTAATCGAGCCTTATTGCTGCACGGGGATTTTAGCCACACGCGCCTCGTGGCGACCGCCCTCGAAGTCGGTCGAGAAGTACTCGTCGAGGATGGCTACGGCCTCATCGTTGGTGATGAAGCGTGCCGGCAGGACAATCACGTTGGCGTTGTTGTGCTGACGAATCAGGTGGGCAATCTCGGGCAACCAGCACAAGCCGGCACGAATCCCCTGATGCTTGTTCAGCGTCATCGAGATACCCTCTCCCGAGCCGCACAAGCCGACACCGCAATCCACTTCGCCTTGCTCGACTGCCTCGGCCAGCGGATGGCCGTAATCGGCATAATCGACACTCTCGGCCGAATGGGTGCCGAAGTCGTAGACCTCAAAGCCCTTCGCCTGAAGGTATCCTACGACAAACTCTTTCATCTCGTAGCCGGCATGGTCGCTGGCAATACCTACTTTTTTCATTGGTTGGTCTATTTTAGGTGTTAGGTGGTTGCGTTACTCCTTGGCGGCGCGTTTGCGGTCTACGTCGTGCAGCAGGATTTTGCGCAGGCGCATCGCATGGGGCGTGACCTCGACATACTCATCCTCCTTGATGTACTCCAAGGCCTCCTCCAAGGTGAAGATCTTCGGGGGAACAATCACCGCCTTGTCATCCGAGCCTGAGGCGCGCATGTTCGTGAGCTGCTTGGCCTTCGTGACATTGACGGCGATGTCGTTTTGGCGGGTGTGCTCGCCGATGACCTGACCCTCGTATACGGGCTCCATCGGGGCGATGAAGAAGCGACCTCGGTCCTGCAACTTATCAATCGAATAGGCGTAGGCCGTACCCGTCTCACTGGCGATAATCGAGCCGTTGGTGCGCATCTCGATGTCGCCGACCCACGGCTCAAAACCCTTCAGGCGGTGGGTCATGATGGCCTCGCCGGCCGTAGCCGTCAGCATGTTCGAGCGCAGACCGATGATGCCGCGCGAGGGGATGTCAAACTCCAAGCGCACACGGTCGCCATTCGAAATCATGTTGGTCATCGTACCCTTGCGACGGGTCGTGAGTTCGATGACCGTACCCGAATACTCCTCGGGGCAGTCGACCGTCATCTCCTCGATCGGCTCGCACTTCCGGCCGTCAATCTCCTTGACGATGACACGCGGCTGACCCACCTGCAACTCGTAGCCCTCACGACGCATCGTCTCAATCAGTACCGAGAGGTGCAGTACACCACGACCGTAGACGTTGAACGAGTCGGCCGAAGGACCCGGGGAGACACGCAGTGCCAGATTTTTCTCCAACTCACGGTCCAGACGCTCCTTGATATGGCGCGAGGTGACATATTTGCCATCCTTGCCAAAGAAGGGCGAGTTGTTAATCGTAAAGAGCATCGACATCGTCGGCTCGTCGATGGCAATCGGGGGCAGTGGCTCGGGATGCTCGAAGTCGCAAATCGTATCGCCGATATCGAAGCCCTCGATACCCATTAAGGCGCAAATCTCGCCACACGAGACCTCCTCGACCTTCTTCTTCGAGAGACCCTCGAAGACCATCAACTCCTTGATACGGGTCTTGACCATCGTTACACCATCACGCTTGGCCAGCGTCACGGGTTGTCCGACACGCAACCGTCCACGGGTGAGTTTACCGACTGCCGAGCGACCCGTGTAGGCCGAATATTCGAGCGAGGTAATCAGCAATTGGGGCGTTCCTTCGACCTGCTCGGGCTCGGGAATCTCATCGATAATGGCATCCAGCAACGGCACAATCGAGTCGGTTGGCTCGTTCCACTTGTGGGACATCCAGCCCTGCTTGGCCGAGCCGTAAATCGTCTTGTAGTCGAGCTGCTCCTCGGTGGCATCGAGCGAGAACATCAGGTCGAAGACCTGCTCGTTGACCACCTCGGGGCGGCAATTCGGCTTGTCGACCTTGTTTACCACCACAATCGGCTTCTTGCCCAGCGAGAGGGCCTTCTGCAACACAAATCGGGTCTGGGGCATCGTGCCCTCGAAGGCGTCGACTAAGAGCAGTACGCCGTCGCACATGTTCAGCACACGCTCCACCTCGCCACCGAAATCGGCGTGGCCCGGGGTGTCGATGATGTTGATTTTGTAATCCTTATAGATGACCGAGACATTTTTTGAGAGAATCGTGATTCCTCGCTCACGCTCCAGGTCGTTGTTGTCCAATATCAAGTCGCCACTCGTCTTGGCATTCTCGCGCAGGATGTGGCCTGCCAGAATCAGTTTGTCCACGAGGGTCGTTTTACCATGGTCGACGTGGGCAATAATCGCAATATTGCGCAGTTTTTGCATGTTCAAAGTATTTTAACGTGCAAAAATAATAAATTCTCGGAAAATATGCTAAATTTGTTGCCCGAAGCATGAAACTCTTTTCACGATGAATCCCGATTTTACGGTGCGTAACACGAGCCGGGTCTATGTCGCCCGAGCCGAGGAACTCCTCCCGCAACGCTTGTGCGGGGAGCAGGTTTTTGTGGTGACCGATGAGGTGGTCGAAGCCCTTTATCCCGATTTACTTCCGCACTATCCTCACATCTGCATTCCCTGCGGAGAGCAACATAAAACCTTGACGACCGTCGAGTCGATTCATCGCCGACTGCTTGCACTGGGTGCCGACCGCAAGAGTTTCCTCCTGGCTGTGGGTGGCGGTATCGTGACCGATACGGCCGGATTTGCCGCCTCGACCTATATGCGCGGAATTCGTTTCGGATTCCTCTCCACGACTTTGCTGGGGCAGGTCGATGCCTCGGTAGGCGGAAAAAACGGCGTGAATGTCGATGGCTACAAGAATATGGCCGGAACCTTTACACAACCCGAGTTTGTTGTGTGCGATACCACGATGCTACGCACCCTCCCCGAGCGGGAGTTTCGAGCCGGACTGGCCGAGGTGGTAAAGTCGGCCATTATTGCCGACCCGAACCTCTTTGAACGGCTGGAGCAGACTTCATTTACGCAGTTGCGCAGCGATGAGGCTCTCCTCGAACAGGTGGTGCGTGCCGCTGTGGGGGTAAAGGTGGCCATTGTCGAGCGGGATGAGCGGGAAGCGGGCGAGCGACGTCTGCTCAATTTGGGGCATACGCTGGCGCATGCCATCGAAAAGTGTTCCCATGCGATGAATCACGGCGAGGCCGTAGCGGTCGGGATGCGTCTGGTGGCCGATTGTGCGGTGCGTGGCGCGTGGTTATCCGCTGCGGAGCGGAATCGAATTTGTGGCTTGCTGACGCGGTTGGGCTTTGTGTTGGAATCCCCGGTGGGGCTCGACAGGCTCCTCGCAGAGGTGGGCAAAGATAAAAAGAGCGATGGCGAATCTATCCATCTGATTGTCCCCCATGCAATTGGCCATTGCGAAGTGCACACCCTCGAAAAAGAGGCGTTACAAACGCTGTTCAAACAGGATAAATAAGGGATTCTAACAGCAGGTAAGGAGATTCAGGCGGCTACCAAAACGCGCTACCCCTCCCTCTCTTGTTTAATTGAAGATGGTCTTGACGATGAGTTGCGTCGAGCCTTGGTGACGCTGTGTGTACTCTTTGGCCAGAGAGCCTGTTTGTTGGAGCCGTGTGGCATCGTCGCGCAAGGGGGCAAACCAAGCAGCAAGCTCCTCGTAGTCTTTCACCGAACGAGCCGCGCCAATCGAAATCAAATCACACGCCTCCTTGAATTTTTGATAACGGGGTCCAAAAGCAAGCGGCAATCCGAAGGTGGCTGCCTCCAACGTGTTGTGGATACCGACACCGAACCCACCTCCGATATAGCCCCACGAGGCGTATCCATAGGCCGATGAGAGCATGCCCATCGTGTCGAGTACGAGCAGTTGTTTCTCTTCAAACGAGGTGGTTGCATCACAATCCGTATAACGGATCGCACCGGCATGCACCTCTCGCAGCAGGCGTTGAATGCGTCCCTCCTCCATTTCATGCGGAGCAACGATGAACTTCAGCGTGGAGTTGTCGTTGGCCAAGCGAATGATGAGCTCTTCGTCGGGTCCCCAAGTCGAACCGGCAATGAAGAGCGGCTTCTCGCCTCGGAAACGCTCGATGAGTTCGATGCGTTTGGTTTGGCGAGCGATTTCGGCTACACGATCGAAGCGAGTATCTCCGGCTACCAATACATTGTCAAATCCCAGTTCGGCCAGCAACTGTTTCGACTCGTTGTTCTGCACGAAAATCGTGTCGAAGGTTTCGAGTGCCATGCGCCACAAGCCACCGTAGAAACGGAAGAAAATCGAATTCGGACGGAAGATGGCCGATACGACATAGGTACGAATCTTGCGACGGCGCAACTCGAAGAGCATGTTGAGCCAAAACTCGTATTTCACGAAGATCACCACTTCGGGATTTACCGTGTTGAGGAAGCAACGCACGTTGCGCGGGGTGTCGAGCGGGAGGTAGAAGATGTAGTCGGCTCCCGGATAGCGTTTGCGGATTTCGTAACCCGAGGGGGAGAAGAAGGTAAGCAGGATTTTGTATTCGGGGTGCGAACGGCGCAACTCCTCGATGATGGGACGTCCCTGCTCAAACTCGCCGAGCGAGGCTACATGCACCCAGACGATACGGGCTTTGCGGTCGATGACGCGCTCCATGCGCTCGAAGAGCTGGTGGCGTCCCTCGACCCAACTTTTAGCCTTGCGATGCCGAATGGCGGCCAAGCGAATTGCCCAGCCGTAAAGCATGATGACTATGTTGTAAAACCACATGGAGTCGTCTCGTTCTCTGAAATTCGGATGCAAATGTACGATAAAAAACCGAATTACCAAATAGTTACGTATTACCAGCCATATTCGATGGCATTTTCACGCCACTCGACCTCCGCTGTTCCGTAGGCCGGCATCAGCACCGCTGCCAGGTCGAATTGCACCTCATAACCCTCATAGCGAGCCCCTGTTGTCGCCAGAAAGGCCGCGGCTGCCCGACGCAACGATTGCTGTTTGTGGGGTGTCAGGGCATCTTCGGGTGTGGTCAGACCCTCCGAGCGGCGGGTCTTGACCTCGACGATGTGCAGCGTTCCCCGATGCTCGGTAACGATGTCCAATTCGTAGTGTCCCTGTCGCCAGTTGCGGGCAACCAGACGATGTCCCAGCCGACGCAGATGTGCTACGGCGGCCTCCTCGCCGAGGCGGCCTATGCGGGCGGTATCGGTCTCTGTGGTCATCGGTTAGTGGATGATGCGCTGAATCGAGTTGGCGCGTTGGATGCTCTCCCGCAATCCTTCGGCATCGTCACGCTCAATCATGCGACGCAACAGTTGTAACTGGTGGATGTGTTCGCGCAGGACATCCAGCACGTTGTACTTATTGCCCAGCAGGATGGGTACCCAGGTCGAGGGGGCACTCTTGGCCAGACGCACCGTGCTCTCGAAACCACCACCGGCCAGATCGAAGATGTGTCGCTCCTCACGCTCCTTCTCCAAGACCGTGTTGGCCAGCGCAAAGGAGGTGATGTGGGAGATGTGCGAAACATAGGCCGTGTGCAGGTCGTGCTCCTCGGCATTCATGTAGAGCAGCGGGGTGTCGAGTGTGCGGAAGATGCGCTCGACGATGGCTACTGCATCCGAATCGCTCTGCTCGGTGTCGCACAGCACGACATTGCGCCCCGTGAAGGCTCCGTGTACGGCCGCCTTCGGGCCACTATATTCGGTGCCCCACATGGGGTGTGCTGCTACGAAACGGCCTCGACGGCGGTGCATGGCTATTACCTCGCATAATTCCCCTTTGGTCGAACCCATATCCATCACGACAGCCCCCTCGCGGCAGAGGTTGAGCGCCTTGACAGCCATCAGCGGAAGGGTGTTGACCGGGGTGGCCAGTACGATGAGGTCGGCCGTGCGTACCCCTTCGTCGAAATCGACAATGCGGTCGCAGAGTCCCAGCGAGCGGGCCTCGGCCGCCCTCTCTTCGTTTAATTCGGAGCCTGTAATCTCATCGGCGAGTTCGTGGTCGCGCAGCGCGAGGGCAAACGAACCGCCAATCAGACCCAGACCGGCAATGAAGACCTGCATACCTTATTTATTATAAAGGAACGAGAGGTCGTCTCCGGCAACCACCTCACGGATGGGCTGCCCTTTGCGGAAGATGCGCATCGGACGCGAGCCGATGAGTTGCAACTGCCCCTCCTCGTAGTGGAGGATGCAACCTTCACGCAGACCTACAACCCAGCGACGCGGATTGGCCTCGATATACTCCAAGATGCGCTGCTCGCGTGTCTCGCCGGCGTGTCCCTCAGGGTTGGCATCGAGATAGTGGGGGTTAATCTGGAAGGGGATGGCTCCGATGGCCTTGAACGATGCAGGCTCGACAATCGGCATGTCGTTCGTCGTGCAGATGGTGGGGCAGCAGACATTGCTGCCGGCCGACCAGCCGACATAGGGCGTGCCGGCCTTGATTTTGCGCAGAATGGCACTCATCAACCCCTGCTCCTGCATCTTCTTGGTGAGGGCAAAGGTGTTACCGCCACCGACGCAGATGGCTTCCGCCTCGCGAATCATCTTGCGCGGATCCTTCGCACGGTGCACCGAGCGTACCCGAATGCCGAGTTCGGCAAAACGAGCCTGTACCTTCTTCTCGTAAGCGGCATAGGAGAAGGTAACAGCTGCATAGGGGACAAAGACAATCTCTTTGATGCCTTGCAGGAAGGTGGCGATGGTCGGGAGCGGATAACGCAGGTATTCTTCGCCTGCGTTGGTCGAATTTGAGATGAGAAGGAGTTTCATAAGACTCTGTATGTTAGTTCGTTATACTCGTTTCTGTTCTATAAGTCGGAATTTTTGGGATAAAAAAATCGACTCGATATGCCAAAAGTAATAAAAAAAGTGTTATTTTTGCGCAAAATTAACGTGGAAATTAAAAGCGAATAAGACTATTTCCAAATATTTGTTTAACTAAAAATTTACAATTATGTCAGACATTAAAGCGAAAGTTGTCGAGATCATCGTTGACAAACTGGGTGTTAAGGAGTCGGAGGTTACTCCCGAAGCAAGCTTTACGAACCACCTGGGTGCCGACTCGCTCGACATCGTTGAGTTGATTATGGAGTTCGAGAAGGAGTTCGACCTGCAGATTCCCGACGAGGCTGCTGAGACCATCTCGACCGTGGGTGATGTAATCGCTTACATCGAGCAGAACCAGAAATAATCAGTTCTTCATCGTTTAAGTTCTTTGCAAGCGACATGGGGTCGCAATGAATGTTGTATCATGGCAGAAAGAAGAGTTGTCATCACGGGTATCGGTACGGTCAATCCGCTCGGTAACAATGTGGAAACCTATTTTTCGAATCTTGAGCAAGGTGTATCCGGGGCTGCTCCCATCACCCGCTTTGATGCTGCAAAATTCAAGACACAATTCGCTTGCGAGGTAAAAGATTTTAATCCGAACGACCATTTCGACCGCAAAGAGGCTCGTCGCTACGACCTCTTTACCCAGTTTGCCTTGGTGGCGGCTGAGGAGGCAGTCCAGGATGCTGCATTCGATTTCGAGAAGCTCGATAAAGAGCGTTGCGGTGTCATTTGGAGTTCGGGTATCGGAGGAGTAAAATCCTTCTTCGACGAATGTGTGGGCTATGCCGAGGGTGGAAACACCCCTCGGTTTAGTCCATTTTTCGTTCCCCGCATGATTATCGACATCGCTGCCGGCTTCATCTCGATGAAGTATGGCCTGATGGGCCCCAACTACTCGGTGGTTTCGGCCTGCGCCTCGTCGAATCATGCCATGATCAATGCCATGGAGTCGATTCGCTATGGTCGTGCCGATATGATTATCACGGGCGGCTCGGATGCGACGGTCAATGAGGTGACCATCGGCTCGTTCAATGCCATGCAGGCCCTCTCGACTCGCAACGATGACCCCGCACATGCCTCCTCGCCCTTCGATCGCAACCGCGATGGTTTTGTCGTCGGTGAAGGTGCCGGAGCACTCGTCTTCGAGGAGCTGGAGCACGCCAAGGCGCGTGGCGCAAAAATCTATTGCGAGGTGGTCGGAGGCGGCTATTCGGCCGATGCCTACCACTTTACGGCACCCCATCCCGAAGGATTGGGCGCCATCAAGTCGATGCGCGAGGCCCTGCGCGATGCAGGCATGGAGCCGGCGGATATCGACTACATCAATGTACACGGCACATCGACTCCGCTGGGCGATGTGGCCGAAATCAAAGCCCTGAAGGGTCTCTTTGGCGAGGGCTTGTATGACATCAACATCTCGTCAACCAAGTCGATGCATGGCCACCTGCTGGGTGCTACAGGTGCTGTCGAGGCATTGGCCTGTGTGATGGCTATCCAGCGTGGCGTGGTGCCGCCGACCATTAACTGCCGCGAACTCGATCCCGAGATTGATGCGCGCCTGAATCTTACACTCGATCAGGCGCAGCATCGCGAGGTGCGTGCTACGTTGAGCAATACGTTCGGCTTTGGCGGCCACAATGCAACCATCATCTTCCGTAAATTTTAGCCGACTTCACTGCCGTGCTCGATTTTCTGTTACGTCCCTTCAAACGTCGTTTTGGTGCTGACCGTCGTTTCTATGCGATGGTGGATGACATGTTTGGCTTCCTGCCCCATAATATCGAACTCTATAAACTCGCCTTGATTCACAAATCGGCGTCGGTGAAACTCGAAAATGGACAGACGGTCAACAACGAACGCTTGGAGTATCTCGGCGATGCCGTCATCGAGGCCGTTACGTCGGACTATCTCTTTATCGAATTTCCGGATCGGGATGAGGGATTCCTGACCCAGATGCGTTCGCGTATCGTGTCACGCCAATCGCTCAACCAGTTAGCCGAGAAACTCGGGTTGGACCAATGCCTGATTGCCAACTATGTGCCGGGGGTAACCCAGAAACATATCTATGGCGATGCTTTCGAGGCGATGATGGGGGCTATCTATCTCGACCAGGGGTATAATTTTGTCAATCGACTGCTCATCAATCGGATCTATGCCCATCTGCTCGATTTGGAGAGTGTGACGGCCGAGGAGACCGATTTCAAGAGTCGCCTGATTGAGTGGTGCCAGAAACATCACCACCACATTGTCTTCCGCACGGAGCATGATAAATCCTACCTGCCGAATCATCCGGTCTTCTATACGACCGTATTGATTGACGATATGGAGATGGGACATGGCTCCGGTGATTCGAAGAAGGCAGCCGAGCAACATGCGGCCCTCTCGGTGGCCGGTTATATGACCGATGAGCAGTGTGCATCGCTGCTCGACAAGGTCGACCGCATGGAGCGTGCGGAGATGCGTAAGGCGCAATAAATTCCTCAATATATGCAATCATTGACCGATAAGATGGATGCGCGAGGCGTGGCTTCGCTCACCGATGGCGAATTGTTGTCGCTCATGGTGGGGGATGAGGCCTTGGCACACCAACTGCTGGAGCATGCCGGAGGCTCATTAGCGCAACTCGTTGGCGAGGAGCGTTCACGTTTGCGCATGGTGGGCGGTCTGGGGCTGACACGTGCACGATTGCTGCATGTAGCAGCAGAGCTGGGTCGTCGCATTGCCTGCTCCGAGACGGAGCCGATGGCGGTCATTTCGTCGAGCGAGGATGTGACCCGTTTGATGCGCCCGCAGTTGGAGGAGTTGGCCTATGAGGAGTGCTGGGCACTCTATCTGACCACCTCGAATCGGGTTATCGAACGGCAACGCATCAGCCAAGGGGGCGTGCAGGGTACGGTCGTTGACCATCGGTTGGTCGTGAAACGAGCCCTTGAGCTGCTCGCCACGAAATTGATTCTGGTCCACAACCACCCCTCGGGGGCGGCTACACCGAGTGGTGCCGATTTGTCGCTTACGAAGCGGTTGAAGGAGGCTGCGGCACTCTTTGATATTGTGCTGCTCGACCACCTGATTATTGCGCGCGAGGGGAGCTACTCTTTTAAGCAACATGACCGATTGTAAGCATCGGTCTTTTTTTTGCGTGATTGGATAAAAACATGGTTGCTCCTTCGGGCGTGCTGATGCCGATCAAAAAAACGGTTGCCTTCACAGGAAGGCAACCGTTTGCTATTGAAATGATCCCGAAGGATTATTTCTCGTTCAGGGCAGCGTGAGCCGCAGCCAGACGTGCGATGGGCACGCGGAAGGGCGAGCAGCTGACGTAGTTCAGACCTGCGTAGTGGCAGAACTCTACCGACGAGGGCTCACCACCGTGCTCACCGCAGATACCGCACTTGAGGTTGTCGCGCGTACCACGACCCTTGAATACGGCCTCACGGATCAACTGACCAACACCATTGCGATCCAGAATCTGGAACGGATCGTTCTTCAGGATACCCTTCTCGAGGTAGATCGGCAGGAACTTCGAGATGTCGTCGCGCGAGAAGCCGAGCGTCATCTGCGTCAGGTCGTTCGTACCAAACGAGAAGAACTGGGCAACCTCGGCAATCTGGTTTGCCGTAACAGCTGCACGCGGAACCTCGATCATCGTACCAACCATGTAATCGATCTTATCGTTACGCTCCGAGAATACCTGCTCGGCGGTCTTGTCGATGATATTCTTCTGGTAGCGCAACTCCTTGTGGTTACCTACCAGCGGTACCATAATCTCAACGTGTACCTCCATGCCCGAAGCCTTCACGTTCATAGCGGCCTCGATGATGGCACGAGCCTGCATCTCGGTAATCTCCGGATAGGTGTTACCCAGACGGCAACCACGGTGACCCAGCATCGGGTTGAACTCGGAGAGAGCCTCTACCTTGGCGATGATCTTCTCAACGGGAACACCCATCTCGTCGGCCATCTCCTGCTGACCCTTCAGGTCATGCGGAACGAACTCGTGCAAGGGGGGATCCAAGAGGCGAACCGTCACGGGGTTACCCTTCATGGCCTTGAACAGACCCTCGAAGTCACCACGCTGAATCGGGAGCAACTTGGCCAAAGCGACACGACGACCGGCCTCGTCGTCCGACAGAATCATCTCACGGATAGCCTTGATGCGGTCGCCCTCGAAGAACATGTGCTCCGTGCGGCAGAGACCGATACCCTCGGCACCGAACTCGAATGCCTGAGCAGCATCCTTCGGCGTATCAGCGTTGGCGCGAACCTTCAATACCGAATACTTGCCGGCCAGCTCCATCAGCTTGCCGAAGTCGCCGCTGAGGTCAGCAGCGCGCGTGGCTACCTCACCGAGGTAAACCTCACCGGTCGAACCGTTGAGCGAAATCCAATCACCCTCCTTGACAACTACGCCGTCCGCCTTGATCGTGCGAGCCTTGTAGTCGATCTCCAACTCACCGGCACCCGATACGCAGCACTTACCCATACCACGAGCAACCACAGCAGCGTGCGAGGTCATACCACCACGAGCGGTCAAAATACCGGCTGCATCCAACATACCCTTCAAGTCCTCGGGCGAGGTCTCGATACGAACGAGGATGGCGCGCTTACCCGTCTCGGCCAATACCTTGGCAGCGTCGTCAGCGAAGAATACTACGGGACCCGTAGCAGCACCCGGCGATGCGGGCAGACCCTTCGTGATAACCTTGGCCGTTGCGATGGCCTTCTTGTCGAATACGGGGTGGAGCAGCTCGTCGAGTTTTGCGGGCTCGCAACGCAGTACGGCCGTCTTCTCGTCGATGCGACCCTCACGGAGCATATCCATGGCAATCTTCACCATGGCAGCACCTGTACGCTTACCATTGCGGCACTGCAACATCCAGAGCTTACCGTCCTGAATCGTGAACTCGATGTCCTGCATATCCTTGTAGTGGTCCTCGAGGTGGTTCTGGATGTCGTCCAGCTCCTTGTAAACCTCGGGCATCACCTCCTCCAACGAGGGATACTTCTCGGCACGCTCCTCCTCGGAGATGTTCTGAGCCTTAGCCCAGCGGCGCGAACCCTCGATGGTAATCTGCTGCGGCGTGCGGATACCGGCAACCACGTCCTCGCCCTGTGCGTTGATCAGGTACTCACCATTGAAGATGTCCTCACCCGTTGCAGCATCACGCGAGAAGGCAACACCCGTAGCCGAGTTGTTACCCATGTTACCAAATACCATGGCCATAACCGATACGGCCGTACCCCACTCGGCGGGGATGTTGTTGAGCTTACGATACAGAATAGCGCGCTCGTTCATCCACGAACCGAATACGGCGCAGATAGCACCCCACAACTGCTCCCAGGGGCATGCGGGGAAGTCCTTGCCCGTCTGAGCCTTCACGGCTGCCTTGAAGTTGGCTACGAGCTCCTTCAGGTCCTCGACCGTCAGATCCGTGTCCTTCACGATACCGCGCTTCTCCTTCTGCTGCTCGATAATCTCCTCGAAGGGATCCTGATCCTCTTTCGAAGCAGGCTTCATCTCGAGTACCACGTCGCCGTACATCTGTACGAAACGACGATACGAGTCCCATGCAAACCAGGGGTTGCCACTCAACTGGGCCATAGCCTCTACAGCCTCATCGTTCATACCGAGGTTGAGAATCGTATCCATCATACCCGGCATCGAGGCACGAGCACCCGAGCGAACCGACAACAGCAGCGGCTGCTGCTTGTCACCGAATTTGCGACCGGTCAGGTTCTCGATATTCGCTACAGCCTTCTCTACCTCGGGCTTGAGCAGCTCGATAACTGCCTCTTTGCCCTGTGCGTAGTACTCGGCGCAGGTGTCTGTCGTAATCGTAAAGCCCGGGGGAACGGGGATGCCGATGAGGTTCATCTCCGCAAGGTTTGCACCCTTACCACCCAGCAGCTCGCGCATTTTACCGTTACCCTCGGCCTCTTTGTTACCGAAGGTATACACTCGTTTTACGTCTGCCATAATGTGTAATTAGTTAAAAAATATTGAAAATAATATAAAATATGTTCGGTTTGTTTCCTGTCCTGGTTCCGTTGCACAGCATAGCGGATTGCGAATATACACTTTTTTTTTCAATTCGGCAAATTTTAACGATGCATCCGGCACCAAATCGGTAAATTTATACTGCGACCTCCCCGGTACCGCCCACCACGATAGGTTGGAAGGGGTGTGCCACTCTCGGGGTCGAGCAACCAACGCCGAATAAAGACCTCGCCCGCCTCGCTTCCGATTTCGGGAGAGGTAAAGATGCGGTCGCGCATCTGCCAGCCCGACGAGCGATAGCGTGTCCCATGTCCGGCTCGGGCAGCACGCTCCATGCGGTCGACAAGCCCTAAGTCCGTAGCATGCAATCCCTGCAAGGGGCCGGCCACAAGGAATCTGCGATGGGGATGCCGCTCTTGCTCGTCTTGCAGCATTGCTGTCAACGTGGCTCGGTCGGCCGAAAGGAGAATCGAGACCGTGTCGCGGTCGATGGTTGCCTCGACATGCAAGGTGCGTCGTGCCGTGTGGCAGGCATAGGGGATGAGCCGATCGCCGTAGTAAAGCAACGCGAAATCCATGCCATCGAGCGTATTGAGTGTGCGGTGCAGGTAGGTGTAGTCGCCTTTCAGCGCAGTGGCGAGGTCGCGCACCACCTGCTCGTTCTCTACGCCATAGAGGGCCACAATGGGTTGCGCCAGGCTATCGATGAGTGCCGCAATGTCCTGTACCTTTGCTCGATAGCGTCTCTCGCTCCAGCGATAACGGCCTTGTGGCGTGTAGTCGTTGTCGTTGTAGAAGGGGGAGGGAATCGTGTCGTAGAGTCGGTCAGCGTCGTAATAAACAAATCCTGCTTGCCCATAGAGTGCCGTCGAGAGGCAGAGGGCAAGCAGGAGGAGTGATAGTCGCAGACGCATCATCGGCGGGCGATGTTACTTGGTTTTGTAGGCACAGCGATATTTTCCCTTCGACATACCGACCAATTTGCTCTTCAGCAACTGACGGCGCAGGGGCGAGAGGCGGTCGGTGAAGACCTTTCCCTCGAGGTGGTCATACTCGTGCTGAATGACACGAGCCCGAAATCCATCGAAGAGTTCGTCGTGGGGCTCCAGATTTTCATCGAGGTAGCGCATGCGAATCGCTATCGGACGGCGCACATCCTCGTGCAGCCCCGGCAACGACAGACACCCCTCATTGAAGAGGTCGGTCTCCTCTGAGACTTCGTAAATCTCGGGGTTGATAAAGGCCTTGCGGTAATCCTTGCACGCCTCATCCTCCTCGCCCCAGGCCGAGCAATCGACGACGAAGAGGCGAATGTTTTTGCCTATCTGCGGTGCAGCCAGTCCGCAACCGTCGGCTGCGGCCATCGTGAGGAACATGTCCTCGATGAGTTTTTTCAGGTCGGGGTAGTCTGCGGTCAACTCAACAGAAGGTTTGCGCAACACCTCTGCCCCAAATATGACAATCGGATAAATCATGTTGTTGTTTGCTTGTTACTTTTGCGGTTGTGGTGAAACGTAACTCTTCTTGGTCTTCAGCACCTTGTTTACAGCCTTCAGTACCATGGGCTCCATGATGGTGGTGTAGCACGCCAGATTGGGATGTACGCCATCCTTTGCCCATTTGAGGGGCATACCACCATCCTCCTCGGTGAGTGCCGAGTGGTAGTCCAGGTAGTAAATCTTCTGCTTGGCAGCGTACTCCTTAATCATGGAATTCAGCCGCTTGATATCCTCGGCAGGGGTCAACTCTTTGCGCCAACCGAACTGACGTGACGGCGTTACCGAGCAAAGGATAACTTTGATTTTGTGAGCCTTGGCCAATTCACACATCGACTGAATATTGCCCATGATGTTTTTGTGCGCAATGTAACCATTGTTTAGGGCAATGTCATTGATGCCGGCCATAATCACGACGCAACGGGGCTTCAAATCGATGACATCTTGGCGGAAACGTACTACCATTTGTGCTGTAGTTTGGCCGCCGATGCCACGACCCACAAAGTTGTTGTTCTCGAAAAATGCCGGATCTTGGCGTGCCCAGCCATGGGTGATTGAGTTGCCCATAAAGACTGCATCAATTTTACCTACGCGGTCAGCAATTTCGGCATTTGCCTTTTCGTAAAATCCGAATGCAGCCCAATCTTTCGGGGCCTTCTTTCCTGCTGTTTGAGCTGATGCAGCACCTGCTATCAGCAGCAACGCGGTTAACAGCACAAAAAATCGTTTCATATGGTACGGAATTAGTGTTTGCTTTCCATGTAGGATTGTAAAATAATCGTTGCGGCAATCTTATCCACGGTGGCTTTGTCGCGGCGGGCCATCTTCTTCATGCCTCCGTCAAGCATGGCTCGGTGAGCCAGGACGGAGGTGAACCGCTCGTCGTAGAAGAGTACCTCCTTGTCGGGGTAGGCGTGGCGCAGGCGACCGGCCAGCGGCTCGATGTAGCGCCACGTCTCCGAGGGTGATCCATCCATCTGCATGGGTTTGCCGATGACGATGGTCGATACCTCCTCGCGGGCGCAGTAGTCGGCAACGAAACGCTCCAACTCCTTGGTCTCGACAGTCGTCAGTGCCCCTGCAATGAGTTGCAGGGGGTCGCTGACGGCGATACCGGTGCGTTTCCGCCCGTAGTCGATGGCCAGGATGCGTGCCATAATCCTGTGTTAGAGGTTCAACTTCTTGAACAGACGGCGATACGAGCACTCCTCGTCGACCATCGCACGCAGTGCCTCAATCCGGATGCGCTCCTGCTGCATCGTGTCGCGGTGGCGTACCGTAACCGTACCATCCTCGAGCGTCTGACCATCCACCGTTACGCAGAACGGTGTACCGATGGCATCCTGACGGCGATAACGCTTGCCGACCGAGTCTTTCTCGTCGTAAACGACGTTGTAGTCGTACTTCAGCTCGTCGACAATCTTGCGAGCCACCTCGGGCATGCCATCCTTCTTCACCAGCGGCAAGACAGCAACCTTCACCGGAGCCAAAGCGGCCGGGAACTTGAGGACGATGCGCTGGTCGCCACCCTCGAGTGCCTCCTCGGTGTAGGCGGCCGACATCACCTGCAGGAACATGCGGTCCACGCCAATCGAGGTCTCCACGACATAAGGTACGTAACTTTCGTTCGTCTCGGGATCGAAATACTGAATCTTCTTACCCGAGAACTTCTGGTGGTTCGAGAGGTCGAAATCCGTACGCGAGTGGATACCCTCCACCTCCTTGAAGCCGAACGGGAAGTTGTACTCGACATCGGTAGCGGCATTGGCGTAGTGGGCCAACTTATCGTGGTCGTGGAAACGGTAGTTCTCGTCGCCGAAGCCGAGGGCACGGTGCCAAGCCATACGCGTCTCCTTCCACTTGTTCCACCACTCCATCTCGGTACCGGGGCGTACGAAGAACTGCATCTCCATCTGCTCGAATTCGCGCATGCGGAAGATGAACTGACGGGCTACAATCTCATTGCGGAAGGCCTTACCAATCTGTGCAATACCGAACGGCAGCTTCATGCGGCCCGTCTTCTGCACATTGAGGAAGTTGACAAAGATACCCTGTGCCGTCTCGGGGCGCAGGTAAATCGTGTTGGCACCCTCGGCCGTCGAACCCATCTGGGTCGAGAACATCAGGTTGAACTGGCGCACCTCGGTCCAGTTGCGCGTACCCGAGATCGGGCAGACGATTTCGCAGTCGAGGATAATCTGACGCAGCTCCGTGAGGTCGTTGTTGTTCAACGCCTCGGTAAAGCGGTGGTGTACCTCATCACGCTTGGCAACGGTCTCCAGTACACGGGGCGAGGTAGCACGATATTGCTCCTCGTTGAACTGATCCTTGAAACGCTTGCGCGCCTTCTCGACCTCCTTCTCGATCTTCTCGTCCTGCTTGGCCATCCAATCCTCGATCAGGACATCGGCACGATAACGCTTCTTCGAGTCCTTGTTGTCGATGAGCGGATCGTTGAAGGCTCCTACGTGACCCGAGGCCTCCCACGTCTTGGGGTGCATGAAGATGGCTGCATCAAGACCCACGATGTTTTCGTGGAGTTTGACCATCGAATCCCACCAGTAACGCTTGATGTTGTTCTTCAGTTCAACACCATTCTGGCCGTAATCATAGACAGCACCCAGACCGTCGTAAATCTCGCTCGACGGGAATACGAAACCATACTCCTTGCAGTGAGCGACCAACTTTTTGAAGAGTTCTTCTTGTGTCATATTGTTGTGTTGTTTGTTTTATTTCATTTCTAACTGACAAAGATACGAAAAAGATACGAAAAAGTGAGGGCAAAAGCAAGTTTCCTTGCATTTTGCCGAGCAGGAGTATCTAAGACGAAGTCAAAAGTACCAAAAAATAGTTAATATACTCATGGTGTACAATAAAAATCCCTAACTGATTGATTGGAAATTACCATGAATTTGCATGGAATTTGTTGTACACCTGTGATATATTAATCAATATTTTTACTTTTGGAACCGAATTTTCCACTACAAACGGTGGAAACTGCTCTATTTTGTGCGCGGATTTTGGCGCTATTATGTTACCGCAGGGTGGGCAAAACGCCGTCTGAATGCCCTTTTGGCCGAGGCGCGTCAGCGTCCCGATTGGGACTATATCCGTAGTCGTGTCGAGTACTACAACCGCTTGCCGCAACTCGCCGCCACGCCCGAAGCTGAGGTTATTCGTAAGGTTGCAGAAGCGATCGCCGCCACAAAGACTGATCCTGTAACTTATATGTTGGTCAATCGCTATATTGACACCTTGAAGGAGATGGCGATGGGCAACGATTCGAAGTTGGTTTACCTGCCTTACGAGTCGAGCAATCTGATGAGTGCGCTTGGTGCTTTGACGAATCTAACCAAGAAATAGTATAGAGATGGAAGAAAGAGCAGGTCAGATAGGCCTGTTAGTCGGAAAAAGGGAGGCTGACCACCAAAGGTCAACCTCCCTTTTCGTTCGGTGTTGGTTGTTTCGGACTATAGGTCGTGGTCGTTTTTCACCACGCGCTTGCCGACAGCACCCGGCAGATTCTCGTTGATGTACAACTCGACACCGTAATCGACGCAGAAGAAGTAGTATTTTCTTTCCATAAACTCACCGTCGCAGGGGGTCAACTTCTTCATCGTACCCTTCATATCCA
Organism: Alistipes sp.; assembly: GCA_017623115.1. GTDB lineage: Bacteria > Bacteroidota > Bacteroidia > Bacteroidales > Rikenellaceae > Alistipes. Next base: position 27,657 of record JAGAPT010000002.1, read on the forward strand.
CATAATAGGTGCTGCCATCGTAGTAGAGCGGGTAATTGCCCGCTACGCGACCGGTCTTGTAGTAAAGATTGATATTCTTGACAAACTTTTTCTCGCCGTTCGATGCCGGAGCGGCACTTGCCTGCGAAGGCTTTTGTGGTGCAGTCTGCTTTGCCTGGGTCGGCTGAGCCTTCTGCGACTGGGGCTTCTCCTTTTTCGTTGTCGAGGGGTTGAATAGGTTGTGCTCGGCCTCTTTCTTTACCTCTTTCTTTACCTCCTTGCCAAGTTTCTGCATGAAACTCTGCGCCGGAGCATCTGCGATGTTCAACGCAAGCATGGCTACTGCCAGCATCATCAGTTTTTTCATATTCGTGTATTTTGTTGAGATTTATAGCCTCTTTGAGTCAATCTACTTTGCGTAGGTCAAAGGTAGTAATATTTTAGTTAATATACTCATGGTGTACAATAAAAATCCCTAACTGATTGGTTGGAAATTACCATGAATTTGCATGGAATTTGTTGTACACCTGTGATATATTAATCAAAAAAATGCTTATTGTGCAATCACTCCCGACCCGATGAGTTCGTCGGCGTCGTACCACGCTGCGAATTGCCCGCTCGTGATGCCGCGCTGCGGCTCGTCGAACAGCATGAAAAGCCCCTCCTCACGGCAGTAGAGCGTCGCTTGTCGCAGGGGTTGGCGATAGCGGATGCGCACCGCGTAACGGCGCATCTCGCCCACCTGCATCGCCTGCATGGGGTCACACCAATGCACCTCCTGTGAAGCGATTTTCAGGGCCGGACGCCACAACCCCGGATGGGCATCGCCCTCACCGACGTAGATGACATTCTCCTTGACATCGGTCGCCAGAATGAAGAGCGACTCCTTACGTCCACCGATGCCAAGCCCCTTGCGCTGGCCGATGGTGTAAAAGTGGGCTCCGTTGTGGGTCCCGATTTTCTTGCCGTCACGCACCGTGAAGTGCCACGGCTCGGCCAGTGCTGCGAGGAGTTCGGTTGTCGGCTCCTCATGGGTAGCAGGTGCCTCCGGACGATGAGCAAATTTCGGCCATGCGGGCTTGATTTCGTGGATGTTGCCCACCTTCTTGGCGAGCTTCTGTTGCAGGAATACGGGCAGGTCGACCTTTCCGACGAAGCAGATGCCCTGCGAATCTTTGCGCTTGGCCGTAGCCAGCCCCTGCTCGGTGGCGATGCGACGTACTTCGGGTTTCAGCAGGTCGCCAATCGGGAAGAGGGCATAGCGCAGTTGCTCCTGTGTGAGCTGGCAGAGAAAGTAACTTTGGTCTTTGTTGGGGTCGCTGCCTGCCAGAAGGTGGTAGTGTTCATGCCCCTCGGCATCGGTGGTCGTGTGCTTACGGCAGTAGTGCCCCGTGGCCACATAGTCGGCTCCGAGTTTGAGTGCCTCCTTCAGAAAGACGTCGAATTTGATTTCGCGGTTGCAGAGCACATCGGGATTGGGGGTGCGCCCCTGCTCATACTCGGAGAACATATACTCCACGACCCGTCGGCGATACTCCTCCGAGAGATCTACGACATGCAGTGCGATGTCGAGTTTCTTGGCCACCAACTCGGCAAAGAGGCGGTCGTCGTGCCACGGACAATCCCCTTCGAGGGTGCCGGTCGTGTCGTGCCAATTGACCATGAAGAGGCCGATGACCTCATGCCCCTGTTCTTTTAGGAGATAGGCCGCTACCGACGAGTCGACGCCTCCCGAGAGACCGATAACAACACGTGCCATATTGCTGACGATTAATCGATTAGCCCTTCGGGAAGGATGAATTTGATGCGCCCTTGTTCGAAGTCGATGCCGCCAATCATCTCATCGACAGCCGGCACCAGCACTGCACGGCCCTCGACTTCGAGAGCAAAGAGCGGATTGACCTCGCTGTCGTAGTAGTCGGCCACACGTCCTTCGAGTCGACGTTCCGTGCCGATTTCGTAGAGGTCGGTCGCAAAGCCGATGAGGTCCTCTAAGTAAAATTCGTCGTCGGGCAACTCCTCCTCTTCGAGTTCCATGCGAAATTCCTTGCCGATGAGCTCCTCGGCACGACGTTCCGTGTCGAGGTCGGCAAAATGTACCGAGGCTCCCTGTGCACCGACATAGTCGAACTCGTCGCACCAGAGGGGTACGTCGAGGCCGTCGATGTCGACGATGAGGGGCATGGTTTCGGGGTTGAACTCCTCGGGGAAGGTGTCGTAGAGCGTCAGGCGCAGGCCTCCGCCCGTACCGAAGCGTTTATTGATGCGACCACAAAGCGTCATCATGATTAAGGTAAGATTGGGGATTCAAGTTGTCAACAGGCCAACTGCTGCCTGTTGCTTGCCGCAAACTAATTACTGAAAACTGATAACTGATAACTAAAAAAGGGGTGTCAGACAGAATCTGCCCAAACACCCCTTAATCGGTTGCGTGCAGCAGTTGCCACACTTGCGTGTGGAACTACTCCTCCGAAGCAGCCTCTTCAGCAGCCTCCTCCGAAGCGGCCTCAGCGGCAGCCTCAGCAGCGGCAGCCTCAGCAGCAGCCTTCTTCTCGGCAATAGCCTTAGCGCGCTCCTCGTTTACCTTGGCCTCAGCAGCCAGGCGAGCCTTCTCGGCCGACTTAGCGTCCGATGCGAGCTTGTTGGTCTTTGCCTCGATCTTACCCGACTTAGCCTCAGCCCACTTGTTGAAACGAGCCTCAGCCTCAGCCTCGGTGAAGGCACCTTTGGCTACACCACCCAGCAGGTGCTTCTTATAGAGCACACCCTTGTAGGAGAGGATAGCACGGCAGGTGTCCGTAGGTTGTGCGCCTTTGAGTAACCAACCCAGAGCTTGCTCGAAGTTCAGGTCGATTGTAGCAGGATTCGTGTTGGGGTTGTAGGTACCCAACTTCTCGATGAATTTACCATCACGTGGCGCTCTGCTATCTGCGGCAACGATGTGATAGAAGGCATAACCCTTCTTACCGTGACGTGCCAAACGAATTTTAACAGCCATAATGCTTATAAAATTTTGTTAAAGGTTAATAAAAACGCTCAGCCTTTCGGCCTATTTAGCGCGCAAATATACGAAGAAGATTTGAAAAAGAAAAATTTTGCGAAAAAATCTGTTGGAAATCAGTTGCAGAGGAGGGGGCTTGGGGTGGGAGAGGAGTTTTTGGGAGAATTGGGAGAATTGGGAATTTTGAGAGTTTTGAGAGTTTTGGGAGTTTTGAGAAGTCGCACCAACCTGCTAACTCTCCCGATCCGCCTAATCTTCCCAGTCCTCCCAGTCCTCCCAGTTCTCCCGGATCTCCCAGTTCTCCCAAAATTCCCAACAAAAAGAGGCCACCCCGAAGGGTAGCCTCTAAAATATGGTCGTAGTATCCGATTAGTAAACCTCTACATTGTCAATTACTACATTCAGACGGCTCGTCGGCAACGAGTTTTTGTTACCCCACAGCGTCGAACCGGTATTCAGACCCTTGTTCGTGATGTCAAAGCCGTTTACGGTGCAACCTGTAGCGACAATCTCCTTCTTGTCGGTTGTCCAGTCCGAACCCACCTCAATGGCAGCTTTGTTGTTGACATCGTCGTAATCGTTGGCGTCATTGAAGATACATCCGGCTACCTTCAGTGTCGTGTTGGTGTTACCATACAGCAAGATAGCTTTACCGCTCGTGTTGAATACGCAATCCGTAAACTCTGCTGTCGGAGCACCCCATGTCCAAATGTTGTACGAGTCACCCGATACGTTGAACGTGCACTCGTTAAACTTGCTGTCGCCATAGAGCGTGAAGGTGTTGTTGATGATGCACTTGTTGTAGGTCGCATTCAAACCTGCATAGCCCGTATAGGTAGTGCCCGGCGTGGTAATCGTAATGTTGTTGAAGGTTACCGTGCAACCACGGAAACTATAATCACAACCCTCATACGAACCATCGTCCTGTGTCTCCACAATTACATCGGCTGCATTGCTACCCGAAATGGTAAAGGTGCTGCCACTGCTTACATCGGGCAAGATATAGGTGCCAGCGGTCAATTCAACCTCCTTGGCACCATTTGTCAGGGCCGAAGCCAAAGCGGTATCCGACGAAGCCTTGCACTTGCCATTGACAATCTGTCCCGCCTCTTTGGCGATAAAAACCTCTACGAAGTTAGCAGCCTCGGGAGCCTCGGGGTTATTCGTGTTCACGATGCTGGCACCACTCGAATATGTGTTCGAAGCGTCACCCAGCTCAACGCCATAATACATAGCCTTACCGGTCGAACCAAAGTTGATGAACTTGCAGTTCGTCAGCGTCATCTTATCACCGGTCTCGCCCAAGAACTTCACAGCATAACGGTAGAAGTTGTCGAAGGTGGTATTTGTGATGTTCGTTTCGAATACGCCGACATTGCCATTGCGACCATTTACTTGAATCGGACGTTGGCCATTGGCCTTGAAGTAGCAATCCTCGATGTTGAGGGTTACATTGGTGAAACCACCCGAGTTGGTCGTACTCGTGATGCCATTATAAACCTGATCGAAGGTGACATTTTTGAAAGTATAGGTAGCATCTCCACCTTGAATATAGAACGTGGCACCATTCCACCACGAGTTCGAGTGGATGTTGGCGGGAGCGGTCAACGAACCCTTGGGAGCACCGGTCAGCGTTACGCCCTCAATTTCAACCTTTACATTGCTATTCTGTGCCGAGAAGGTACCCTTGATGATGGCACCACCCTCACCTACGATACGAACGTCGTTGGCGGGAAGCACGATGTTACCCTCGTCATACTCTCCATCCTCGATAATGATATAGGTAGCACCTGCAGCCAAAGCATCATTCAGCGACTCGCCATTCTTGACCAAATAGTAGTTTGCCAACGGAATTTCGTTCAGCGCACCGCCCGATACCGTTACGGTGTTGGCGCCGGTAATCGTACCGGTCGTGCTGTCATAGGTTGCAGCAGCCCACTCAATCGAACGATCGCCACGTCGAGCAGCATACAAACCATCGATGGTCGTATCCTTGATGGTGTTGGCACCTGTGAAGTTCACCGTACCGACAACCTTACCTGCCATACCGCAGACAAAGCCCGACTCGTTGTCTACCGAGTAGTTGGTCAGATAGCTGTTCTCTACCGAGCAGTCGGCGATGTTCACCGTCGTGCCGCTGGCAACCAGACCAACAAATGCAGCCACCGACTGAACCCCCTTGATCTTGGCATCCTTTACGGTTACGCCATTCAGGTTGAGCGTTGCGCTATTCTGGAAGTCGCCAAAGAGTACGGCAGCATAACCGTAGTCGGGGAAGTAGGAGTCGATAACAGCACCGGCAATGGTCAGATTCTTAATCGTGATGTTGGCATTTGCGCTTACCGTCGGGTTGAACAGACCTACCGAGTAGTTGCCTGTCTGCAGCGGAATCATGTTCGACATCGTGTAACCCTGACCATCGAACTCGCCGTTGCCAAAGGCTACTGCCTTAATCTCATGGTTGTTGAAGTTGATCGACGAGGTGAGCTTCAGGTTGTTGCCACCTACACCGTTCTTTGCCAACCAAGCCCAGTGAGCAGGCGACGAAATCTCATAGTAGCCATTGACCAAGGCGGGCTTAATCGTCTCAACGCCATCCCAAGCCTCGGCAATCGTGTAGTCGGGCTCATCAAACGTCTCGTCAATCTCGATGACAAACTTACCGGGATCGGTCAGGAGCGAACCCATGATGTTCGTGCGGTGGTTGCGCTCGAAGGTGACACCTGCAAAGGTCGGTACCGAGTACTGCTTCACCTCGTTAGCCGTGCAGAAGGTGATGTCTACATCGTAAGCATCGGTCGGCATTGCCGGCAGGATGTAATCCATAGCGACATACTTGTAGGCCGTACCCTTGATCGTAATCGTCTCGTCAGCACCCGTCATCGGAGCAGCGCAAGCAAAGGTTACAGGAGTCTCGGTACCTGCGGGCATACCATAGTCGCCCGTGCCGTCAGCCTTCGAGTAGGCCTCGCCACCGAAGAAGTTAATCTGATCGTAGC
>JAGAPT010000003.1 GCA_017623115.1 Alistipes sp.
ACAAAACAAACAACCGAAGCATCCGCTTCGGTTGTCGCTTGAAGGTGATCCCGCTGGGGCTCGAACCCAGGACCCCAACATTAAAAGTGTTGTGCTCTACCTGCTGAGCTACGAGATCTCCGGTACCAATGATTCGGACGTATCCGTTTTGGTGGTGCAAATGTAGCCAATATTTTTTGTTTTGCAAAAAGTATCTCGATTTTTTCGCAAAAAACCAGCGGCACAGGCCAAATTGTGTCTCGGGCAGCCTTCTTCAATTACCAAATCACGGCAGGGGGCTCTCTTCGGGTAGCCATATGTGCGGTGTCTGCATGGTTAAAACCGCGATTTTTCACGGAATCTATTGGCAGAACAAAAAATTTCTCTAAATTTGTAGATAATTTGCATCGGTGAGGACCCTTGCCGATGTAGCAATGATGGAAACCGAAAACATACAAATATAAATAAAAGAGAAGATTTATGTGTAGAGCTCTTATCATCGGTGCCGGAGGTGTCGGCACGGTTGTTACGCACAAGATTGCTGCCAATCCCATCTTCACGGATGTGATGTTGGCCAGTCGCACCAAGTCGAAATGTGATGCCGTGGCGGCTGCCATTGGCGGCGACCGCGTAAAGACGGCGCAGGTCGATGCTGACAGCGTTCCCGAATTGTGCGAGTTGTTCCGCGCGTTCAAGCCGGATATTGTGGTGAATGTTGCCCTCCCCTATCAGGATTTGACCATCATGGATGCCTGCTTGGAGTGTGGCTGCAACTACCTCGATACGGCCAACTACGAGCCCAAAGATGAGGCGAAGTTCGAGTATTCGTGGCAGTGGGCCTACCAGGATCGTTTCCGCGAGAAGGGGCTCACGGCGATCCTCGGCTGCGGTTTCGACCCGGGTGTAACAGCTATTTTTACGGCCTATGCTGCCAAGCATCATTTCGACGAGATTCACTACCTCGATATCGTCGACTGTAATGCCGGTAACCACGGCATGGCTTTCGCCACGAACTTCAATCCCGAGATTAATATCCGTGAGGTGACGCAGAAGGGCCGCTACTATGAGAACGGTGAGTGGGTGACGACCGAGCCGCACGAGATTCACCGCCCGCTGACCTATCCGGGCATTGGTGAGCGCGAGTCGTATGTGATTTACCACGAGGAGTTGGAGTCGCTTGTGAAGAACTACCCCACCATCAAGCGTGCACGTTTCTGGATGACCTTCGGTCAGGAGTATCTTACGCACCTGCGCGTGATTCAAAATATCGGTATGGCTCGTATCGACCCGATTATCTACAACGGGGTGGAGATTGTGCCGATTCAGTTCCTGAAGGCTGTTTTGCCCGATCCGAAGTCGCTCGGTGCCAACTACACGGGGCAGACCTCGATTGGTTGCCGCATTCGCGGTATCAAGGATGGCAAGGAGCGCACCTACTACATCTACAATAACTGCGACCACGAGGAGGCCTTCAAGGCTACGGGTACGCAGGCCGTAAGTTTCACGACGGGTGTGCCGGCTGCGCTGGGTGCTACGATGTGGGCTAAAGGCTTGTGGCGTGGTGCCGGTGTCTTCAATGTGGAGGAGTTCGATCCCGATCCGTTCCTCGCAGAGTTGGGCGAGCAGGGTCTGCCGTGGCACGAACTGTTCGATACCGACATCGAGGTGTAGTGCCGGATACGACGACAAAGCATGAGGGCCATCAGCAAAAACTGATGGCCCTCATGCTTTGTGGCTTGCAAGCGCGTTACTTCCGATAGGCCTCAATGCCTCGCTTCAGGAAATCGACAAAGGCCGCCACATCGAGGTCATAGCCTCGCGGCTCAACCAACTGATTGCCCTCGTTGTCCTGCAACACATAAAAGGGTTGTGCATTGACTCCATACGTTTTCAGCGCATAGTAGGAGTTGATTTTTCCCAATTGCTTGAGCACCTTGCCGGTGTCGGTCGTTACCCAGGCCTCTTTGGGCAGCACCGTCTTGTCATCCGAATAGAGGGCACATACCACATAGTCATTTTTCAAGCGTGCAAGTACCTCGTCATCCGACCATACGCGCATCTCCATTTCACGGCAATTGACGCAACCATGCCCCGTGAAGTCGATAAAGAGCGGTTTGCCGACCTCCTTGGCATAGGCCTCGGCCTCCTCCAGGTCGAAGAAGCCCTCGATGCCGTGAGGCAGGTGGAGAAAGTCGCTGTATTTACGTCCGGCAGGAGCCTGCGTGGGCTGCTGTACGGCACTTCCCGACCCCATCACAAAGTCTTGGCTCGTGAGCGGAGGCAGGTAGCCCGAAAGACCCGAGAGCGGAGCACCCCACATGCCCGGAATCAGATAAACGACAAACGAGAAGGTGACGATGGCGAGAGCCAGGCGGGTTACGCTGACATACTTCACCTCGCTGTCGTGGGCGAATTTCAGTTTGCCAAGCAGATAGAAGCCCAACATTGTGAAGACCACAATCCAGATGGCGAGATAAATCTCGCGGTCGAGAATTCCCCAGTGGTAGACCTGGTCGGCCACCGACAAAAATTTCAGACCCAAGGCTACCTCAATAAAGCCGATAACGACCTTTACCGAATTGAGCCAACCGCCACTCTTTGGCAGATTCTTCAGCAACGAAGGGAAGAAGGCGAAGAGGGTGAAGGGCAGGGCAAAAGCTACCGAGAAGGCAAGCATGGTCAGGATGGGCGACCAGAACTCCCCGGCTGTCGATTTAATCAGTACCGATCCGACGATAGGACCTGTGCAGGAGAAGGACACCAGCACGAGTGTCAAGGCGAGGAAGAAGATACCTCCCAACCCCTTCGTATCGGCCTTTGCGTCGGTTTTATTGACCATCCACGAGGGCATTGTAATCTCGAATGCACCAAAGAACGATGCTGCAAAGAGCATGAATACCAAGAAGAAAATCACGTTTGGCAGCCAGTGTGTAGCCAGCCAGTTGAAGATGTCGGCTGTTACCGAATCGCCACCCACAAAGCGTGTAATGAGGATGATAGCTGCAATCGGCAACGTATAAAGTCCGACGATGAACAGCCCATAGAGTGCTGCACGCAGACGACCTCGAGCCACACCTCCCTCGCCTTTGAGAAAGTAGGAGACGGTCATCGGAACCATCGGGAAGACGCAGGGGGTAAGCAGCGCAGCAAATCCCCACAGAATGGCCTCGATAATGAGCGACCAGAGCGACCCCTCGCCGGCAACATCTTTCGGGGCTTCAGCAATCGTTTCCGGAGCCTCTTGCACACGCTCGGCTGCCGGCTTGGGTTCCCCGAGGGTGATGCTCAATTCGATGTCGCCCGGCACGCACGCTCCCTGACGGCAGATTTGCCAATCGAGTTGCGCCTTCACCACGGCACCCGTATCGACCAAACGTACCCACTGCGCAAAGCGAGCCATGCGCTCGTAATAACCAATCTCCATGTCGAAGATGGCGTCGTATTCACGATGTGGTTTGTCGAGAGCTTCCAAAGCCCCCTCCACTTCGGCACCATCGGCCGTAATAGCGATGGTCGTCGGCATAGGGCCTCCTGCATAGGGGCCTAAATCATACATGTGGTAGCCCATCGGTATCTCCGCCTCAAAGAGGAGTCTATAACGCTCTCCGGCGACCGAATCGGTTTTTACCGTCCAGCGCACATCCTGCGCGGTGAGGCTCTCCATCGCAAAGAGTGCTACTGCAAGTAGCCACATCCGTAACATCAATTTCTTCATGCGTTTGCTATTTTAGTTATTTTTCTTCATACAATTTGCGGTAATGGCAGTAGAGTAACTCTCCCTGCTCATCACGCAGGTGCATGCCCCCACCCTGGCAGTAGCGAAACATTTTGCAGGCAGCGCATGCCCCCTGTCGCATCCACTCCCGATTGCGGAAGGGCTCGAAGCGTTGTTCCCACACCTCCCAGAATCGGTCGTGATAGATGTTGCCCTGATGGTAGTCGGCCCGAATTGAGGTACACCCCGAGATGGCACCATCTACCCGTATCGAGGCCACCGAAACGCCGGCAGCACATTGATAGAAGTGGTCACGAACCTCGGCCTCATACTCGCCCAGGAATCCTTCGCAGGCGTAACTGACCTCCATTCGTTTCGTTTTGCGCATTGTGCGGATGAAGTCGAGCATTGTGCGGAACTCCTCGGAAGTGAGTTGAAGGCTTCGATCCTCTTTGGCACGCCCCATCGGAAATATCGAGAAGAGCCGCCACTCTCGAACACCCTCACTGAGCAGCATTTCTGCCATCTCGGGCAACCGATGCACCATCGCGCCGGTTACACAGGTAACGACATCGAAGGCTAATTCAGGATAGCGACGGATGGCCCGAATGGCTGCCAACGCCCTCTCGAAACTCTTCGGGTGGCGACGCATCGCATTGTGTTCCTGCTCAAAGCCGTCGAGGCTCACCGATACGGTGCGCAACCCCGCATCGACCAATCGAGCCAATCGCTCCTCATCGAGAGCCAGCCCATTGGTTACCATTCCCCACGGATATCCGCGTCGGGTTACCTCGCGACCGGCCTCCTCCAAATCGGAGCGCATCAGCACCTCGCCACCGGAGAAGATGATGAGCACCTCGCGGGGATTGACATGGGGCGTAATCTCCTCATCGAGTACTCGCAGAAAATCGGCCAACGGCATATCGGCTGTGCGGGTATCGCTGCGGCAATCGCTGCCACAATGGCGGCAATTGAGGTTGCACCGCAGGGTACACTCCCAAAAGAGCGTATCGAGGCGATGCTCGGCGACCTTCTCCCGATATAAATCGGCAAAGAGGCCGAGTGCTAACCGTTTTCGCAATCCCAACCGACACCCTGCCATGCGCTGTTGCTACTTCTTGGGGGCGTTTTCAACCGGTGACTCGAGTGGCTCGGCATAAATCTTTTTGCCCTTGTCAACCTCTGTGGTATCCGTCTTCAGTTTCTCCTCCACAAGTGTCGGGCGGGGCGAAGGCACGCCATACATCAATTTGATGCGTTGCGCTTCCGACGCTTCAAGGGTCGTCAGCCCTTCGGGACTCTCCTGTGGCGCATTTTTCACCGTCGAGCAGGCTGTCGAGAATCCCAACAGAGCCGCAAGCATTAATTTTACTCTCTTTTTCATCGTTTTGCGGTATTTGGACTATCATTCCAATTTTGCAAATATAGTGATTTTCTCCGCAACAACCCATAGGGTGATTAAAAAATCACCCTTTCCGTCGATTTATTTTGGCTGAACAAAAAAATAGTCGTATTTTTGACCGAATAAAGTGTTATGAACACCATAAATAGTCACAAATCATAAAACAACACACGTCATGAAAGATGCAATTGCAATTCTGACCGGTGGCGGTCCGGCTCCCGGTATGAACACGGTAGTCGGCAGCGTTGCCAAAACCTTTCTCCACCATGGCTACAAGGTGATCGGTCTGCACGAGGGTTACACGGGTCTTTTCAACCCCGCTCCGCGCACGGTAGAGATAGACTTTGCCATGGCCGATGCTATCTTCAACCAGGGTGGCTCGTTCTTGCAGATGAGCCGTTTCAAGCCGAAGGATTCGGATTTCGAGAACAACTTCAACCTCGACTTCTTCATCAAGAACAACATCAAACTGCTCGTAACGGTGGGTGGTGATGATACGGCGTCGACAGCCAACCGCATCGCCAAGTTCCTCGAGGCAAAGCAATACCCCATTGCCAATATCCACGTTCCCAAGACCATCGACAACGACCTTCCGTTGCCGAAGGGTGCTCCCACGTTCGGCTACGAGTCGGCCAAAGATAAGGGTGCCGTTATCGCTCGCGCCGTCTATGTAGATGCTCGCACGAGTGGCAACTGGTTCGTCCTGGCTGCCATGGGTCGCTCGGCCGGCCACCTCGCATTCGGTATCGGTGAGGCTTGCCACTACCCCATGATTGTTATCCCCGAGATGTTCAACAAAACCGAAATTACGGTGGAGAAGATTGTGAACCTCGTTATCTCGGCTATCTTGAAGCGTAAGATTATGGGTATGGACTATGGCGCAGCGGTCATCTCGGAGGGCGTATTCCACTCGCTGTCGGATGAGGAGATCAAGAAGAGCGGTATCCACTTCACCTATGATGAGCACGGTCACCCCGAGTTGGGTAAGGTTTCGAAGGCGCATATCTTCAACGAGATGATTGAGAAGAAGGTGAAGGAGATTGGCCTGAAGGTAAAGAGCCGTCCCGTTGAGTTGGGCTATGAGGTGCGTTGCCAGACCCCGATTGCCTACGACCTGACCTACTGCTCAGAACTCGGTATCGGTGTACACAAACTCTTCTCGGAGGGTAAGACCGGTTGCATGGTCTATGTTGACTCGGAGGGTAATGTGTCGCCCCTCTACCTGAAGGATCTGCAAGACCCGACGACGGGTAAGATTCCTCCCCGTTTGGTGGACATCAACTCGGATAAATTCTCGTCGGTGGTGGAGAACATCATCAATGCCATCACGCCCGAGGATTACGAGGCTGCCAAGGCCTATGTGGCAAATCCCGAGGAGTTCGACTTTAAGAAGATTCTGAACTGGTAATTCGTTGCCATACACTTCGAAAGAAAAAACGGAGCGCACCGATGTGCGTTCCGTTTTTGTTTCTAAAACAGCTGTGGGTCGAGCCTAATAAGGCCTAAATTTTCGACGCGCAACCCCCGATGCAGTGCTGAAAGAAAGGTTTGCCTCGTTCCTCCCGAACTGCCGTTGTACCACGCTACAAGCGTCGCAGCATGCTCGACCAAATAGCGATTCCGCAGCTGATAACATCCTTTATAATAGGTCGGAGCGAGCGTAATGCGTTGATTGGCCTCCTGCACGAGTCGTGTATGCCGCTCCCGCTCCTTGGTCGAGAAGCGTCGTGCCTGCTCGGCAAAAGGGAGCACTGCGACGAGTTCCACGTCGGGATGCTCACGACGTAATTCGATAACCGCCTCGGCGGCAGCCATATCAAAGCCTACAGCCATGCCACTCAGGAAGGTGCGTGCGCCCTCCTCATACAGCGAGCGCAACAACTGACGGAGAGCCTGGTCGGCCTCTCCGCAATAGAAACGATGCCCTGTGAAGGCTACGGTGGTGATGCGTTGCATGTGCAGGATGAATTTTTCGGTAAAGATACAACTTTTGGCGCGTAGTTTGCTCCTTGTAGGGTGTTACTTTCAAAAAAAACAGACATATGAAACACACTACCATCTGCGTAGCCGCTATGTTGGGCGGCATGATTATCGGCTCGGCTCTTGCTATGCTCCTCACACCTCAGTCGGGTCCCGAGTTGCGCCACCGCATCAAAGACTTTGTTGATGACGAGGTGGAGAAGATGAAGTCGAAGGCCGAAGCCATGCATGACAAACTGAAAGCCGAAATCGAGGAGGCTCGCTGCAAATGCGAGGAGCATGTGACCAAGGCCTAAAACAATGAGTAGCCGCAAAAACAACTCGGGTGGAGGTTTCTTAATCGGTCTTCTGCTCTTTATGGTGGGTGTTGCAGGTGCGCTGCTTTCGGGGCTGACGGCCTTGATCGTATGGCTCTCCTCGTGGCTCGGTGTAACGATGGCCGCATTGGTTGTAAGCCTGCTGTTTATGCTGATAGCCCTCTTGAGTTATGCGCTTTCGCTACACGGCACCATAAAACGCATCGGGAAACAGTTTGAGACGGTCTCCTATGTGGCCGATTTGATTGAAAGCGGTTACGACTGGGTGCGAGGAAAAACAGCATTGGCACTACGTGTTGTGGAGCAACTCCTCGACCGCTTGGTGCCTCCTACCACCTAAAAACAAAGAGGGTGTCACAACTTTTCGGTTGGACACCCTCTCGTTATAGAAACGGTTGCTTATTTGAAATAGCGGTTGTAGAGACCCTCGAAGCCCTTGCCGTGGCGAGCCTCGTCCTTTGCCATCTCGTGAACGGTGTCATGCACAGCGTCGAGGTTCTGCTCTTTGGCAATCTTGGCCAGGTGCATCTTACCCTCGCAAGCACCGCACTCGGCATTCATGCGCTTGTACAGATTGGTCTTCGTATCCCACACCACCTCACCGATGAGCTCGGCAAACTTGGCAGCATGTTCAGCCTCCTCCCAAGCGTAACGCTTGAAAGCCTCGGCGATTTCGGGATAACCCTCGCGGTCAGCCTGACGGCTCATGGCCAGGTACATACCAACCTCGGTGCACTCACCCATGAAGTGGTCTTGCAGACCCTGCCACAACTCGGCATCCGAACCCTTGCCGTCACCCAGCTGATGCTCGGTCACGAAATCCAGAGCGCCATCCTCGACAACCTCTACAAATTTATCGGCACCAACCTTGCACAACGGGCACTGCTCGGGAGCCTCATTACCTTCATGAATGTAACCGCATACGGTACAACGAAACTTCTTTGCCATAATTTTACAGTTTTAAGTGTTTTGTTTGTGTGTTTCTGTTTCGTCAGCAAAGATAGCATCTTTCGTCGAAATAGCAACACAAAAGGCATTATCTTTTTTTATGGTGCAATAAGCAAAACTTATTGCTGAAGCGCAGCCTCCAACTCCCCCACCTCGGTCGAATCTTTGACCAATACCTGCTTCTCGCTATTGAGCAGATAGAGCGATGGAATGGCGTTGATGTCATATAGATGCTGCTCCCGAATCACACACCCTTTATCATAGGCGTTAATCCAATTGGCAGGGATATTCGGTCGATAGGCCTGCCAGGCCTTCAGGTCCTCGTCGGGATAGAGTGCCAGCACCTTCAGCCGCCCGGCGGCTATCAGCGAGGAGAGCACTTCGGATGACCCAATTTGTTCGCGTAACCCCTTACACATGGCGCAATCCGGATTGTTGAAGAAGAGCAGTACGAACTCGGCTTTCAGGTCATAGAGTGATCGCGTGATGCCATTGGCGGTTGTGTAGGCAAAATCTGCCGCCGGATGCCCGATGCGATTCTTGCGAGCCATCTCTAAATCATACGCCGGGGCGATGCGCTCATACTCATCGTACCACGAAGCAGCAAGTTGTGCCTCCAGAACCGGAATATAAAACTCGTCACTACGTAAAGGCGAGTTGGGGTCATGCAACACCTGATCGGCCAAAAAGAGGAAGAGATCCATCATCGGTCGTGAAGCAGCGGCACGTTTCATCAGTCGTTGCATGGGGAGGCCGTTGGTCGGTTCTGGTGTACAGAGTGCCGTAAATTGTCCGAATCGCTGCAACATGGCCACCGTATCGACAGTTGCCAAGGCTGTGGTGTCGGCAAATCGGAAATTATCCCAAAAGTGATCGCGGGCGAATTCGAGTTGCTGCCAACGATCAAAGGTAACCGGCGGAATCGGAATCGTGAACTCGTGCAGGGGTTGCACCACTTCAGGTTGCTTGGGTGAATGGGTACCACAGGCAACCATTGTCGCCCCTACCATGCACATAAGAGGTCTATATATCGGTTTCATAAGGCAAAGATAATAATAAGCGAGGGCAAAAGCAAGCTTGTTTGCATTTTGCCAAGCGGGAGTATTTAAGACGAAGACAAAGATAACGATTTTTTTTGCACGGTAGTTGCAGAGAGCCCCAATAAGTAAAACAAATCAAACCAAAAACAACATGGAGCAAAAGAAATCAACCTCCTCGACCGGGTTCAAATTGAGCGTGATGACACTAGCCATCATGAATGTAACAGCGGTCGTCAGCCTGCGTGGCCTTGCCGCCGAGGCTGAGTATGGTCTCTCATCGGCCTTCTATTACTTGTTTGCCGCAATTGTCTTTCTGATTCCCACGGCCATGGTGGCCGCCGAGCTGGCTGCTATGTTCTCCGATAAGCAAGGAGGCGTATTCCGTTGGGTTGGCGAGGCATTCGGTGCCCGTGCCGGATTCCTGGCAATCTTCCTGCAGTGGATTCAATCGACCATCTGGTACCCTACCGTATTGACGTTTGGAGCCGTCTCCATCGCCTTCATCGGTATGAATCAACAACATGACATGGCATTGGCCTCGAATAAAATCTTTACACTCTGTATCGTCTTGGCCATCTACTGGGTTGCTACCTTCGTGGCATTGAAAGGCCTGTCGTGGGTCGGTAAAATCTCGAAATGGGGAGGTATGATTGGCACGATTATTCCGGCCGGACTACTCATTGTGCTCGGCATCATCTATCTGGCCACCGGTGGACAAAACCAGATGAATATGCACCAGAGTTTCTTCCCCGACCTCAAGCATTTCGATAATTTGGTCCTGGCCAGCAGCATCTTTCTCTTCTATGCAGGTATGGAGATGATGGGTATTCATGTCATGGAGGTAAACAACCCTTCACGCAACTATCCGCGCGCCATCATCATTGGTGCATTGATGACCGTCACCATCTTCATCCTCGGTACTTTTTCCCTCGGCTTGATTATTCCGGCCAACGAAATCAATCTCACCCAATCCTTATTGATTGGATTTGACCGCTATTTCGAGTACATCCACCTTTCATGGGCCAAGCCGATTATTGCCGTCGCACTGATGTTTGGCGTGTTGGCCGGTGTGTTGACGTGGGTTGCAGGCCCTTCGCTCGGTATCTTTACGGTCGGTCGAGCCGGCTATCTTCCGCCCTTCTTCCAGCGCACGAATGCCAATGGCGTGCAACGCAACATCCTGCTCGTACAAGGAGTTATCGTGACCTGTTTGGCACTGCTCTTTGTCGTGATGCCTTCGGTGCAGTCCTTCTATCAGATACTCTCGCAACTCACCGTGCTGCTCTACCTGATTATGTACATGCTGATGTTCTCGGCCGGCATCACCCTGCGCTATAAGATGAAATCTACCCCACGCCCCTTCCGTCTCGGAAAAGGAAATATGTTGATGTGGATGCTGGGGCTTTTGGGCTTTTGCGGAGCGTTGCTCGCCTTTGTGCTCAGTTTTGTGCCGCCGGCACAAATCGCCACAGGTAGCAAAACCGTATGGTATTCGGTGCTCATCATCGGTTGTATCGTCGTCGTGACGATTCCATTCGTCATCTATGCCATGCGCAAGCCCTCGTGGCGCAATGCCGAGGCGGCGCAGGACTTTGCCCCTTTCCATTGGGAGAAATAACCTTCGCTTGTTTGACGGAACGGCTCTACTTTTTCCAAGTAGAGCCGTTTTGTAGTTGTTTTTGTTCGTTTAGAGAATAATAGTTATCTTTGCATAAAGAACCCCCCCCAAAAAAAACGTTTATCTATGAAGAAACTGCTTATGCTCGGCCTGTTGCTGAGCCTTGTGATGCCGTTGTCGGCCAAAGAGAAGAAAGAGGCACCGTTACGCAAAGCCTTTAGCAACATCGGCCTGTCGGCCGGAGTCAGCACAACGGGTATCAATCTGTTTGTGGCTACCCCCTTGGCGAATTGTCTGACTTTGCGTGCCGGATATACCTTCAGTCCCATTTCGTATACGTATGAATACGATGAATTTGACCCTATTGAGGTGGGAAACACCTCCATCTCTGTCCCGGCCTTGGATTTGAATGGCGATCTGAATTTCAACTCCGGACAATTGTTGGTGGACTGGGTGCCTTTCCGCAAGGGCAAAAGCTCGTTCTACATCACCGCAGGTCTGGTTTTTGGCTCCAGTCGTATGATTAAAGTAGATGGCCAATTCGACCCGAACGATCCGAATTTCAAAGCCATTAAGGATGCCGGACTGATTGATGAGATTGAGATTGAGATTGGTGACCAGGTTGTACACCCGAATAGCGATGGTTCGATGGATGCGGCCATTAAGGTGAAAGGCCTTCGCCCCTACCTCGGAATCGGCTTTGGACGTGCCATTCCGAAACGCCGTGTCGGTTTCCGCTTCGAATTGGGTGCACAATTTCTGGGAAAACCCGAGGTTGTGTCGAGTAATATTGAAAACACGGCCGATATCGACGAACTTAGCGATTTTAATAAAATTCTGCGCGATATTACGGTCTATCCGAATATTTCATTCCAACTCACCTATCGTCTTTTCAAGGACAAATAAAAGAGCCGCTCGGAAATAGCGACAGAGGAGGCTATCCCACTTATGCGGATAGCCTCCTCTTATTGTTGTTACTATTGGCGGCGATAGTTCGAGGGGGATTTGCCGGTGTGCTGCTTGAAGTACTTTCCGAAAAAGGATTGATTCGGGAAATTGAGCTTGTAGGCAATCTCCTGAATGCTCATCTCGGAGTATTTCAGCAGATATTTTGCTTCGGTAATGATGTAACGATTCATCCAATCCGTTACCGAGTAGCCACTCACTTGACGTACAATGGTTGTCAGATAGCGCGAGGAGATACAGAGGCGATCGGCATAGAATGACACACTTTGGCGTTCGAGGTAGTGTTCGGACAACGCTTTGATAAAGCGGCGAAAATACTCCTCGGCGCGATTCGTAATAGCGGTTGATGGTTTAGCATCATGTGCATGCACCGAAAACAAATCGCAGGCCAAATAGGTTGCCATCTCCATTTGGGAACGCTCGACATCCTCCTTGAAAAGCGTCGCGGACTCGGAGGCAAGCGTGGCGAAGATCAATTCGAAGGTATACTCCAGGCGTTGCTGCTCAATCGGTGTCAAGTGAATTACTCGTTGGGGCATACGCTCCAGCATGAGTGCCATCACCTTTTTCAAGTTGATGTGGCATTCACTCATATAGGCTTGGGTGACCAGCATCACATAACCGCTATATTTGTCGGAGACATGCTGCTTTAGAATGATGCTTTTCGGGGGAATCAGTGCAAAACTACCGGCCTTGATATGTACCTCCTCCAAATCGTAGGTCAGTACCATCTCTCCCTCCGTGCAGAGCCAAAAGACCAATGCGTCGACTCGAATCGGCTCTTGATAGAGCGTTTCGGGTCGCCCGGCTACCACATCCGAAAAGCGGGCAAGGATACAATGCTTGCTCGTGGCTACATTAGGCAGATTTTCTACATATCGTCTTACCGAATCAATCGTTAAACTTTGAACGGTCCACTCTTCCATATTTATTCGTTTTGGGTGCAAAGGTAGCGTATTTAGGGGAATAGAATAGGGCGTTTTTGCGCTGTTGTTGGTCAAATTGTACATAAACGCTTTCCTGTTGTTTTAGATTTTGTTTTCGGGGATACATGTATACCCGAAAAGCCGAATTGTATTCCGATTTTGGCCTTTTTCATCCTCAAAATCTTTCCGACCTTTGCACCTTCAAGACTTTATGGCATATGAAACGACTCTTTTTTATGATAGGCGGCTTGTTGCTGTTGGGCAGTTGTGAGGTGGAATATCACCCTTACGATACCCGTATCGATGGCGAGACAGGCATCCATGCGAAACAGATAACCCGCATCGAGCAAGCCTGTGCCGGGCGTACAGCCTTGCGGTTTGCCGTTATCAGCGACACGCAGCGATGGTATGACGAGACAAACGCTGTTGTTGATGCGTTGAATCGACGCGACGACATCGACTTTGTGATTCACACGGGAGATATCGCCGATTTTGGTTTGCGTACCGAGTTTGAGCGACAGCGTGACATCCTAAACCGATTGAAAGTGCCCTACCTTGTATTAATAGGAAACCACGACTGCCTGGCGACCGGTGAGGATATTTATCGGGAGATGTTTGGCGAGTTTGACTTTTCGTTCTCGGCAGGCGACACACACTTTGTATGCCTCAATACCAATTCGCTCGAATTTGACCACTCGGTAAGTGTTCCCAATCTCATGTTTATCGAAAAGGAGTTGCGCAACTACCCCTCCACATGCCGTAAATCTTTTGTGCTGATGCATGCTTCGCCTAAATCGGAACAATTTGACAAAGGGCTTGTCAACTCGTTCCATCGCCACGTCAAGGCGTTCCCGGGGTTGCAATGTTGCATCCACGGCCATGGGCATAGTTATGCCATCTCCGACCTGTTTGAGGATGGTATTCTCTATATCATGTGTCCTCAGATCGAGCGTCGAGCATATCTTCTCTTCACTGTAAACGACCAAGGTTATGAACATGAGCAAGTATTTTTTTAAGTTGCTGTGCATCACAGCTCTCCTTGGCTATATGTCTGAAGGGTATGCACAATCGACAGATTCACTTTCGCATAGAAAACTTGACACCCGTCAACATCAGGGATACACGGGATGGAAGCGCATTGTACCTACCCATGTCAAGGCGCAATATGCTGGAGGCATGGGCGTGATGTCGGTCGGCGGTGGCTGGGACTATGGTCAAAAGTGTCGCTGGGAGACCGACCTGTTGATGGGTTACCTGCCCCAACGCTATTCGGATGCTTTCCATGTCACCTTTACCCTCAAACAAAATTACATTCCGTGGTCGATTCGCTGTCATGAGCGATTCTCCATTGACCCGCTGACCGCCAGTATGTATATCAATCTCATTGCGGGTGATGAGTATTGGGTGCGCGAGCCTGACCGCTATGGAGGCTCCTATTATCGCTTCACGACCCGCATGCGTCTGCATATGGGATTAGGACAGCGCGCCACCTATCATCTGCGCAATCCGCAGGGGGTGTTGCGAAGCATTTCACTCTATTACGAGTTTCATACCTACGACCTTGATATGATTGCCAAATGCACCAATCGGGATTTGAAATTCCGGGATATCGTTCACTTCTCTTTTGGCTTGAAATTCCATCTCATGCGTCAATAACAAAAACGAGGCTGACCCCAATCCTTCGGTCAGCCTCGTTTTTCTGTTATAGAACAGCTGCTTTACGCCCGGCGATATAATGCCACATCCTCCTCGTCGGAGGTGGTGACCACCGTATAGGCCTCGGCTACCTTGCCGGCCCCCATACGGCAGAAGATGCGGGCAGAAGCGAGATACTCCTCGGGGTGTTGGGTTGCCTCACGCAACAAGAGGTATCCCATGAGGATATGTCCGATGCTCTCGACCAAACGACGTGCGTGGAACTCCTTGAACCCTGCAACCTCCTTGTCCAGTTGCTCGACACGTGCCACCATTTGGCGTACCTGTTCGGTCATGTGCTGCAACATGCCAACCTCATTGGAAAGTGCCGGCGCATAGGCTTCAGCGGCATACCGCTCAATCTGTTCAAGGAAAATGCCCTTCGTTACCCCATTAATCGCGGCCACGACCTGCAGTTGTGAGGTTCCCTCATAGATGCTCATGATGCGTGCATCCCGATAGATTCGCTCGCAGGGATAATCTTTCATGAAGCCCGAGCCACCGTGTACCTGAATGGCATCGTAGGCTGTTTGATTGGCATACTCTGACGAGAAGAGCTTCACAAGCGGCGTAAAACCATCGGCCAGACGGTTGTAGAACTTCATCTCTTGACGCTCTTCACTCTCCAATGCTCGTTCCTTGGCGACAGCAGCCAACTGCTTGTAAATCTCCACAAAACGAGCTGTTTCATAAAGTAATGCACGAGCACCTTGTGTCTTTGCCTTCATCTGTGCCAGCAACTCCGATACAGCCATAAACGAGGCTATCGGTTTTCCGAACTGACGACGCTCGAGAGCGTATTTCTCGGCCTCACGAAGTGCAGCCTCGCAGGTGCCCACCGATTGGGCGCTGATACCCAGTCGTGCGGCATTCATCAGCGACATGACATATTTAATCAGGCCCATACGGCGGTCTCCCACCAATTCGGCCGGAGCATCCGAGAAAACCAATTCGCAGGTCGGTGAACCTTTGATGCCGAGTTTGTTTTCGATGCGGCGCACCTTGACGCCACCCCACGCTTTATCATAGACAAACATCGAGAGCCCTCGGGCATCGCTTGTGCCCTCCTCGGTACGGGCCAGCACCAACGAAAGGTCGCCATCGCCATTGGTGATAAAGCGTTTTACGCCATTGAGTAGCCATTGACCTCGCTCCTCGTTCCAGGTGGCTTTCAGCATCACTGCGCCCAAATCCGAACCTGCATCGGGCTCGGTGAGTGCCATCGACCAGGTAGCCCCCTCTGCAGTACGTTTCAAGAAACGCTCCTTCTGCTCTTCGGAGCCAAATTCGTTGAGCGTCTCGGCGCAATCCTGCAATCCCCAGACATTCTGGAATCCGGCATCAGCACGAGCAATCATCTCGTTGACCATCACAAAGGTAACCAACGGAAAATTCAGACCGTCATACTTGCGTGGGAGCGACATGCCATCCAACCCTGCCGCATGAAAAGCGTGTAGATTCGCTACTGTTCCGGCTGCATACTCCACATGGTCGCCTACATGATGCGGCCCCTCATGGTCGACGCTTTCTGCATGCGCAGCCAAGGTCTCGCCACATACCTCACCGGCCAACTCCATGACCAGCCGATACGAGTTCATCGCATCCTCCACATCCTGCGGGGCGTGGTTGTAGGCATCTCGTTCGGCAAAATTTCGCTCACGAAGTGCAATGATATGAGGCATCAGCGGATGCTCCAACTGAAGTTGTAAGTCTTTGTTGTCGAGAAAGAAATTAGCCATCACTTCGAGTTTTTCTTGTAGTACTTGATTAGCTTCGGTATCACCTCCTCGACACGTCCCGTAATGGCGTAGTCGGCAATCTTGGTGATGGGAGCTGCAGGATCGGTGTTAATCGAAATCACCATAGCCGACTGCTCCATGCCGGCCGTGTGTTGAATCTGTCCCGAGATACCGCAAGCGATATAAAGTTTCGGACGGACGGTAACACCCGTCTGCCCGATTTGGCGCTCCGGCTCCGTGAAACCGGCATCTACAGCTGCGCGTGAGGCACCTACCTCGCCGCCTAACACCTCGGCCAGTTCGTGCAACAGCGCAAAATTCTCCTTCGAGCCTACCCCATAGCCACCGGCGACGATGATATGCGCCCCTTTGATATCGATGTTGCGCTCCTTGATTTCACGGTCGAGAATCTCCACGGCCATGTCGCTCTCCGACAGATACCCCTGCCAGGCAATCTCCCGTCGTTCGCCCCGCCCCGATACTGCAGCGTAGGCTTTGCGCATCACACCCTCACGCACGGTAGCCATCTGGGGACGATGCTCGGGATTGATAATCGTCGCAATAATATTACCACCAAATGCCGGGCGAATCTGATAGAGCAGATTCTCATAATGGGTTCCCGTCTTGGCATCTGTGTGGTCGCCTATTTCCAACTGCGTACAATCGGCTGTCAAGCCGCTGTGCAGAGCTGACGATACGCGTGGTGCGAAATCTCGCCCTACACAGGTTGCACCAAAGAGCACGATTTGCGGTTGCTCGTCGCGAATCAGACCCGTCAGTACCGCTGTGTGAGGCAGCGTGCGGAAGGGTGCAAAGCAAGCATCATCGGCCACCCAGACCGTATCTGCGCCATAGCGAGCCAGCTCCTGCTCAATGCCTGCCAAATCGGCGCCAATCACGACCGCTTCGAGTTGTACCCCCAATTGCGTCGCCAATTCACGCCCCTTGGTCAATAGTTCCAGGCTCACATCAGCCACTCGGCCGGCCTCCTGTTCTATGTAAACAAACAGATTATTCATCGTTTACTACTTCGATTAACCGATGGTGTGTGCCGCCATCAACTCTTGAATCAAACCTTCCAATTCCTCGTCAGCCGCCGTCAAACACTTGGCCTCCTTGGCTTGGAATACTACATTTTCGATGCGCTTGACCTTCGTGGGAGAGCCTTGCAAGCCCAATTGCGCTGCGTCGGGCTGAATATTGGCTGCCGTCCACTCGATAATCTCCAATTCGGGTTTGGCGGCTACCCGTTGCGCTGCGAAGGATGCGGGAGCTGCATGTAACTCCGAACGGCATCGAGCCGACTTATAGTACATGAGTCGTTTGGCATGGCGAGGGCGACATGCGGGAGCCGAGCCATTGACCGTAATCACCAATGGGAATGGGGCTTTCACCACCTCAATACCCTCGGCGATACGACGACGAATCGTCAAATATCCCTGCTCGATGTTCACCACCTCCTCGGCATAGGTTACCTGCGGAAGTCCCAATTTTTCGGCTACTTGCGGGCCAACCTGTGCCGTATCTCCGTCGATGGCCTGGCGACCGGCGACAATCACATCTGCACCAATCTTGCGGAGTGCACACGCCAAGGCATAGGAGGTAGCCAATGTATCCGAACCGGCAAATTCACGTCCAGAGAGCAGATATCCGCCATCCGCACCGCGATACATCGCTTCACGAATGATATCGGCTGCACGTTGTGGCCCCATCGTCAGCAGGTAGACCGAAGCTCCCGCGCAACGCTCTTTGAGGGTCAGAGCCAACTCCAGCGCATGGAGGTCTTCGGGGTTAAAAATAGCCGGCAGAGCAGCACGGTTCACCGTGCCCTCTGCCGTCATGGCATCTTTGCCAACTTGTCGTGTGTCAGGCACCTGCTTGGCCAACACAACGATACGTTGTATGGTATTCATTCAGATAATGTTTCACTTAGCGGATGACCGTCTCGTCACGATCGGGACCCACCGATACAATCTTCACCGGAACGCCTGTCTCATGCTCGATGAAATCGACATAGCGTTTGAATGCCTCGGGGAACTCCTCGTAACTGCGGCAAGCACGCAGGTCGCACTTCCAGCCCTCAAAATCGGTATATACGGGTTCTACACCCTCCTCAATCGAATAGGGGAACTCGGTGGTCTCTACGCCATTGACCTTATAGGAGGTGGCGATACGAATGGTCTCGAAGTCGTTCATCACGTCGGACTTCATCATAATCAACTGCGTGACGCCATTGATCATGATGGCATATTTCAACGCCACGAGATCCAACCAGCCACAACGACGCTCACGTCCCGTCACAGCTCCATACTCATGGCCGATACGACGCAACGTAGCACCCGTCTCATCAAACAACTCGGTGGGGAACGGACCACTACCTACGCGCGTGCAATAGGCTTTGAAGATACCGAAGACCTCGCCAATGCGATTTGGGGCGACACCCAAACCGGTGCAGGCACCTGCGCAGACCGTGTTCGACGAGGTTACGAAGGGATACGAACCGAAGTCGACATCGAGCAGCGTGCCCTGTGCACCCTCGGCCAGGACGCTCTTGTCGGCTTTCAGGGCGTTATTAACGAAGAACTCGCCATCGACCAGCTGGAACTGCTTGAGATAGTCGACTGCCTCGAACCACTCTTGCTCCAATTCGGTGATGTCGTAGGCGAAGTCAAGGCTCTTCAGAATCGCCTCATGGCGGGCTTTGGCGCGCTCGTAGATGCTCTTAAAATCGGGGCTGAGCAAATCGCCCACACGCATACCGTTGCGGCTTACCTTATCCGTATAGGTGGGGCCGATACCTTTACCCGTCGTACCAATCTTACCGCTACCCTTGGCAGCCTCATAGGCGGCGTCGAGGATGCGATGCGTAGGCAGAATCAGGTGAGCCTTCTTCGATATGGCCAACTGCTTCGTCAAATCGTGACCGCTCTTGGCCAACTCCTCAGCCTCCTTACGGAAGAGAATCACATCGAGCACCACGCCACCACCGATGATGTTGGCCTTACCACCTTGGAAGATACCCGAGGGAATCGAGCGCAACACATACTTCTCGCCATTGAACTCGAGCGTATGTCCGGCATTCGGGCCACCCTGGAAGCGGGCTACCACCTCATAGTTCGGAGTCAGCACATCGACCACTTTACCTTTACCCTCATCGCCCCACTGCAGGCCAAGGATTACATCTACTTTCTTCATTGTATCGTTTGTATTATAAATATTTTCGCAAACAAAAGGCTGCAAAACATTTTGCAGCCAAAATTACAAAAAAGTTTTTACAATTCGGGGTTCCGGGCAGGAGTTTTTCACCAAGTTATAAACATACCGGCTTTATTCTCGCTCAATCAATGTCGTTGGCGACTCAAAATCAATCTGCTGCCCCGGTCGATAATAGACCGTTTCGAGCAGCGGATTGGCTCGCACGTTGGCCTTCAGATTGCCGGCACACGGTGCTACGTCCAGCATCACCAGCCGATTTCCCTGTGCCTCGAGCAGTCGTAAAATGCCATTGGTTTGCAATTCGAGTTGCGAAAGGCGATTTTCCGAGCAGTTCAACTCCGTCAGCACGCGCAGATTCTTCAAACGCAAATCGGTCAAGGCATTACGGGAACAATTCAAGGTGCGGAGCTCGGTGCAATCCTCGACATTGAGGCGGACTAATTCGTTATCCGAGCAATCCAACCGCTCCAAATGTGCAAACTCATCGATATCATCCAAGAACCGAATCAGTTGTCCCGAGCAATCCATCTCCACAATCCGCTCGGCCTCATAGCGCGAGAAACGGCCGTCTCCGTTCAAGTCATAGCGATCCAGGCAGAATGCCATAAATCGCTCATCGTCAAAGGTTAGATAGATGCTGCGGTTACGATCATCCTGCTCATCTTCGGCCATGCCGCAAGCGACAAGGCCAAGCAGCATTGTTCCAACAAATAAGGTGCTATGAAATCGGCTATATGTCAACATCGTCATCGGTCGATACTACCGAGTCGACCCCGTCGCCGCTACCGTCATCCGACAGCTCATCGGCACCCTTCAGGTCGTCATCGTAGTAATCCTTGTCATCTTCCTCGTGTGCTTTGTCATCGATTTTGACATCGATTTTCACCAGATAGGCCACATCCTCGGTGTCATAGGGAACGGCGTAGAAAAAATCTCCATTCGGCTTATCGATACGCATCATGGCGTCGGTAAATCCAAGCGGATAAAAGGCCTTTACGGCCTCCTGCAACTCGGGGCTCAGGTTGTGGAAACTGGTTACGATATGCTTCTTTGCCATATTCTGTTTTGCCATAAGTAGTGTTCAAAATTTTCTGCAATTATACGCAAAATTTACCTATTGCAACACATCTGGATTTTTTTTTTGCATTTTTTTTTAATTTCGATGGCCATTCCGAACAAAATGCGTACCTTTACGAGGAAAATATCCCTATCCCATGACAAGAGCACGCATCGAAATACTGCGCAAGACGTTGGAACGGCATAACTACCTTTATTATGTCGAGAACCAGCCCGAAATCTCGGATTTCGAGTTCGACCAACTCATGCACGAGTTGCAGGCGCTCGAAGCGGCGCATCCCGAATGGGACGACCCGAACTCCCCGACCCGGCGTGTCGGTAGCGATCTGACGAGCGAATTTCAAACCGTTGAACACCGTTTCCCGATGCTCTCGCTCGGCAACACCTATTCTTTAGAGGAGTTACACTACTTTATCGAGCGTATCGAGCGTGAGGTGGGCGAAACGGAGTATGTCTGCGAACTGAAGTTCGACGGCACGGCCATCTCGCTCTGCTATGAAAATGGAGCCTTGCTGCGTGCCATTACACGTGGTGATGGGCGACAAGGCGACGATGTAACGGCCAATATCCGCACGATTCGCACCATTCCGTTGCATCTGCAAGGTGATACCTGGCCTGCCTATTTCGAGATGCGTGGCGAGGTGCTGATGCCTTATGCCTCGTTCGATAAAATCAACCGTGAACGCGAGGAGCAAGGGGAGTCGCTCTTCGCCAATCCCCGCAATGCGGCTGCCGGAACACTCAAACAGCAGGCGTCGTCGGTCGTGGCTCGACGTGGGCTGGATTGCATCCTCTACCAATTGGCAGGCGACAACCTCCCCTTTACGACCCATACAGCGGCACTGCAAGCGGCAGCACAATGGGGCTTTAAGACCTCGGATGCAGCTCGTCTGTGCCACAACCGCGAGGAGATAGACGCCTTCATTGCCTATTGGGACGAGGCTCGACGCACACTCCCCTTTGCTACGGATGGCGTAGTTATCAAGGTCAACGACTTTGCCCGTCGTCGTCAGTTGGGCTTTACATCGAAGGCGCCGAAGTGGGCGGTAGCCTATAAATTCAAGGCCGAGCAGGCACTCACGCGCCTCGAAAGCATCGACTATCAGGTGGGACGCACCGGAGCCGTTACACCCGTTGCCAACCTCGCTCCGGTGCAGTTGGCCGGCACGACCGTCAAGCGTGCCACGTTGCACAATGCTGAGCAGATAGCCCTGCTCGATATTCGCGTGGGCGACATGGTCTATGTCGAGAAGGGCGGCGAGATTATCCCGAAGATTACCGAGGTAGAACTCGCAGAGCGACCGGCCGACAGCCAACCGCTCCAATATATAACGGTATGCCCCGAGTGTGGCACTCCGCTCGTGCGCTACGAAGGCGAAGCAAAGCACTACTGCCCCAACCAAAGTGGTTGCCGCCCGCAAATCATCGGCCGCATCATTCACTTCATTCGTCGTAAAGCGATGGATATCGAGGGGTTGGGCGAGGAGACCGTCGAGTTGCTCTATGAGAACGGGCTGGTGCGCGACATTGCCGATCTTTATCGGTTGCAGGCGGCACAGCTGGCTCCCCTGCCCCGTTTAGGCGAAAAATCGGCCGAGAACATCATTCGCTCGATTCGCCTCTCGAAACAGGTGCCTTTCGAGCGATTGCTCTTTGGCCTTGGTATTCGCTTTGTTGGCGAGACCACAGCCCGCTATCTGGCCGACCATTTCCGCACGCTCGATGCGCTGATGGCAGCCTCTCGTGAGGAGTTGGTCGAGGCCGAAGAGGTGGGCGAAAAGATTGCCGATGCCATCCTTGAATACCTGGCCGATGAGGAGAATCGTCGTATCATCGAGCAGCTGCGTGCCGCAGGGCTGCAATTCGAGGTTGCCGAGCGCGAGAAGGCATCGACAGCCCTTGCCGGGAAGAGTTTTGTCGTATCGGGAAAATTTACCATTTCACGCGACGAACTCAAGCAAACCATCGAGAAACATGGAGGCCGCAATCTGGCTGCCGTATCGGGTAATGTTGATTACCTCATTGCCGGCGAGAAAATGGGCCCCGAGAAGCGTAAGAAAGCAGAGAAACTGGGCGTTGCCATTCTCTCCGAGGAGGAGTTTATGGCAATGATTGCCGAAGCAGGGCCCATGGTGGCATCCGAGGCTGAGGCTCCCGTCATGGAACAGAAAAACGAACCTCCTATTCAGGGTTCCCTATTTTAATAGCGTATGTTAAAAGAAAAACTTTCCGGCGTGGGTGTCGCCATGATTACCCCCTTTACCGAGCAGGGACAAGTCGATTACCAAGCCCTTGGCGATATGGTCAATTATGTCATCGAGGGAGGTGTGGATTACATCGTAGCCCTCGGCACAACGGCCGAGACGCCGACCCTCTATAACTCCGAACGTGCCGTGATTGCGATGTACACGGCTCACAAAATCAATGGTCGTGTGCCGCTGGTGATGGGTTGCGGTGGTAACTCGACGAGCGAGGTCTTGGACCAGCTGCGCGAATTTGACCTGCGTGGTGCCGATGCCATCCTGAGTGTTACCCCCTACTACAACAAACCCTCGCAGGAGGGTCTTTATCAGCATTTCAAGACCGTGGCTGAGCACTCGCCGCTGCCCGTGATTCTCTACAACATCCCGGGGCGTTCGGGCGTAAACATGACCGCCGAGACGACGCTACGCCTGGCGCGCGAGATACCGAATATCATCGGTATCAAGGAGGCCTCGGGCAATCTGGAGCAGATGCAGCAGATCATCGACAACCGCCCCGAAGGATTCCTCGTACTGTCGGGCGACGACGGCATTGCCATCGAGCTGATGGAGCGTGGCGGCGATGGCGTCATTTCGGTGGCTGCCAATGTCTTCCCAAAACTCTTTATGGAGTGCATCAATCTGGCCAAGCAGGGCAACTACACCGCTGCCCGCAAAGCCTGGGAGGATGCCGACATGGAGGATGCCGTGGCTGCACTCTTTGCCGAGGGTAACCCCGTCGGTGCGAAGTGCGCCCTCTCGGTGATGGGAAAAATCGGCCCTACGATGCGTCTGCCACTGGTTCCCGGCTCGGCGCAACTGCGTGAGCGGTTCAAAATGCTCATCGAGAAATACGATTTACACTAAACGACTCGTTTGTAGGCTGTAATCAAACCATTGGAAACAGATGAAACGTCTCTTTGCTTTGTTGCTGCTGTTGCCCGTACTCGCGGTGTCCAAAACCCCGGTCGAGGAGGATATTCTGCAACGCATCACCGACCAGAACTCCCCCTTCTACTACACGGGACTGATGATGCGTTACGAGAATGGCGATGCGACCCTTTCGGACGAGGATTATCACTACCTCTACTATGGGTACGCCTATCAGGACAATTATAAACCGCTCGCTACCAATCCCGATTTGGAGCAGTTGCTGGCACTCATGCAGGGCTTGAATCCCGACCAGACCGACCGCACGCAGTTGGAGGAGATGCTCGTGGCGGCTAATGCGGCTCGCCAAAAAGACCCCTTCAGCCCGAAAATTCTCAACGTGCTGACCTTCATCTACGAATCGTTGGGCGAAAAGGTCAAAGCCGAGCAGTGGGCCCGTCGCATGAATGGTGTGATTCGTGCCATTGTGGCCTCGGGAGACGGCTTGACGCAACGCACACCACGCCATATCCTGATGTTTGACCATGCACTCGATGTGATGGCGGCCGAGGGGCTTCCCTGTGGCAAGGCCCGCATCGTCAGTCGCAACGTGGAGTTCATTCCCCTGGCAGCCTCCTATGTCATCGACGGCAAGAAGCGCAAAGGTTTCTACTTCGATTTCAGCCGTGTCTACTGGAATAAGCCCGAGGGCTACACCTATAAACGAGATCGCACCTGGCAATTCAATAACCTCAAACCTCGAGAATACAAATAGACTATGAAGAAAATATTGACCCTATTATTGGTACTCGGCCTCTTGGCCGGCTGCTCGAAAGAGGATGGACCTGCACCCGATTTAACGGGCGAGCAGACACTGATTCTCTATTTCCCTTACTCGGGTTTGGCCGGAAACATCATCAATAACCTCGATGAGTTGCATGAGGTGTGGAATGGAAAGATACCTCGTGGCTATCGTATTTTGGTCTATTTGAGTACCTACGATAAAGGGCATGCCGACCTATTCGATTTGACGCAATGGGATCAGGCACAGAATAAGCCGACCCAAAGCATTGAAACATATGCTGACCCCGATTTTAAGACTGCAGACGGCATTGCGCAGGTGTTGATCGATGCCAAGACGGAGGCTCCGGCCAAACGCTATGCCATGGTTATCGGATGCCATGGCATGGGTTGGATTCCCGCTCCGGTACAGCAGGGAAAAGGTGTGTTGCGCCAAAGCCAAGCGGCTCCGCAATATAAACTGCATTGGGACTACACCGACGAAAATGGCAATCCGTTAGCTCGTTATTTCGGCTCGGGAGGTGTGAATTATTCGCTGACCCATACCGATGTAACCACCTTAGCCGATGCTCTCGCAATGGCAGGTATGAAGATGGAGTACTTGTTGTTTGATGTATGCTATATGGCCAATATCGAAACAGTCTACGCGCTGCGCCAGGTGGCTGACAATTTGATTGCCTCGGTAAGCGAGATTCCTGCCCATGGATTTCCCTATAAACAGATGGGTCATCATTTGCTCGGCAATCCCGATTATGTGGCGATTTGCCAGGCCTTTGGCGACTTCTACAAGAATTACTCCAGTCGTCCTCACGCCACCATCTCGCTCACCAAGAGCAGCGAGTTGGATGCTTTGGCCGCTATCGTCAAACAAATCTATGCCGACAAAGGGAATGTTGCTGTTTCGTTTGATGCTATGCAACACTACGACAAGGCCGATTATCCCTACTATTTCGGGTATAAGACCTACCACATGTTTTACGATTTATCGGATTACATCCATCGTCTCTGCACCAATCAAGTGTTGCTGGACGCCTTCGATGCGCAACTGAAAAAGGCTGTGCCGGAGAATTGTCTCCAGCACACGCCCCGAGGTATTGCGGGCTCATACACCTTCCCCATCACCTCCTATTCGGGTATGACGACTTCTGACTTACTGGATGAAGAGACCTGTCGGGATATTACCTCCACCGAGTGGTGGCAGGCTACGCATTAGACTGCATACAACACTAAAAAAGGCTACACCTCCTTCTATTTGAAGGGGGTGTAGCTGCTATTGGGATAGAGCATCTCGACCGCCCACAATGAGCCAAAAGCGGCTATTTTGGAAGCGGCAAGGCCCTCGCCATGAGTTGCCTTCGGGAAGGCCTCGGTCAGGCGTTCCAAATTGCGGAACGACCCCTGCGAAGCAAATGCCCACACATATTTGAGCAACACGGCCCGCAGGTTGGCATCCTCGCCGACATAGCGTTGGTAGTAGAGCAACGGCAATGCGTTGAGCGTACCTCGGCCACCATTCCTGTAGGGCTCTCGGTCGGCCGAGCGATAGCGTTTGCCAAGCATCGTCTCCACCAGATTGCGGTCGATGCGGGCAATCTGCTCCTCATCGCCAATCGTCTTACGCAACCAGAAGGCTGCCTCGGCTTGGAAATAGCCCTCCAGGGTACTGTTCTTGCCGATGAAGTAGTTGGCATTACGTCGGTAGATGGGTTTGGCCCATGCTTGTATCTCGGGGGTATCGTAGAAGGCTAAATAGGTCTGAATACCCAGCACGTCGGTCATCACCCAGTGGGGACCGGTCAAACGTCGCTTGGTACCCGAGGCCCCCAAGCCATATTCGCCCTCATCCGCCCAGCCTCGAGCTGCCATCTTCGGATTCTCTGCTTTGAGCTGCTTGCTGCGCTCGGCATCGATGTAGTACTCCTCCATCCAGACTGCCAGGCGACGCGCGGCCTTCAAATAACGCTCACGACGCACCGGGTCGGCTACATATTGCGCCGACTGCGCCATGGCGAGGCTGATTTGTCCCATGTCGGCCACATTGCAGACCCCTCCCGGCTCGCTATACCCCATCGGCATCATGCCATTGGCCGTTTGGCGGTTACATAGCATATCGAAGAAGCGATAGGCACACAGGCGCATATCCTCAAACGACACCGTGGCAAAAATATCCCGATGACGCTCCACCAGCGCAGCATCCTGCTCGGCATGGTGCAGGAAGGCCAACATGGCTCGAACACCATAGGCATCGCCAAAGTAGTGGTTCGAGATGCGGCCATCGGGGAAGCGTTTCTGATTACGCACCAAGTGACGGAAGGCAATCAGCATTGCGCGTTCGACATCCACCCGGTCGCGCCATTCGTCAACGGTTTGCTCTGTGGCCAAACGTACATTCCACTCGAAACGAGCCATCGGAAAATCCTCACGCACAGCACGGAGCTTGAATTTACGGATAGTCAGCTCCC
Organism: Alistipes sp.; assembly: GCA_017623115.1. Classification (GTDB taxonomy): domain Bacteria; phylum Bacteroidota; class Bacteroidia; order Bacteroidales; family Rikenellaceae; genus Alistipes. The sequence continues at coordinate 26,992 of JAGAPT010000003.1, forward strand.
CCTCTTTGAGGGAAATCTGTTGGTCGTACTCCATGCGGCCGGCTACATCAATCTGCAACGAAGCCTTCGAAACAGGCCCCAGCGGATTGCGTATCGTCAGTTGCAGATTGGGATAGACAGCCCCCTCCTCATCGGGACGGCTCGTGTGCATATCGGCTGCCACCACCATCGGAGTGCGTGTCATCATCTCGGCGGCTCGCAGCACCTCATGCACCAACTGTCGCTCCTCCATCGGATTGGCAAAGAGGGCTACCGCACCTCCCGCCATCGGGCCATTGGCAAAAAACTCGATTTGTGCCTCATTGCCGACACCCTCGATCTCAACGAGCGGAACAATGCGGCTTTCGCGGGTATGTTTGGTTTTATAGCCCTGCTCGATATCGTCCCCCATGCGGGTACCTGTAATCCAATCCAGCGAGTTACGAATAATCGTACGCCCCGCATGAGTTGTTGCACGGTAAGCCGGATCGAACAACGCATCCGGCACCTTCGTATCCATCGTCTCAAAGGGGATGCGGAGGCGCATCAACTCCGAGGTGGGTGCATAATGGGGATTCTTGTTGCGCGCCAAGGCTATATCGGCCAGGGCCAGATAGGTGGGCTGCTCGTGCCAAATGGTTTTCAGGTTCACACCGATAAAGAGTCGGGATATTTGTGAAGGGCGTAACGGCTCGTAGTGCTCGGCCGTAGAGCCCTCGGGAATGAAGTCGGCCAACGAGACGGCATAACTCTCCCAATCGGGCGTAATGGCACAAAATGACAACCATTTTGCCCCCTCTCGGTCGATGATTTCCAACGCCAGCAAATCGACATAGGCATTGCCGCAAGCACGGAAGGTCAGTACGTTATAGGCATCCTCCAAACGTCGGGGTGCATCCACCTTGAGGAACATGTCGGGCATCGAACGACGGCGCGTCTGCAACTCGACTGCCGGTGTTCCTTCAGGTGACTCGATCAGCACCGGTTTGGGGGTCTCCAACGAGCCCGCTTTCAAATCGCGCTTATCGCGTTCGACGATATAACTCTCCGTGTCGGATAGGTCCACCAATGGGCGTACATCATAGGGCTCGGGTATATAGTTAAAGGCTTCACTGCCCAAGAACAGCACACTACCCTGCCGCTTCAGCACTTTGGCCAAAGCCTCACGCAAAGCCGGTTTGACCGCTTTCCGACCATCTACAACCACCAACGCTGCCGTACTCAAATCAGCCTCGCCACCCTGTTTAACTGCATAATCGGCATTGAGTAATGCCCGCTCTACGGCCGAGGGGGTCTCTCCAACCAATACCACCTCTTGCGCTGTCAACCACCCGGGAAAAAAGAGGGCCGCAATCGCCCATAACCATCGTTTCATGCTACTCTGTATTTGCCTTTTCTACAAAGATACGCATAGTTTATTCAAAAATACGTAAAATTTCGCAATCGAATCCTCATTTTGCGCATACATCTATCCCTGCAGGTTGCTTTTCTACCTAAAAATAGATATGTTTGCATCGTATTAGGACTCAAAAGAAACAAAAAAAGGAAGATGACTCGAATTTATTTTTCCCTATTGCTGTTACTTGCTTGCGCATGCACCCAAGAAGAGGCGGGCTCATCGCTGTTGCGTATTCGTCCTACGATGCAGAGTCGTGCTACGGCACTGAACTTCGAGGCGGGCGACTGCATCGGACTGACCATCACCCGCTCATCGGGCGACTATGTCAACAATGAACCGCTTACCTATGATGGAGCGGATTTTCATTCGGCAACGCTCGCATGGTATGCGGCCAATGATCCGGCGATATTGCGGGCTTACTACCCTTTTCGCCTCGAAGGCGTGGATACGCAATTTACGATTGCAGTCGATCAGCGAGCAGGTTTGACCTCCTCGGATTTGCTGGCGGCTTATCGTGCGGAGGTTACACCGACGGCCGAGTCTGTACGCATGGATTTTTACCACCTGTTGGCTCGACTGCAAATTATGCTCTCGAACAAGAGCGGAGAGGCGATTCGCTCGATTGCTATCGAGGGGCTCTCCCCTACGGCTCGTATCGACTGGCCGACGCTGACTGCTACTGCCGATACATCCGTTGCACCACAGGCAGTCATTCCCTATGCGATCACGCCCGAGACGCTCTATCACGCCATTCTTGTCCCGCAACAAGCCTCGCTCACCTTGCGCCTGACGACCGATACGCAACAATACACGAAAACCATCGATGCAGCGATGCTGGGCGGAAAATCCTACAACTTGATGGTTACCTTGCAGCAAGAGGCTCTGTCGCTGACCCTCTCCGGCGAGATTCACGACTGGGCGGAGGGTGGCAACCTCGGAGAAGAGGAGGACGAAGCGGAGGATACTCCGCAGCAGCCGGCAGAGAAAGAAACGCTGACCATCGGCAACGAAAACTACGCCACCCGCATCGTGGAGGGTCGTCGGTGGATGGCCGAGAACCTGCGCAATGCGGTCGAGGAGGTGCTTGTTGGCTCGGGTTATTGGTATCCGAGCGATGGCGTGCATAAGGTCGGTGAGGCTTCGCTGGTAGCTACCCATGGCTATCTCTACGACTACGACACAGCGGCTGCGCTCTGTCCCGCAGGATGGCACCTCCCCTCGGCCGAGGAGTTGGAGTCGCTACTCGCAGCCCCGACCGGTTTTTTCTGTTGCGCCGGCATGTACTCCACGAGCGGTGCTTATAATCTCTCCAGCTACCTGCTTGGCACATGCTCCTCGGAGGATGCCTCGAGATGCCATGTCTTGCAATTTACGAACGACGGAGCCACCACGCTCAAAACCCTGACTCAAGCCAACGGCTACTCGGTGCGCTATGTGGCGGATAAGTAAACAAGGATGAGCAACAAAAAACCTCCTAAAGCGTAAGGCTTGGGAGGTTTTGTTGTTTTAGTTATCCTTATTGAGGAAGAAAATCGGAATATTGGCGATAAAGAGGTCTTTGGAGTGGAGTTGGTCGCGCTTTTTGAGTAGTTCGCTGAGGCGAATCTCGCCAATGACATAGTTGCTCTCATCCGAGATATACTGCTCGCAGATGCGCTCAAATTGCAGTACATGCAGGATGTTGGTCTGCGAGTAGCGCACATAAATCTTCAACACGATATCGGTCGTATAATCGGGTTTCTGCTCGAAACGCTGCTTCTTATACTCGTAGCGGTAGTCGTGTTGGCGGGCCATGATGTCGCTCAGAATCGACGAGGCGGTAGGCAGCGAGCCCGCCCCCTTGCCGAACATGAACTGGCGGTCGTAGCATTCGCCGCGAATCACTACACCGTTATACTCGTCATCCACACTATAGATATACTTATTCGGGCTGACAAACTCGGGCATCACAAACATCGTGAAGTGCTCGTCGCTCACCTTCACGACCTGCGCCACCAACTTAATCTTTACCCCCTTCTCGCGGGCATACTGAATATCCGAGTCGTGGATGGTCGAGATGCCATAGGTGAAAATCTGCTCGGGAGCCACATAGGTGCCCAAAGCGTGCACGGTGATAATGACGAGTTTGAAGAGCGAGTCGTAGCCCTCGATGTCGAACGACGGATCGACCTCGGCAAAACCCAACTCCTGCGCCTGACGCAGGGCATCGGCATAGGGCTCTTTGTGGTCGAAGACGCGCGAGAGAATGTAGTTCGACGAGCCATTCAAAATGCCCTTTACCTCGAGCAGCAGGTCGTTGTCGTAGTACTCCTCCAGGTTGCGAATCACAGGAATCGAACCACACGACGAAGCATCGTACAACAAGGCCACCTTGTTGCGCTTCTGAATCTCAATCAGCTCGGGCAGGTGCTTGGCCAGCATCGCCTTGCTGCCCGACACGACGGGGATGCCCTTTTCGAGAGCCGTCTTCACAATCCGATAGGCATCGTCGGCATTGTTGATGACCTCGACCACCAGATTGATTTCGGGGTTGTTCAATATCTCATCGGCTTGGTCGGTCAGCATCTCTGCGGGCACCTCGACCTGACGCGGTTTCTGCAAATTGCTTACACAAATTTTGACAATCTCGGCATGGGCATTACGCGATTTGCGAATCACCTCGTAGACCCCCTGCCCCACGACACCAAAGCCGAAAAGACCGATTTTAATAGTGCTCATAACTGCTATTCGTTGATAAATGGATAGAGTATTTCATTCAACTGTACATGCTCGACCAAAAAACCGTCATGGCCAAAGGGCGAGTCGATTTCGTAGTAACGGCTCTCGGGAATCTGCTGTTGCAGCGTGCGCATCTCTTCGGGTGTAAAGATAATATCCGAGGTGATACCCACCAAGATGGTCTCGGCCGTAATCTGCGCCAACTCCTGCTCCAAGCCACGTCGGCCACGCCCCACGTCGTGCGTGTCGAAGGCATTCAGGATAGCCACATAGGAGTAGGCATTATAGCGACGGCACAATTTTTCGCCCTGGTACTGCTGATAGGTCGAGGCTCGATGTACCGCAGGTGCCTCCTTCGGATCCTGCTGTGTGAGGTTGTAGCCCAACGAACCACGATAGGTCAGCAAGCCCAAAGCTCGCGCTGCAGCCATGCCTCGCATACCGGCATCGGCTCGACGCTCTCCGAATGTCGCATCGGCTTCAATGGCCATACGCTGTGTCTCGTCAATGGCAATAGTCCACGGCGAGGCTTTGGCGGCCGTTGCAATCAAAATCAGTTTCTCAAAGCGCGAAGGCTCCATTACAGCCCACTCTACGGCTTGAAAACCGCCCACCGAACTACCGACCAGGACCTTGATGCGGTCAATACCCAACGCTTCGGCCAGCACCTGATGGGCAGCTACCATATCCCGAATCGTAAAGGCAGGGAAATCGCCATACCAGGGCTCGCCCGTCGTCGGATTGATCGACAGCGGACCGGTGGTGCCATAGTGCGACCCAAGGATATTGGCGCAGACCACAAAATGTTTTGCGGGGTCGAGGAAACGACCCTCTTCGACCGTATGTGGCCACCAATCGGCGACATCCGAGTTAGCCGTCAGGGCATGGCAAACCCAAATCACATTGTCACGTGAAGCATTGAGCGTACCATACGTGTGATACGCTATATCGAGTTGCGGCAGCACCCTCCCCGACTCCAATTGAAACGCTCCGTGATGATAAATCTGCATCCAAAAAGGAATTAATGTGCAAATATACACTTTTTACATAAAAAATCCGCAACGACAAACACGGCCGTTGCGGATTTTTTTGCGTTGGTAGGAGTCAATCGTTACTCACGACCGCCACCCAAAGCCTGATAGAGATTTACGATGCCCTGCAACTCGTCAAAGCGATCGGAAATCTGCGCCAACTCGGCTGACAGCAACGACTGACGGGCCGTCAGCACCTCCAGATAGGTCGTCGAGGTGTGCTCCATCAAGAGTTCGGTGCTCTCAACGGCACGACGCATTGCCTCTACTTGATTGGCACGCAACGTACGCTTGGCACGTGCCGACTGGCACTGCGACAGCACGTTGTTTACCTCGGCACCGGCATTGATAATCGTCTGCTTATAGGCCAACATAGCCTCCTCTTGTTGGGCTTTGGCAATCTTGACCTGATTTTGCAGGGCACGAGCATTGAAAATCGGCATCAGTAACGAACCGGCAGCATTCATAATCACATCACCCGGATTCACAATACCGGCTCCGCTGTTGTTGGTCCAGCCCAGCGTACCACTCAGCGAAATCGAGGGATACAGTGCTGAGCGAGCCACATTCGTAGCAAAGTAGGCCTGCATCAGCGAATACTCGGCAATGCGGACATCGGGGCGATTCGAAAGCATCTCCACCGGAACACCTACAGCCAGATTCTGCGAAAGTTGCTGATCGGCCAATTTGCCACGGGCAATCGTCTGCGGGCCGCGAGCCAACACCGAGTTCAGGTTGTTCTCAACCGTCGTGCGGGTATGGAGCAAATCCTGCAGCGACGAGAGGACCGACTGCTGTGTTGCCTCATATTGTGCCACAGCTGCCTCATTGAACATGCCAGCCTCCTTCATGGCCTTGGCCTTCTCGACAAACTCTTGCCAAATATCGGCCGTAGCCTCGGTAACGCGCACCTGCTCGTCGAGCATCAGCAGCGTATAGTAGAGGTTTGCGATACCGGCTATGAGTTGTGCACGCACCGCCTGCTCATACTCCTTCGAGAGTTCATAAGCCGCCTTTACCTGACGTTTTTGGTTCGAGATGCCCCCCATGAAGAGGTCGAACTGCCAGCTGGCCACCACGGGCAGCGTGTAGGTTTTGGCCGGCGTTACATGGTTGAAACTTGCCAGATTACCCTGCGGTGCCAGGTTGATCGTAGGCAGATAGGCCAGACGTGCCGATTGTAAAGCAGCATGCGCCTCGTCAATCTTCAGTTTGGCACTCTGCAAATCGGTATTCTCGGCCAAGCCCAGCGTAATGAGTTCCTGCAGTTGGGCATCCGTGAAGAGCTCCTGCCACTTCAAATCGGCAATCGTCTCCTCCTCGGCCGTACCTGCAACATCGCCATAGAGCCCCTCCGTCTCAATCTCCGGACGGCTATACGGCTTGTGGATGCCGCAGCCGACAAAGCAGCCGGCTGCAAGGCATAAGATGATTATTCTTTTCATAGACTTCATTTTCTTACTCGTTAGCAGCCTCCTCGGCCTTCTTGAACTGAATCGGCTTAATCTTCTCTTGGAGCGTCTGGAATATGATGAAGAGCATCGGAACCAGGAACAGCAAGGCCAATGTACCGATAATCATACCTCCGACAACACCCGTACCGAGGGTCGAGTTACCATTGGCACCTGCACCGTGCGAGAAGACCAGTGGCAACATACCGAATACCATTGTGAGGACGGTCATCAGAATCGGGCGCAGACGAGCCTTGGCGGCCGACATGGCGGCCTGTGCGAGGCTCATACCCTGACGACGACGCTGACCGGCATACTCGGTCAACAGAATGGCCGTCTTGGCCAACAGACCGATCAACATAATCAGACCCGTTTGCAGGTAGATGTTGTTCTCCAAGCCGAGAGCTTTGGCAAAGAGGAACGAACCCATCAGACCACAAGGAACGGCCAAAATAACAGCGAACGGAATCACGAAACTCTCGTAGAGCGCAGCAAGAATCAGATAGATCAGCAAGATACAGATCGCAAAGATCGTTGCCGTATTGTTACCCGTCGTTGTCTCCTCTCGCGTCAAACCACTGAAATCGTAGCCATAACCACGCGGCAGCACCTGATCGGCAACCTCACCGATAGCCTTGATGGCATCACCGGTCGAATAGCCATCAGCCACCGAACCACTAATCGAAATCGAGTTGTAGAGGTTGAAGCGGTTCAATACCTCCGGGCCATAGATCTTCTTCATCTGCACGAACTGGCTGGCAGGAGCCATCTCACCACGCGCATTGCGGATGTAAATATTGTTCAGCGACTCCGGATCGTCTCGATCGACGGCACGAGCCTGCATCGTTACACGATACACCTTCGAGAAGCGGTTGATATTCGAGATGTAGGCACTACCGAAATAGCTCGACAAGGCGGACAGCACCTCCGAAGGCGAAATGCCGGCACGCTTGGCTTTTGCAGCATCAATATCGAAGATATACTGCGGGAAGTTGATGCTGAACGACGAGTAGGCCATCGCAATCTCGGGACGCTGATTCAACGCTGCAATATATTGCAGATAGACATTATAGAAGTCGTTGATCGAGCCACCAACCTGGTCCTGCAAATGCATTTCGAAACCGGTAGTCGCACCATAACCCGAGATCATCGGCGGTGCGATAGCAAAGATCTGTGCATTTTTGATATCCATCGTGCGACCATAGATTTGCTGAATGACCGAAGTTACATCGTCTCCCTTTTCGGTACGCTCCGACCAATTCTTCAAGCGAACCATGCACATACCATAAGAGGAACCAGCACCAGCCATCAAACCATAACCTGCTACCTGAGATACTATTTCAACCTGCGGAATGGTACGAATACGTGCCGCAACTTCTTTCATGATCTTATCGGTCTCGGCAAGTGTTGAACCCGGAGCAGCTGAAACCTGCACAATCGCCACACCCATATCCTCGTCGGGCACCAAACCAGTCTTCGTGTTATTCATCAACACAAGAAGTAATGCCAATGAACCGAGCAGCGTACCCCACATCAGCCACTTGTGCTTAATAAAGGTGAGAACGCCATATTTGTACTTATTGACAAGTGCCTCAAAACCGGTGTTGAATACCTTACGGAATCGAGCGGCGAAATTATCTTTGGCCTGACCATCCTCGGTAAGGTAAGGTTTGAGCAACAAGGCGCAAAGTGCAGGCGAAAGCGTCAAGGCGTTAATAGCCGAAATACCTACGGCTACAGCCATTGTGATACCGAACTGGGTATAGAAGACACCCGACGTGCCGGCCATCATCGAAGTAGGAATAAATACAGCCATGAAGACCAGCGTCGAGGTAATAATAGCCGACGTAATGCCCGACATGGCATCAATCGTAGCTTGCTTCGGCGAACGATATCCCTCATCAAATTTGGCTTGGACGGCTTCGACCACAATGATGGCGTCATCGACCACCGTACCAATGGCAAGCACCAACGCGAAGAGCGTCAGGATGTTGATCGAGAAACCGGCCACAGCCAAGAAGGCAAAAGTACCGATGAGCGACACGATGATGGCAATCGAGGGTACAAGGGTCGAGCGGATATCCTGCAAGAAGAAATACACCACGATGATTACCAACAAGATAGCCTCCAAAAGTGTCTTGATTACCTCACGAATCGATGCATAGAGGAAGTCGTTTACTGACATCACACGAGCGATAGCCAAGCCCTCGGGCATCTCGGCCTCCACCTCATCAAGCAAGGCATCGACATTCTCCACGACCTCCGTAGCATTCGATCCCGGTGTCTGCATGATCATGGTCATCAAGCCTGGACTGCCATTCAGGAAGCCCTTGTAGGCATACGACTCGGCACCGAGCTCAATGTCGGCCACATCCTTCAACTTCAAGACCGAGCCATCGGCATTCGAACGAATCACAATCTCCTCGAACTCCTCGGGCGTTGCTAAACGACCCTTGTAACGAAGGGTAAATTGGAAGGTGTTCTCCGACTCGGCACCCAAAGCACCGGCAGCAGCCTCAATATTCTGCTCGGCCAATGCATAGGTAATATCCGACGGCATCATCTTATACTGGGCCATCACCTCGGGCTTGAGCCAGATACGCATCGCATAGTCTGCACCCAGCGTAAAGCACTCACCCACACCCTGGATACGCTGAATACGCGGCTCGAGGTTAATCTTCACATAGTTCGAGATGAAGTTCTCGTCGTAGCGTCCATCGGGCGAGTAGGTCGAGAAGACGCGCAGCATCGAGGTCTGACGCTTCATCGTGAAGACACCAATCTGGTTTACCTCGGCAGGTAGCAGCGCGGTTGCCGTAGCCACCTTATTCTGCACGTTCACAGCCGCCATATCGGGGTCGGTGCCCTGACGGAAGAAGATGTTAATCGATGCCGTACCGGTCGAAGCGGTCGAGGAGATATACATCATGTTCTCCACACCGTTGATAGCCTCCTCCAACGGCACGATAACCGACTTTTGGATTGTCTCTGCACCGGCACCCGGATAGCTGGCGTGCACCATCACCGTCGGCGGTGCGATATTGGGATACTGCTCAATAGGCAGCGAAGCGAGTCCGACGACACCGGCGAAGACAATCAGGATTGAAATCACCGAGGCCAATACGGGACGCTCAATAAATGCTCTTAAATTCATGGTTTACTCCTCCTTATTTCGTTTCGGTTTGAGCAGCAGCCTCTGCAGGTGCAGCAGCCGGAGCAGCCTGCTTCGGCATAATGGGGGTGCCCTCACGCAACAAGGCAGCACCCTCGGCTACAATCACGTCGCCGACCGTCAGGCCCGACGTGACGATGTACTCCTTACCGTCGTTAATCTTCTCCACCTGAATGGGAGCCGACTTGGCTACACCATCGATGTACTTATACACATAAACACGATCTTGCAACTCGAAGGTAGCCAACTGCGGAACCACGATGCAATTCTCGTAGTTGTTAGGCAGGATGATGTTACCCGAACCACCGCTGTGCAACAAGCCACCCTTGTTGGGGAAGGCAGCACGCAACGACACCGTACCGGTCGTCATATCAATCACACCGCTAATCGACTCGATGCGACCCTTCTCCGAGTAAATTGAGCCATCCGAGAGTTTGAGCTCCACATCGGGCATCTGCTTCAGCGTAGCGGCAATCGAACCATACTCGCGCGTTAAATCGAGCAACTGATTCTCGTTCATCGAGAAGTATACATACATCACCGAGTTATCCGATACGGTAGTCAGCGGTTTCGGCATAGCGGCACTCACCAATGCACCTACGCGATACGGCAGCGTACCAACCACGCCATTGGCGGGAGCCTTCACAACCGTGTACGAGAGCGAATTGGCAGCATTGACACGCTGTGCCTCGGCCTGTGCTAACTGGGCCTTCGCCGTCAGGAGTGCGTTCTCGGCCGTCGAAAGGTCGAATTTCGATACGACCTGCTTGGCATACAACTCCTTTTTGCTGTTGTAAACCAACTGAGCCGTAGCCACACCTGCCTTGGCAGCGGCTACATTCGCCTCGGCGGTCTGCAAAGCAGCCTTATAGGGAACTTGGTCGATGATGAAGAGGGTCTGACCCTTTGCCACACTTTGGCCCTCGCTTACACACAACTGGGCAATCGTACCACCCACCTGCGGGTAGATGTCAATGTCCTGACGACCACGAATGGCAGCCGAGTAAGAACTCGGAATGACACGGTTGGTCGTTGCGACCTCCATCATAGCATACTGTGCCGGCGGCATGGTTACCGGAGCTTGAGCACAGCCTACGGCAGCCACGGCACAAGCGACTGCAATTGCTTTCACAAACATCTGTTTCATAATCATTTTTTTTGTATGTAATTATTAATAACTTTTTTCTCGGTTGCAAATGTATCGCATTCATGTCAAAAATCGGCATTGATATTGCGAACAACACTCGTCTTTTTCGGAAGAAAAATTCGTTTTTTTGTTTTCTTTTCACTATTTTTGTCCCTATCGTAAACCAATGCATATGGTAGACCATATAATCAATCCGCTCCAACCGACATCCGAGGAGGAGTTCTTGGTAGGCTCTTCCGATTTGTCCTACTTTGACAACAACAGCAATCGCTGCGAATGCGGGGCTGTTATGGTATGTCGAAAAGGCCATTGCGACATCACGCTGGACAGCTACCACGGGACGATTCGTCGCAACCATTCGATTCTGATGCTGCCGGGCTCCCTCCTCTCGCTCAAGAATCGTTCGGACGATTTCCAGGTCGAGTTTTTCTCATTTCGACCAGCGCTCTTTGCCGAGGCGGCATTCCGCATCGAAGTCGATTTCATCCGTATTATCAAAACTCATCCGGTTTCGCAACTGAAAGGAAGTGCCATGAAGGCTCTTAATCTATGGTTGCAGATCTTGGAATACAGTTACCTCGACCGCGAAAACCGATTCCGAAACACCATCATCAAAAATCGCCTGCAAAACGCCTTATTAGAGATGTGCGATAAGGTGATGCGTATGCCGAACATAGATTCAATAAGACCTAAATTATCAAGGCGTTGCGTAGACCACTTCAACCGATTTGTAACTCTTCTGAATGAATATGGAAGCCGCGAGCGCGAGGTGAGTTTTTATGCCGAAAAACTCTGCATTTCGACCCGCTACCTCTCGACGATCGTACAGGCCACATCAGGTCGAACGGTCAAGAGTATGATTGACGATGTTGTGCTGCTGGAATTGAAAATTCTGCTGCAAACGACCGACTTGTCCATTCAGGAGATTGCCTATCGTCTCAACTTCCCCGACCAATCCTACCTCGGTCGATTCTTCCGCAAGCACACCGGTCAATCCCCCACTGCATTCCGCAACAGCAATCAATAAAAAAGAGCCACCGCAAACTTTGCGATGGCTCTTTAACAGCGTAAGTGATTGCTTATTTAGCCCCGTAGAGGTTGTTTAACACACCCGCCAGGCGCAAGCCGCCCAACAGCAACTGCTGCTCGATGACGGGAGCCATGGCATTGATGTAGTCATACGAAACTTTATAGCCCTCGGGCGTCACCTCGTAGATTTTCTTGGCGATGGCTACCGTCTGCGTAAACCACTCCTCGATAGTCCCTTGTTGCATCTGTGTGGCAAACTCCTCACTAACACGGTCGAGCTGGAACTGCCACTCCGAGTAGCTCCAATTATGGGCCGACTCCACCAGCGAAGAATCCCAAATCGAGTGCAGATTCGTCTCGCGGTTGAAATAGAGCACCTTGACGCGGTTACCACCCAAGTCGGTCGAGCGACCGGCGTGCATCGGGCAGTGCATATCGCCCATCAGGTGAATCAGCATGCGCAGTTCATCGAACTCCTCCTCTTTCGAGAGTTTGCCCTTCTCGATGTGCTTTATAATGCCATTAATAGCGGTCAAAACATCCCCTTTCGGATGGCGAGGTTGCGTCTCGAGGGTCTCGCCCTCGTCGATGTTCATGTAGTGCCACGTTTTGGTATGGGCATAGGCAGGCGTATGGCTTGCATTATCCATCCAGTTGGCATAATAGACCAGCGAACGGCCTCCGAGCACCTCGGCAACACGCTGTGCGGCTTCGGGTGTCAGATGATTCTCGGCAATATAGGCCACCACATCGTGCCCCTTTTGCCCCCAGCCAAAGACATTGCACGTGGCAAGTAAGGCCAGGCATACTACAATAAGTCTCTTCATTTCGTTTTGGTTTTATTGGTTCATGGTTGCTAAAAACTCTTCGTTTGTCTCGGTCAGGCCCATCTGCTTCTGCAAGAACTCCATCGCCTCGACCGTCGTCATGTCCGACAGGTATTTGCGCAATACCCACGTGCGGTTCATCACCTCGCGCGGCAGGAGCAAATCCTCACGGCGAGTACTCGAGGCCATCACATCGACGGCCGGATAGACGCGCTTATTCGAGAGGCGGCGGTCGAGCTGAAGCTCCATATTACCCGTACCCTTAAACTCCTCGAAAATAACCTCATCCATCTTCGAGCCGGTATCAATCAAGGCAGTAGCAATGATGGTCAGCGAACCCTTCTCCTCCGTATTACGGGCTGCACCGAAGAAACGCTTCGGTTTATGCAGGGCATTGGCATCGACACCGCCCGACAACACCTTACCCGAGGCGGGTTGCACCGAGTTATAAGCACGAGCCAGACGGGTAATCGAATCGAGGAAAATCACCACATCGTGACCACACTCAACCATGCGCTTGGCCTTCTCCAGCACCATCTCGGCAACCTTCACGTGGCGGGATGCCTGCTCATCGAAGGTCGAGGCAACTACCTCGGCTTTCACATTACGAGCCATCTCGGTAACCTCCTCGGGACGCTCGTCGATGAGGAGTACAATCATATAGACTTCGGGATGGTTATCGGCAATGGCGTTGGCAATCGACTGCAACAGCATCGTCTTACCGGTCTTCGGCTGGGCGACAATCAGCGCACGTTGCCCCTTGCCAATTGGCGAGAAGAGGTCGACAACACGCGTCGAAAGGCTGTTATGGCCATGCCCCGTCAAACAGAATTTCTCGCTCGGGAAGAGCGGGGTCATATACTCAAATTGTACACGATCACGGATATACTCCGGCTTCAGGCCGTTGATGTCATCGACCCGCACCAGGGGGAAGTATTTCTCCCCCTCTTTTGGCGGACGAATCGTACCACTCACCGTATCTCCCGGCTTCAGGCCAAAGAGTTTAATCTGCGACGGGGAGACATAGACATCATCGGGCGAATTGAGGTAGTTGTAATCGGCCGAGCGCAAGAATCCATAGCCATCGGGCATAATCTCCAAAACACCTTCACCGGCAATCTCGCCCGCGTAATCATCCTTGGTAATAACTTCATCATCAATAGAATGAGCTGGGTCAGCTACAGCCTTTTCTTCCTTCTTTTCAGGTTCTTTCGACTGCTCGGGAGTTGCTGTGGCATCAGGCTGTTTAGTTTGCTCGGGGCGCATCTTGGGTTTACGACCACGACGCTTCGGCTCGGGTTTTGTTTCGGACGTTGCAGGCTCGGCCGTCGGTGCCATCTCGGGGGCAGCCGGTGTGGCCGGAGCGGATGCAGTTGCAGGCTGTGGTTGCTCCACTTGTTCAACGGCATCGTTCTGCTGAGCCGTTGCGGATTCCACTTTGGCCAAGCGAGGACGACGGCCTCGACGAGGTTTCTCCGATGCCGAGGCTTCGGGCTTTGAAGGTGCATTTTCAGCCTGCAGACCTTCTTCCTCGGGGATGGCTATGCCGGCAATACGCTCCAGTAGTGTATGTCGTTTCAAGCGGGCATCAATGCCCAACGCCTTGGCAATCTCCCGCAATTCGGGTAAACTTTTGTTTTTTAATGCTTCTAAATCTTGCATAAAATAAGATGGTCGTTGTTGATTGGCAGTCGAAGGATTTTTCGACAGATTGTTTGATTTCGCTTGCAAAGATAGTACAAAAAATGTGGAGTGCAATTTTTTTTTGCCTCTTATCCCCATTATTTGCCCAATTGCGCTATATTTCTCCCATTGGTTCGCTTTAAGCTCGTTCTTGGCTGTCGGATAGTATGTGCAACGAGATAAAGTCTTCGATGTAGGGACTAACGATGATGCTCCCCACACTCGTGTGCAACGCACCCCACACCGGAATCGGAAATTTCGCCACGAAGGTAGGCTGCAACGAGCGGCTCGACCGCTCCGCTACATCCACGAACAACACGGATCTGGTGCTTGGTGAGGACCTGCACGGCTCCCTCGCCCATATTTCCGGCCAGCAATACTCCGACACCTTTGGCTTGTAGCACGGCGGCAATGTTGGATTTGCAACCACACCCTTCCGGTGAAGCAAGTATCTCCCGGCGCGTAATGTGCCCCGCCACAACCGTAAAGAGCGAATAGTAGGCGCAGTGGCCAAAGTGATCATCAACACGCTCATCGCGCGTCGGAACAGCGATTGTTTCAGTGGATAGTGTAAACATGATGAGTGAGTGTTTTTAATCAAACAGCATGTTTTATAGTCCGTTCTTCTTCTCCATGTTTGAAAATCGCTCGGCATAGATGCATGCAGCGTAACTCTCGGGAATAAAAATTTTCTGGATATTCATTGCCCCGAGAATCGATTGATGCGTCTGATCGATGGCGCGCGCATAGATGCATTTGACCGACAACTCCTTCAAGGCGGCCACCGTGCGCAATGAGGCGTCCATGCTCTGCCCGATGGCCACAATCGTACAATCCACCTCATCGAGAGGCAGCGCCGAGAGTGCCGTACGCTCCGTGGCGTCGAGGATATAGGCCAACGAGATACGGTCTTTGACCGCATCGACACGGTGCTCGTTCTGATCCACTCCGATTACATCATTGCCACGATCGGTCAACTCCTCGGCCAGCGTTTTTCCAAAATTGCCCAAACCAATAATTAAATACTTCATAGGTATTGCTTGTTAGTTGATAATCACAAAATCCTTCGGATAGTGGAACTTCGGCGGATCACGATGCGGCAGAAGACTCATGCCTGCCGTGATCAGCCCCACACGGCCAATGAACATCATCAGCGTAATGATTACCTTGGCCACATCGCCCAGTTGAGCGGTTACATTGAGGCTCGATCCGACCGTCGAGAAGGCTGAAATGGTTTCGAACAGCAGGTGGAAAGGTGCAATCTCGGGCTCGGCAATCACCAGCGCGATAAAGCCGATCAAGATGGTGATAATCGAGCCGAAGACAACGGCCGAGGCGCGTTGTAACGAGGTGTTGGGAAGCTCGCGTCCCAATAACACCACGCGGTTTCGACCACGAATTACGGCCAGAAAATTAGCACACGCGACGGCAAAGGTATTGACCTTGATACCACCGGCTGTCGATTGCGAAGCACCACCGATCCACATCAGAAAGAGGTAGCCGAGGAGCGTTAGGGTTGAGAAATGGGTCAAATCGACGCTGTTAAAACCCGCCGTACGCGGAGCAACGGCATTGAAAAAGGCTTGCACGAGTTTTTCGCCGACCGCCATCGAAGCAAAGGCTTTGTTCCACTCCGTGAGGGCAATGGTGAGTGTGCCACAGATGAGCAGAATCGTGGTGACATAGAGCACACTCTTCGTGTTGATATTCGTCAGATGGCGGTAGCGTGCCGGACGTACCGAGCTGCGAATGAGCCGATACCACGCTATTTTGATGTAGTAGACGATCACCTCTTTGAAATTTACCAGAATCGGGAAACCGATACCGCCCAGGATAACCAGCACTGAGATCGTGAGATAGAAGTTACTATGGCCGACCATGATGGCGGAATTTCCCAGATTTCCCGTCAGGGTCGAAAAACCGGCGTTGCAGAAGGCCGAGATGGCATGAAAGAGCGAGAAGAAGAGCTCTTCATGCAACCCCATCTGCATCGTGCCATGTATCTCGTGCCAGATGAGCAGCATGCCGAGGGCCTCGATCACGAAGGTAAATCCGAGAATGTAGAGCAGCGTTGAAACCAACGACGAGAGGCGGTCTGACGAGACCATGTCGCGCAACGCAAATTGATTGAGCAGACCGCCGTTCCCCATAAAAAACAGGGCGAAAAAGCTGGTGATGGTCATGACCCCCAGCCCTCCGACTTGGATCAGTAGGGCGATGACGATTTGCCCCTCGATGGTAAAGGTTGTAGCCACATCAACCGGGGAGAGTCCCGTAACGCAGACAGCACTTGTTGCTACAAAGAGTGCATCGATGACCGAGAGGTGGATATGTTCCAGCGTAGATCGCGGCACAAGCAATAGCAGTGTGCCGATGAAGATGATCACCAAGAAGGCCGCCGACATGAGCAATGCAGGGTTTGTACGGCGATTAAAGATGCCGATAAAGCCGCGTGAGATCTCCCCTACGGCGATCAGCCCCAAGACCGAGGCGAGGTAGTATTTGTTCGTCAGCAACGCCCACATTCCGGAAAGCAGGCTGTCGCTCGGCTGCAACGGAAAGAGCACGGGCAGGAGTGGTGCGTAGAGCAGAAGAGCGATAAGCAGGGTCATCAACAGCTGTTTTTGCCTCAGCTGCTTGCGATAGAGCACTACACGCAAGAGAAGTATGATGAGGAAGAAGTACCATGCCCCTGTATAGAAGCGGTGTACGAAGAGCATCTCGTGTGCTTTGAGTGTGAAGCCGTAATCGAGAAAGAGTACTGCCATAATCAGCAAGGACACAAGAAATGACGCGGATTGCACGATGCGTGTCAACCACTTTCGCAAGAGAGCAATCCGCTCTTTGATGTTGCCTTGTGAAATCATACCTGTCGAATTTGTATGAAGCAAAGATAGTTTTTTTTCTTTACATTTCAAGATTCGGTTCAAAAAGGGTGCAATA
Source organism: Alistipes sp. (assembly GCA_017623115.1). Taxonomy (GTDB): domain Bacteria; phylum Bacteroidota; class Bacteroidia; order Bacteroidales; family Rikenellaceae; genus Alistipes. The sequence goes on from JAGAPT010000003.1 coordinate 44,371, forward strand.
TACCTATATGTTGTGATTGACAAAATCGCTCTCAAAGACGATCTTTGCACTGTAAAAGTAAAACAGCCGTTTTATTGTTATTGTTTGTGTGTGAAAAAGGGGTTATCCGACCATCATCGCGATAACTCTTTTTTTAATTAATATGCTCAAGGTGTACAATAGAATTCACCCAGCATCCCACAAAGATACCAATCAGTTAGATTATTTTAGTGTTCACCTGTGATATATTAACTTAAAAAAGTGTATTCAAATTGATTTTTCTGAATACACTTTATTTTTGAATACGTTAGTTAAATTCGAATTTACTTACTTGTTAACCATTCCATCTTTGTTAGGCAAGTAATGTGTTCCGTCCGCAACTCAC
>JAGAPT010000034.1 GCA_017623115.1 Alistipes sp.
CTACTCCTTTCGTGAGCGGTATTACCGCAGTAGATGTAGACAAACCCTCCAAACCTCCCTTTGATAAGGGAGGCTTTAGTTTTTGTGTTGAAGGAGGAGGGGTCTTCGACGAGCGACCCTCAACACCCCTTCCAGGGGTCGGGGATAGGTATACTTATATTATAAAAATAAAAAAGCCACCCTCAACGTGACTTTCTGTGTTTCGCCGTTTCTTGTCCGCATCGGTGCATGCTTCTTGTGGACAAAAAACAACAAAAGCCACCTTTTTGGTGGCTTTCTGTTTGCTTTGTCGGGGAGACTGGATTCGAACCAGCGACCTCCAACTCCCGAAGCTGGCGCGCTAACCGGACTGCGCTACACCCCGAACAAGTACCCTTATCGGTTTAAGAGCATGCAAAGATACATCTAAAAACCGAATTGGCAAAATTATTTGTGAAAAAAATCATCAATCTTCGTCGGACTTCGCTTTTTGAGCGATAAAAAAGAGGTCAAACCCCGCTTCACAACAAGGCTCGAGTCGATAATCCTCCATGCGGATGGCCGCGGTGGCATCAGGGGCTGCCTGGAGCAGTTTGCGCCGATTACGTCGATTCATGATGTCGTAGGGCCATTGTAGCAACCAGCGTGGCAGATGGTGTTGCAGGTCGAAAATATCCCAGCGCATAATTTTTTCCACACTGGCACGATTGCGTTCGTAGTAGGCCATCACACGCTCATTCCCCGTGACGCAGAGTGTCTCCATGCGGTGGAAAAAGGCTCCTACGAGGTTTTTCAACTCGTCAATCCGATATTCGCGTACATGCCACGGATTGCGCGTGAGCGACATCGGAGCGTTGGGTGTGGTCAGAATCAACCGGCCACCGGGACGTAATACGCGGTGTATCTCGCGCACAAACTCGATGTCATTTTGAATGTGTTCAATCACCTGAAAGGTAATCACATAATCGAAACTATTGCTCTCGTAGGGGAGTGGGGGCACGGAGGTCTGACGAAACTCGACGTTGTCGGGCAACTCATGGGCCCACTCGGGCATGTGTTTGTCGAGGGTTACGAAACGCTTGGCATGAGGGGCAATGATGTCAATGCCATAGCCTGAGCCGGTGCCGATTTCCAGCACCTCGCCGGAGATATGTTTGGCCGCCTCATGGTACGCCAACACCGAACGTTGGTAGACGAAATTGTCGGAGGCATCCCGTGAAACGCGCTCTGCGGTCTGTATCTTGCTCATTGGTTATTGCAGTTTGATGCCCTCTTCGCTCATCGTTATCTCGCCACTCTTGAGCAGCATGCCGACGCATCGCTTGAAGACTTTCTTGCTCATCTGGGTCAGTCGAGCAACCTCTTGCGGGTCGCTGCCATCGTGCAGGGGGAGAAAGCCTCCGTTGTTGCGCAATAGGGTGCGTAACACCTCGACCGACTCCTGCACCTGCGCATAGCCCTGCTGTTGAAGGCTGACATCGATGCGGCCATCGTCGGTGATGCGGCGCACATATCCCTTGGCACGATCGCCAACGGCAATCGGGCGGAAGAGCTGGTTGCGGTAAATCATGCCCCAATGGCGGTTGTTGATGATGACGCGGAAGCCGATGGGACTCTCCGAGGCAACCAGAACATCCACCTCATCCCGCACCTTCACCGAGATAATCTCGTTGTCGATGAAACTTTTCAGCTTATTGGAGGCTACGCAACGGCCGGTGATGTTGTCCTCGTAGGCATATACAATATATCGATGGCCGGCCAGAATGCCGCCTTGCTGGTTGCGATTGGGCAGGAAGAGATCCTTGCCGACCAACCCCCAATCGAGGAAAGCACCGTGTACGGTCTTGTCGACCACCTTCAAAAAAGCGGCCTCACCTACCTTGATGGCGGGTGTCTCGGTTGTGGCTACCAAACGATCCTCCGAGTCGTGGTAGACGAAGACCTCCTTTTCGTCGCCCTCTCGATCTTCGAGTGAGGTATAGCGATTCGGGAGGAGCACTTCGTTTTGTTCCTCGTCGGTGAGATAGAGTCCGTGTTCGGTAATGCGGCTCACGGTCAGCCGATGCATGCGTCCTGCTTTGAGCATAAGATTCGGTTTTGATGGGACAAAGGTACGCTTTTTTCTCGAAAAAACGGTTGTTGTTGCTTTTTCGTTTGACGGATGTGTTGTATCTTTGCATATTCGGCCCGCACGAAAGGTAATAAGATGCCGTGGCGGGACGTTTGGATAGCCATGAAACAAGATGCAATCAAGATACTCGGTGCCCGTGTGCACAACCTGAAGAATGTCGATCTCGAGATTCCGCGCCATCGTCTGGTCGTGGTGACGGGATTGAGCGGCTCGGGAAAATCGTCGTTGGCCTTCGATACGATTTATGCCGAGGGACAACGTCGCTATATGGAGACCCTGTCGGCCTATGCCCGCCATTTTGTTGGGTCGATGGAGCGACCGGATGTCGATATGATTACGGGCTTGAGCCCGGTGGTGGCTATTGAGCAGAAAACGACGAATAAGAACCCCCGTTCGACGGTGGGTACGGTAACCGAAATCAACGACTTCCTGCGTCTGCTCTTTGCGCGCGCTTCACGGGCCTATTCACCCATTACCGGTGAGCAGATGGTTCATTATAGCGATGAGCGTATTGCCGAGTTGATCTTGTCGAGTTTCGAGGGGCGTAAGATTGCGCTGATGGCTCCGGTGGTCACGGGGCGCAAGGGCCACTATCGGGAGCTCTTCGAGTCGCTGGCCAAGAAGGGCTATCTCTATGCCCGTATCGATGGTGAGATCCGTGAATTTTCGGCCGGCATGCGCCTCGATCGCTACAAAACCCACACCATCGATCTGGTGGTCGATCGCCTGCGGGTAAATACGGAGTCGGCCGACCGCATCATGACCTCGCTCAAAGAGGCGATGCGGCAGGGTAAGGGTACGATGGCGGTCTATGATTACGGCACCGACGAGCAACGCTACTACTCCCGCCACCTGATGTGTCCTTCGACGGGTGTCGCCTTCGAGGACCCGGCTCCGCATACCTTCTCGTTCAACTCTCCGAAGGGTGCTTGTCCCCATTGTAATGGCTTGGGTGAGGAGGCTGTGTTTGACCTTGAAAAAATTATCCCCGATGCTCGTCGCTCGATACGAGAGGGCGCCATCGAGCCCCTCGGGAAGTATCGTAACAACGTCACCTTTGCCATGCTGGAGATGATCGGGCATCGCCACGACTTTACGCTCGATGACCCGATTGAAACCCTTTCGCCCTCGGCGTTGCATGTGGTGCTGTATGGCGATTCCGAGCCGTTGACGGTTGATTTGAGCCACTTTAGTGCTCCGGCCGGAGGCGTGCAGTTTCTGCAATGGGAGGGCGTTGCCGGCTATATCGACCGCATGGAGGAGGACGATACGAAGCGTGGCCAAAAGTGGCGTGGCCAATTTTTGGTGCATCAACCCTGCTCGGTCTGCGGTGGCTCACGCCTAAAAGATGAAGCGTTGCATTTCCGGATTGGGGAGCAGAATATCGCCCAGCTATCTGCGCTTTCGATAGCCGACTTCGCAGCCTGGATGGCGCATATCGAGGAGTATATGGACCATAAAGAGCAGCAGATAGCCCGCGAGATTATCAAGGAGATACGCGAGCGAGTTCGCTTTTTGCTCGATGTGGGGCTGGGCTACCTTTCGCTCGATCGAGCCTCGCGCACGTTGTCCGGTGGTGAGAGTCAGCGCATCCGCTTGGCTACGCAGATTGGCTCGAAGTTGGTCAATGTGCTCTATATTCTCGATGAGCCCTCCATTGGGCTGCATCAGCGCGACAACCAACGCCTCATCCACAGCCTCACCGATCTGCGTGATGCCGGCAACTCGGTCATCGTGGTCGAGCATGACGAGGAGATGATGCGGGCGGCCGATTTCATTGTCGATGTGGGGCCTCGCGCCGGTCGTAAGGGTGGTCGCATCATGGCTGCCGGTACCTATGCCGAAATTTTGCAGGCCGATAGCATCACGGCCGACTACCTCACGGGGCGTCGTCGTATCGAGATTCCGCAACAACTGCGCTCGGGCAATGGGGCGAAAATCACCCTGCGAGGGGCTTCGGGCAATAATCTGAAACATATCGACGTCGACTTTCCGCTCGGCAAACTGATTTGTGTGACGGGTGTCAGCGGCTCGGGTAAGTCGACCCTTGTGAACGAAACCCTGCGCCCGATTTTGAGCCAACGGCTCTATCGCTCGTTCGACCGCCCGCTGGCCTACGACAGCATCGAGGGCATCGAGCATATCGATAAATTGGTCGTTGTCGACCAGTCGCCCATCGGACGTACACCGCGCAGTAATCCGGCCACCTACTCGAATGTCTTTGCCGATATCCGCAAACTCTTCGAGAAGACCCCCGATGCCCAGATTCGTGGCTATAAGGCGGGCCATTTCTCGTTCAATGTGCGAGGAGGCCGCTGCGAGGAGTGTCGTGGCGCGGGTGTGCAGACCATCGAGATGAACTTCCTGCCCGATGTCTATGTGCGCTGCAAGGCGTGTGGAGGCAATCGTTACAACCGTGAGACGTTGGAGGTGCGCTATAAGGGTAAGAATATCAACGATGTGCTCAATATGACGGTCAATATGGCGGTCGAGTTTTTCGAGTCGATACCGGCTATCTATCAAAAATTGAAGGCCATTCAGGATGTGGGTCTCGGCTATTTGACACTGGGACAACCCTGTACGACCCTCTCCGGAGGTGAAAGCCAGCGCATTAAACTGTCGGCCGAGTTGGCGAAGAGCGATACGGGGCGCACGCTCTATATTTTGGACGAGCCAACTACGGGCCTTCATTTTGAGGATATCCGCTTGCTGCTGGAGGTGCTGAATAAGTTGGTCGACAGGGGCAATACGGTCATCGTTATCGAGCATAATCTCGATGTCATTAAGGTCGCTGACCACCTGATAGATATTGGCCCCGAGGGGGGGGCTGCAGGTGGTCGGGTGGTCGCCGAAGGTACACCGCAGGAGGTTGCCCGCTGTGCTGCAAGCTACACCGGCCGGTTTTTGGCCAAGATGCTGTGAGCGATTTGAGATTTAGGAGATTTGGGAGGCTTGGGAGATTTGAGAACGTTCGCAAATAGACCTGAAATTTCCCCGCAAAATAGTCCATTCATCCCTCGAAACAGCCCGTTCATCCGATGGACGGGCTGTTTTGTAATTTTTTTAGGATATTTTTTCTCTATTTCACGAATAATCATTACCTTTGCAACATTGTGTAATTACAGTCTAACCAAAATAAAACAACATGAAAAAAGCGTACAATGTGTGGGGGGGGGTAACCACTCCTGCCTACGAGGCTCCTGAAATGAGCATCGTATCGGTGAAAGTCGAGAGCGGCTTCGCCACCAGTTTTGAGGGTGACGGCCAGACGCCGGAACTCGACGAGGAGAATGTTTGGGGTTAACACAAACGGATGTTGAACTAAAAAAAGAGAAAACACAATGAAAAAGTTTTATTCGTTTTTGGTTGCAGCCGTTGTGTTGATGGTTGCAACATCGTGCCAGAAAGAGGCTGTTGAGAATGGCTTCGTGGGCGAGAATGCGGAGTTTACCGCCTCGATTGCTTCGGGTCGTACCGAGTTGGGTGGCGCCAATGGTCGCAAGGTGATGTGGAATGCTAACGATAACATCCGCATCTATACGCAGGGAAATGCGGCCGGTACTGTTTTCAACGGTGACGCTACGGCTGCTACGGCTACGGCAAAGTTCACCACCACGGAAAGCTTTACCGCTTCGAACAACGGCTATTTGGCAGTTTATCCGGAGAATGTTAATCTTGAATTGAATACAACCACATGGACCTATGACCGTGTTGCTGCTACCGCATCGTATGCAGATGGCGTATGGAGCATTCCTGTTGGCTTGAATGCAGAGTTTGAGGAAGGCGATATCATTGCCGGTACATTCTACGAGGACAATGCCATCATGGTAGCCCACTCAACCAACAATTCGTTGTCGTTCAAGGCTGCTACTGCTTTCTTGAAATTCACCTACACCGGTACGGAGGGCTATGCAACGATTTCGTTTACCGGCGGTCGTCTTACCGGTAATGCTACGATGAAGTATAACACCGCAGACGGTAGCATCACCTACGAGGATGCCGACGGATCGCAAATTTCGCTGAATGGTTTGACCACCAATGAGGTGTATTATATTCCGATTTATCCGGGCTCAGTGAATGGCGTTACAATTCGAGAGGGTGGAAACACACTCATCGCGTTTGCTCGCCCCGTTACGTTTGAGGCCGGTGTTATCTACAATATGGACATGCCCGAGGGCATGAGCCCGTGGGCATTGTACGATAATTATTTCGAAATAGGAGCGCCGGTATATACCGCCAGCAAAGCGGGTGACTATCATGTCGTGAAGAACATTCCTGCAAACACCAATGGCTATTGCTTCTCGAAAGATGGCGGCAATAGTAGTTTCGTTGGTGCTGAATCTGTCGTGTCGGAGATGGAGAAATGGAGTGCTACCGGAAATGAGGCTATCTATGTCCCTGATGGCCAGGAGGCGGTTGATATCTATTTGACGGATGATGCTACGATGTATTATATCGCTCCGGCCGGCACGGCTCTGGAGGATATTCCGGCGGTTCCGGTGATTACATATAGTGATTATATGTTGTTCAATTTGGACACTTACAATGAGGTGAAGATGACGATTGAGGATGGTTGCCTTGTGGCTACGCTCAAGGAGTCGGGAACCTATATTATTCAACATACGACAAATTATACTGAGTATGGTATAGCTTATCCAGGTGAGTTCCTGAATAATACTTGGTATAAGGTTGCTCCTTATGATGGTGAGACTTATAATTCGTTCTATGTTGAGGCCTATTCTTTCTATACGACAACTGTTTACATGACGGAAGATTTAAGTTGGTGCTGTGCTGTTGCTCAGGGTGGTGAGAAACCGGCTGTGCCTACGGTAAGTACTTGGGGAATCAGAGGCTTGAATGGCGATTGGGATAATTCCGTCACGATGTATGACATGGGCGATTACTCGGTTGCTTATGGTGTAACAGTTACATCTGACTGTACTTTTAAGTTCCTGAACACCAATGGCGTGTGGGCTGGTTTGTCGGGTACGCTGAACATGAATGCTTGGAATTCTATTGGTGGTAACGACATCGCAATCGCAGCCGGAACTTATGACTTTTACAAGTTGAATAACCCCTATGGTTCTTATTTGATTTGTGCACCAGGCACAGCACTTCCGACGTATAAAGCCGAAGTGAAGAGCAATTGTCTTTATTTGCTCCCCAATTCCTATTGGTCTGAAGCAAACGCCCGTTTTGCTGCGTATTTCTTCGGTAATGCTGGAAATACTTGGGTTAGCATGACGAAAGTTGGCGAAGAGGGATACTATGAGGTAGAAATTCCTACCGGCGATTATGCCAATGTAATTTTCTGCCGTAGAAATCCGGCATCTGCAGCGAATGGTTGGGATAGCAATAATTGGGGACAGACGGATGATTTAACAGTTCCTACGAATGGTAATAATCTTTATACTATCACACAGACCACAGATAACTGGAAAGCCGGTTCTTGGTCGACTCTTGAGTAATCCGATACTCTAAACTACTTTTTACCGCCCCGACGAACACTCGTCGGGGCGGTTTTTTTGAGGGGAAGGGTGTTTGGGGGGGGGTAACTGGGACTGACTGGGACTGACTGGGAGAGGTTGAACGACTGGGAGTGACTGAGATTTTTTTGTGTCCTCGCAAATCTCCCAAAAATCCTAAAACTCCCAAAACTCAAAAAACTCCCAAAACTCCACAAAACACCCGATAATTCCCGAAAAAATGTTATCTTTGTGGATTGAATCATTTGCAATAGACTATGGAGAATAGAAATTTTTGGAATGATGTGGCCAAATATGGTGCCGTGTTAGGCGGTGTGTTGGCCCTCTCGATGCTCTTCGAATCTTATCTCTCGCTCTCGGGACGGGCCGGACTGATGATGCTCATGGTCGTGGAGTGGCTGCTGGTAGTGGTGGTGCACTATCTGCTGCTGCATCGTTACACGCGCCGTTATCGGGAGAGTTTCCCCGTCGAGGAGGGATTCCCCTTTGGACGCGCCTATGGCTATATCATGTTGCTGTCGCTCTTTGCCGGTGCGATTGTGGGCGTGGTACAAGTAGTCTACCTCCACATGATCGTCGGCTATGAGGCCTATACGGCACAACTGATGGCCTCGATGCAGAGCTACCTTTCGACGATGGGTGCAAATGCCTCGATGGAGCCGATGCTGGCGGAGGCTTTTAGTCAGATGCAGACGGCCGCAACGCCCTCGGTGTTGCAGACGGCATGGGGTGGGATCTTCAACTCGTTGTTCTTTGGTGCAGTCTTCGGTCTGATTATTGCCGGTGTGTTGTCTCGTCAGCCGCAACTGTTTGATAAAGAGGAGGAATAGTATGCAGAAGATAGATGTTTCGGTCGTTGTGCCGCTCTTCAACGAGGCTGAATCGCTGCCCGAGTTGATGGCATGGATTGACCGTGTGGCGAAGGAACATAAGCTGACCTACGAGGTGATCATGGTCGATGATGGGTCATCGGACAACTCATGGGCAGTGGTCGAGGAGCTGAAGCAACGCTATGCAACCCTGCGTGGTATCTCGTTCCGTCGCAACTACGGGAAATCGGCTGCCCTCTATTGCGGTTTTGCGGCCGCCGAGGGAGAGGTGGTCTTCACGATGGATGCCGACCTGCAGGATTCGCCTGACGAGATTCCCGAGATGCGCCGCATGATTCTCGAGGAGGGGTACGACCTGGTATCGGGCTGGAAAAAGAAGCGTTACGACCCGATTGGCAAGCGTTGGCCCAGCAAGTTCTTCAACTGGACGGCTCGGGTGGCTTCGGGCATCAAATTGAATGATTTCAATTGCGGGTTGAAGGCCTATCGCAAGAAGGTGATTAAGTCCATCGAGGTGTATGGCGAGATGCATCGTTTTATCCCCATACTGGCGAAGAAAGCGGGCTTCCGTCGCATTGGCGAGAAGGTGGTGGAGCATCGAGCGCGCAAATATGGCTACTCGAAATTTGGCCTGGAGCGCATGGTGAAAGGGTATCTCGACCTGATTTCGATTCTCTTTATGTCGCACTTCGGGCGTTCACCGATGTATCTGTTTGGGTCGCTCGGTACGCTGATGTTCCTCCTCGGCGGAGGTACGACCGTTTGGGTGATTGCCGAGAAGCTGTGGAAGCAGGCGCATGGCCTGCCGTTGCGTGCTGTGACCGACCAGCCGCTCTTCTATTTGGCTATGCTGGCGGTGATTCTGGGTGTGCAGCTCTTCTTGGCCGGATTCCTGGGCGAGTTGATTAACCGCAATTCGTCGGATCGAAACAACTATTTGATTGATAAAACATTAGACTAATGATACAACGTATTCAAACCCTCTATTTGCTGGCTACGACCATCTTGCTGACCCTCACCTTTTTTATGCCGTTGGCGACCTTCGGTACGACCGAGGGCGTTTCGACCCTCTATGCTTATGAATTGGTTGATGCAGCGGGCGTCGCAACCACCAATCCCTATTACCTGTGGTTCTTGGTGATTCTTGCCATGGCATTGCCTTTGGGAACGATTTTCCGCTTTAAGAAGCGACTGACGCAGATTCGTTGGTGCGTGGTCGAAATGGTTTTGATTGTGGGCGTCGTGCTGATGCTGGGACTCTATCTCTATCGCTTCTACACGCTCTTTGCCGAGGCTTCACCCGAGGTTTTTGCCTGCTCGTTTAAGGTTACGCTGCTATGTCCCTTGGTGGCGCTGCTCTCGACGTGGCTGGCCATGCGGGCGATTTTCCGCGATGAAATGTTGGTACGCGCCGCCGATCGGATTCGGTAGGAGAAACGCGCATGGACGATGAAAAGTCACCTCCACTTTTGGGGGTGGCTTTTTTTTGTGATGTTTGGTGTGGAAAAGTTGGGCTAAAACTTTGGGAAATGACGAAAAAAGGCTAACTTTGAAAGTTAAATACGCACTAAAGAAGAAGAGTTTGGGTGATTTGAAATAAAACAAACAAATTAATAATAATTTTAACTGTTCAACATTATGAAAAACAACATTTTGGGAAAGTTGTTATGTGGCGCAATGGTGCTGTTTGCGGCAATGTCGTTTACGGCCTGCGTGGATGACAACGAGGATGTGGGCATGCCCTATCTGGAACTTGACTCGGAGGTGTTGCCGTTTACCCTGGAGGGTGGCGATGCAACCTTCATGGTCAACACGAACCGTCCTTGGTTTATCACCAAGAGCGAGAACAGCGATTGGCTCACGGTAGAGCCGATGGCAGGTGATGGTGCCGCCCAGGTGAAGATTCAGATGACGGCTGCGACGACGGGTCGTGAGGCAACGCTGAATTTCAACATCGCAAACACCTATGGTGTCTACCTCACGAAGTCGATGAAGATTCAGCAGGGCGAGATTGCTGCTGCCGAGGTGCTGTGGCACGAGAATTTTGGCGATACGGGTCAGACCTCAAGCCCTTGGCCGCTGGTATCGGAGTATGCCGATTCGAAGTGGGAAAAGGGTGGTCTGTATGGTGCTAATGTGACCTATACGGCGGTATCCGGTACGATGTCGTTGCGTAATTCGGGTAAACTCAGTGCCGGTTATGCCGACGCATCGGGTGCTGCGAAACTCTTCTTTGGCTCGGGCTCGCCTGTCTTTGTGGCCGGTAATATCCAGACCGATGGTGCTGTGAACTACACGCTCAATTTCGGTGGCGGATACTCGAAGAGCAACAATGGCGTATATGACAATACGTTCTACACCGATAAGTTCCATGTCTATATCAGTGGCGACAACAAGAAGTGGAGCGAGGTGACCTATACGACGGCTCAGGCTGATGAGTTCTGGGTATATGCCACGGCTCAGTTTACGCTCAAGGAGGCAGTCGATGTACTCTATGTGAAGTTTGCGGCTACCGAGGCTTCGGTGTATGCAATTGATGACGTTCAGCTCGTGTCGGGCGGTGTGGGTGGTCAGGAGATTGACCTCGCTGCAGGCTCGGAGGGCGAAGGCGGCAATGAAGGTGGCGATGAGGGCGGCAACGAGCCTGCTCCCGATACAAGTAATGCCATCTGGTACGAGTCGTTTGGTGTACCTGTAAAGGATGGTAACTATTGGCCGTATGCAGCCGAGAATGCAACGAATATCATGTCCGGAACGGGTGTGGTACAGGGTACAACGGCGTATAAGAGTGAGACTGTTACGACACGTCTGGTTTCTTCGCAGTCGTCGCCCAATCCTCCTTGCTCGGGCGAGGGTCATGTGTGGTTCCCTGCCAATAAGGCTATTGCGGAGAACTACTTTATGGTTGAGAAGTTGGCTTTGAATAACCAGAAGAATCTTGATATTACGTTCTATCTGTATGGTAACGGAACGGCTTATACGACGGGCGACCTTGTGCTCGAATTGTCGGCTGATGGTGCAACCTGGACCAAGGTGAACTTCACGACGACGGCTGTGAGCGGTGCCGACTGGGTGAAAGCAGCTACTTCGGTAACGCTGAAAGAGGCTGCTGCACATCTCTATATCCGTTTCTCGTCGGCTACGACGGCCGGTTTCCGCTTTGATGACCCGATGCTGACGATTGGTAATGGTGGTACCGAGATCGATTTGGCTGCCGGTGGTACGACGCCTGAGCCGGAGCCTGACACGCCGACCGATGGTACGGCAACGACGATTACCGAGATGATTGGTATGATGGATGCCTCGCAGACGGTTACGCTCGATAAGGATTATGTACTCGAGGGTATTGTTTTGAGCGATGTCGAGGGTGGTAATTATACGGGTAACAACCTCGTATTGCAGACCGAGGGTTCGACGACGGCCAAGAATGGCGTGGTGCTCTTTGGCTCGCAGGTAGACCCGAAGACGTTGGGGCTTTCGCGCGGTGATAAGGTGAAGGTGACGCTCCTGCAGGGTAAGGCACAACTGAAAATCTATAACGACCTCTATGAGATTACGGGTGCGCAGAGCGACACGTGGTGTAAGGTCGAGAAGATTGGTACGGGTACGATTGCTCCGACTGTGATTACCGTTTCGCAGATGAAGGATTTCCAGAGCATGCTTGTAACCATCAAGAATGTAACGGCCACGGCTGCAGGAACATGGGATGTAGGTACCACAACGATGTCGGTGGGCGGCGAGAGTCTGACCATCTATGTGAAGAGTGGTGCTACGGCCTTTGCCGGTAAGAGTTATAAGGCTACGACGGGTGACATCACGGGTATCGTAACGATGTACAAGGGTGCTGTTCAGTTGGCTCCGCGCGATATGGCTGATGTGGCTGATTTTGCTACCACGACCTCGCCTGATGAGGGTGGTGATGAACCCGATCCGGACCCGACGCCCGACCCGACGCCCGACCCGAACCCCAATCCAGGTGAGACGGTCTATTTCTGGCAGGATGATTTCAGCCAGTTTAATGATAAAACTGCTGACGGAACGGTTGATTTGGGAAACTCGCTGAAGGGTTCGGTTGCAGGCTTTACGGATGCCTATCAGTCCGTAGCAAAAGTCTACGAGGCTGCTGGTAAGGTGAAGTGTGGTTCGAGTAGTGCCATGGGAACATTGACGACGCCTGCCATGAAGAATGTGTCTGGCTCGGCAGAGGCAACCCTGACGGTAGATTTGGCTACATGGGTAAATGAGAAAGGAGCAGCTGATGCTACGACGATTGTGATTACAATCAACAATGCCGGTACGATTAATGGCGCAGCTTCGGTTACCACGGAGCAGCTGACGGCCGAGATGAAGACCTTTACCTACAACTTGTCGGGGGTTACTTCGGCTACGACCATTACGATTGCAGCCACGGCAAAATCGAAGAAACGCTACTATCTTGATAATCTGATTATCAAGCAGAAGTAATCTTTAAGCAACGCGAATTGTTATGACCTCGATTGCCATCTATTGTTTGCGACAAATTGTCGTGCTGATGTCGATAGCGATTCTCTCGTGGCCCTTCACCGCATGTAGCGGTGGGGGCGACGAGGAGTCGGCACCTGCCGACGTGTGGGTGGCACCCGAGTTGCCGGTACGTATTGAGAGCCCGAATTATCACTATGTGACCCATTATGCTCCGGTCACCGATAAGTGGATGGGTGGCGTGATGGTGACCAAGCGCAATTTCTCGCTCTGCTTCGACAAGACGAAACGAGCTGCGTTGTGGGTGGCCTATCCGATGCACGAATCCTATCTGGGCTCGGGGCGTGTCGAAACCTGGGAGTATGACCCGCAGATTCCGAAAACGGATCAGCCGGTATTGTATAAGGGGTATGCGAAGGGTACGACCTGGAATCGAGGTCATCAAATCCCCAATGCTGACCGCAACGCTCATCCCACAATGCAGGCACAGACCTTCTATTTTACCAATATGACGCCCCAAAATGCGACGCTGAATCAACAGGCGTGGGCTCGTTTGGAGGCCAAGGTGCGTGATTGGAAGTGCTCGGATACGCTCTATGTGGTGACGGGTGCCTATTGGCAGCACACCAATAATACGACTACCGATAACAACGGGCAGGTATGTCCCATTCCGACCCATTATTATAAGGTGTTGGCGCGAACACGCCGAGGGGATGTGCGTACAAGAGGTGACCTGTTGGGACGTTATCCGGCGGCGGATTTGCAAACCATCGGTTTTTGGGTGGAGAACAAGAGCGGACAAGGAGAAGCAGCTGCATGGGTAAAGAGTGTCGAAGAGATTGAGACGCTTACCGGCCTGAAGTTTTTCCCGACGCTGCCGGTAGAAGCCAAGCGACAGAAGAATGCTGCGCAATGGCAGTTGTAACAAACTAAATGAGGAACAAAATGAAGAAAAAAGTGTTGTTTACTGCGCTTTTGGCGATGTTTATCGCGGTATGCTTTGCGCAGAAGCCCTATAAGGTGATGTTCTACAACATCGAAAATTTCTTCGATACGATAAACGACCCCGAGGTGCGTGACGATGAGTTTACGCCCGAAGGTCCAAAAGCGTGGAATGCAGCCAAGTATGCCAAGAAATTGGCCAATGTCGAGCGTGTGTTGTTCGATATTGCGGCTCTGGATCGCATCTATCCGGCTGTTATCGGCTTCTCGGAGGTGGAGAATCGCACGGTGTTGGAGGATATTGTCGCTACGAAGAAGTTGGCACCGGCATCCTATCGGGTGGTGCACTACGATTCGCCCGAGGCGCGTGGTGTTGATGTGGCCTTCCTCTATCGCCCCGACCAATTTAAGTTGGAGGGTAGTTTCCCGGTAAAGGCCGAGGTGCCCACGCTCCCGAATTTCCGCACCCGTGATATCTTGACGATGTGGGGAACCATCGAGGGCGAACCCTTCTATTTCATGGTGGCTCACTGGCCCTCGCGCTTGGGAGGTAAGGATGCCTCGGAGTTTAAGCGAGTGGCATTGGGTGCACAGATGCGCCGTTTGGCCGACTCGGTGTTGCGCATCAATCCCGCTACGAAGGTAGTGGCGATGGGTGACTTCAATGACGACCCGACCGATCCCAGTATCCATGAGGCATTGGGTGCCAAGGGACGCATGAAAGAGCTTGCGAAGGGTGATTTCTTCAATCCTTACTACGATATGTTGCGTGCCGGCATGGGTACGTTGGCCTATGGTGATGCTTGGAATATCTTTGATAATATTGTGGTGACGGAGAATCTGGCGAAGGGTTCGACGGGCAATTTGAAGTTGCGCCGTGATCCCGACTCAAAGTTCTACGGACATATTTTCCGTGCACACTACCTCTTCCAGAAAGAGGGGCAATATCGAGGCTATCCGTTGCGCACCTATGTAGGAAATAATTTCCAAGGTGGTTATAGCGACCACTTCCCGGTCTACATCTATTTTGCCAAATAAATAAATTAAACGTATATGAAAATCAAAAGTTTACTAACGCTTTTCCTGTCGCTGGCAACGCTCGTTGCTGTGGCGCAGGAGGGAGGTGTGAAGGGTCGCATCGTCTCGCGCGTGGGGCGCACGGCAGTCAGTGGCGTGACGGTCACGATGATGCCGAGCGGCCAGCAAACCACGTCGGAGGCCGATGGTACGTTCCTCTTCGAGATGGTTCCCGGTGGCGAATACTCGCTGCAGTTTGAGGCCGACGAATTTGAGCCGCTGACATTGGCTGTGCGTGTCGGTAAGGTCATGCGCGATTTGCAGCAGGTGATTCTGGTGCCCGCCGTGCAGCAGGAACAACTCGATGACTCGATTTTTGCCGAGTTCGATAGCGATTTGGCCACCGATGCCAATTCGTTACCCACGTCGTTGTCGGCATCGAAGGACATCTTCAACAACATCGCCTCGTATAATTTCAGCGAGATGCGTTTCAATGTGCGTGGTTATGATTCGCAGTATCAGGATGTCTATCTGAATGGTGTGCGCATGAATGATGCTTTGACCGGTTACTCGCCTTGGTCGCTGTGGAGCGGTTTGAACGATGCTACCCGTAATCAGGAGGTGACTTCGGGTTTGCTGGCGTCGGATGCCGGCTTGGGTGGTATTGGTGGTATGACCAATATCAATACGCGCCCCTCGCAGATGCGTAAGGGCCTGCGTGCAAGCCTGGTCAATGGCAATCAGAACTATCGTTTCCGTGCCATGGTCACCTACGCATCGGGTCAGCAGGATAATGGTTGGTCGTATGCCTTCTCGTTGTCGACCCGTCAGGGGGGTAACGATTATGTAGATGGTGTCTACTACAATGCCTTTGGTTACTTTGCTACGGTCGAGAAGCAGTTCAATGCCCGCCATCGTTTGTCGTTCATGCTGTTGGGTGCACCGACCGAGCGTGGTGTGCAGCAGGCTTCGGTGCAGGAGGCTTACGACCTGGTCGGCAACAACTACTACAACCCGAACTGGGGCTGGCTGAATGGCAAGAAGCGTAACGCTCGCGTGCGTGATAATCACGAGCCGGTGGTGATGGCGAACTATACGTTCGATATCTCGGATCGCACGAATCTGGACGTTGCCACCTCGTTCCGCTTTGGTCGGAATGGCTATTCGGCCCTCACATGGCAGAATGGTCCCGATCCGCGTCCCGACTACTACCGCTACCTGCCCAGCTACTTTATGCGCGAGGGTGATCCGGTCGGTGCTGCTTGGCAGGCCGAGTATTGGCGTGGCAATGTGGATAACATCCGCTACCTCGATTGGGAGGGGATGTACCAGACCAACTACCTGCAAACGAATCCGGTGGATGAGGCCGAGTATGGCCCGGGTCGTCGTTCGAACTACATGATTGAGGAGCGTCATACCGATCAGCGCGATTGGAATCTGGCGGTGAACTTCTCGCACCTGTTCCGCAACAATACGAAACTCAATGCCGGATTGACGATGCGTCGTAACCGCACGGAGTACTACTCGGAGGTAAAGGATTTGTTGGGTGGCGACTATTGGGCCGACATTGATAAGTTTGCCCAGCGCGATTTCGCCTCGGATCCTACGCTCTATCAGAACAACCTCGACTACTACGAAAAGCATGGTCATGCTCATGCAGCCCGTGTCGGTGATAAGTATAGCTACGACTACTATGCACACCTCTTCGAGGGTGGTGCATGGGCCTCGTATAACCTCCAGTGGGGTGGCCTCGGTATCCTCGTCGGTGGTGAGATTGGCTACACGCAGATGTGGCGCGAGGGTTTGTGGCGCAAGGGTCTCTTCCCGGATAACTCGCAGGGTAATTCGGATAAGCTCGACTACCTGAACTATAAAGGTAAGCTGAATCTCTCGTATCGCTTCTCGGCCGCCCACTCGCTGGAGGCCAACGTGCTCTACATGCAGCAGGCTCCCGAGTTCCGTGCCGCCTTCGTATCGCCGCGTACACGCAATACGGTAACGCCCAATCTGGAGGAGGAGAAGGTGTTCGCCGTTGATGCCTCGTATAACCTGCGTGTGGGCGATTTGAAGGCTCGTATCTCGGGTTACTATACGACGATTGCCGATCAGTCGAAGGTGTTGTCGTACTATGACGATGTTGCCTCGACCTATACGAACTTTGCCATGAGCGGTATCGATAAACTCCACTTCGGATTGGAAGCCGCAGCACAGATTCCGCTCTATCGTGGATTGTCGTTGCGTGGTGCAATCAGCTGGGGTCAGTATACCTACAGCTCGAATCCGTTCTATGTGCAGACGCAGGATAACAGTGCCGAGGTGGTTTCGGTGGGTAAGGTCTACTGGGAGGATTTCCATGTGGAGAGCACCCCGCAGTTGGCCGCCAGCGTAGGTCTGAATTTCCGCTCGAACAACAACTGGTTCTTGTCGCTCGATTGGAACTACTACGACAATATGTACCTCTCGATGAGCCCGGTATATCGCACCGATGCGGTTATCTCGGCCGGTATGAGCGATGCCGATATCGCTAACATTCGTCGTCAGGAGAAGTTCGATTCGGCCTATGTGCTCAATGCCAGCATTGGTAAGAACTGGTCGATTCAGCGCAAATATACGCTCGGTTTCAGCCTCAGCGTAGATAACCTGCTCAACGATCAGGATATCAAGACGGGCGGTTATGAGCAGACGCGTCTGGTGAAGAACGAAGAGACAACCGTGACGAGCTACCAACCCTTCGATTCGAAGTATTTCTATATGTTCGGCACGACCTATTACCTCAATATCTATTTCCGTTTCTAATGGGGATGGCGTAAAATGATGATGACTATGAAAAGTATCTATAAATTACTGTTGATGTCGCTCGTTGTTGCAGCTACAGCCTGCTACAACGATTTCGATGCTCCCGAGATGGATAAGCCGTTGACGGCTGCCGATATGGAGGCTATGGGGCTTGACTACATTTCGATTAAGGATGTGAAGGCTCGTTTCTGGTCGGAGACAGGTGCCGGTGCCGGTTCAGTTGCTGCGTGGAAGGTGGATGAACCGCTCTACACGCGTGGTAAGGTGATTTCGTCGGACCGCTATGGCAGCATCTATAAAACGATGTATATCTTCGACGAGGAGTCGCAGTCGGCTATCGAGTTGAAGGTTACCTCGGGTAACTACCTCTACTATCCGGCCGGTCGTGAGATTTTCGTGGCGCTGCAGGGCCTTACGTTGGGTAACTACCGTGGTATGGTCAGCATTGGTGCAGCCTCGGTCAATCCGAAGTATTCGAACGACAATATTGAGTCGCTGACGCAGGTAAATAAGCACGTCTTCCGTGGCGAGCAGATTGGCCTCACGGCTGCCGATACGCTGGTTGTAACGCGGAATAATTACGCACAACTGACCGAGGATGCCTTGGGTTGTTTGGTGCGTTTCGAGGGTGTTCAGAGCGTCTTTGGACAGGCTCAATGGGGGTATAAAAACAATTTCCCGAACTACTTTGCCAACTCAAACTCGTATGATGCAACTGCGAAGGGTGGGGTAGACGGTGTTGCCTGGTCGGAACTTACTGCGAGTGGTCAGGCTACGTGGGCTTTGGCCGGCAAAATGAATGACGACCTGCTCGATACCTACTTCTACGGCTCGGCGTGGTTCGCTTATGAGGATGCCAAGGGAAGTGCCGGTAGCGACTCGAATGCTGCTCCGGGTAACTATGTGGTACGCACGAGCGGTTATGCTCAGTTCCGTGATGCGGTGATTCCGACTAATGGTACAGAGGTTGATTTGACTGCTATCTACACCAAATACACCAATACGTCGGGTCGCTATGTGACCTATCAGTTGGTGTTGTGCAATGATGCGGATGTAGTCGTGAAATAAGCATCCGAAAGTGCCAAAGAAGAGGGGCTGCTGAATCGTCAGCAGCCCCTCTCTTTTAGGTTTATGCGACTCGTTACTCGGCCTTGGCAGCCTCGGGACGCATCACTACCTTGATTTGATTCTTCTTCTCCAGAATCATCTTGGCGAAGGCCTGTACATCGGCATTCGTGATAGCCTTGACGGCAGCCTCCTGCTCGGCAATGTTGTCCAAGCCCCAGCTCCACTTGTTCACGATGTAGTTCATCCAATTGGCATTCTTCTCCAGACCTGCAGTCCACTCTTTGAGCAGGTACTCGCGAGTCTTCTCAATATCCTCCGTCTTCGGGCCGTTGGCAGCAATCTCCTCAATCTCCTTCATGATGATTGCGCACAACTCGTCAGCCATCTGCTCGTTGGTGTCCATGGCGATGTTCATCGTGTAGTTCGGTTTCGGCGGGAAAGAGAGGTTGCCCCATACCTGTACGCCATAGGTGCCGCCCTTCTCCTCGCGAATCGACTCGAGGTAGCGGGCATTGAGTGCCTGCGTCAAGAAGACCATCTTTACGCGGTTAGCCATCGTGTAGTCTACGTCACCCGAGAAGATGTAGCGTACCGATACCTTCGGCTGCTGCATCTCGGTGCGGAACATCTCATCCACCATGCCTTGTACATAACCACTCTTGTCGTCGACAACCTGCATCGGCTTCTTCGAGGTAGGAATAGAACCGATATACTTCTCAACGAGCGGTTTGAGCGTTGCGAGGTCTACGTTACCCACGATGTAGAAGGTGAAGCTGTTGGCATCGGGGAAGAGCTTGCGATAAATCGGCTCGATCTCCTCGAACTTGTACTTGTCGATAATCTCCTTCGAAATCTCCTGACGACGCGGGTTGTTGCCATAGGCAATCTCCGTTACCTTCTTCTGCATGCGATAGTCGGGATTCTTCTCGAGATTTTCGAGCTGTGCGCCGACCATCTTCATCACCGTGTTGTAGTCGCCTACATCGAAACGCGGCTGTACGAAGTTCAGGTAGAGCAACTGCATCATCGTCTCGATATCCTTCGGCGAGCACGAGCCCGTCACATTGCTGGTGTAGCTCGATACGCTGGTACCAACCTGAGCAGCAATACCCGACAACTGCTTTTTCAGCTCCGTAGCCGAGAATTTGCCTACACCGGCCATCTGGCAGATGGCCGGCAGCAGGTCAGCATAGATGATCTCCTCGTTCGAGAGAATTGAGGCACCACCCTTGGCCGTAGCCGTGAGCATCACCTCGTCAGCCTTGAAGGTCGTCGGCTTCACCACAATCTTCACGCCGTTTTTCAGCGTCCACTCCGTCGTGCCATAGGCCTCATCTTTGCTCTCCTTCTTCACGGGCGAGCCGTTCAATACGGTACCCTCGGCAATCAGCGGCTCCTTCACGACATCGTCCTTGTAGGCCTCCACTTCGCTCTCGGCAACCTTCTTGCGGATGGCGAGAATCTCCTCCTCGGTCGGAACGGCTACACCCTCCTTCTGGGGGGCATTGACGATGATGACCTGGTTGTTATCCGAGATAATCTGCTTGGCGAGCTGGTTGATGACATCCACATTGAGCTGCATAATCAGCATGCTGTCAATCTGCCACTCGGTCTCGGCATCGGGCATCGGGCTGTTCTTGCGGGCAGCAGCCAGATAGCGACGTACATACCAACCATTGGTCTGGTCGTTACGGTTCTTGTATTGACGCTCGGCACTACGCAGCAGGTCGTTCTGCTCACGCTCGAACTCACCCTGCGTAAAGCCATAGGTGCTGATGCGCTTCAACTCGGTGAAAGCGGCCTCGATACCACGAGCCAACTTGCCATCCTCGGTCGCAACACCCATGGCCGTAGCGTTCATCGTCGGAATGATACCTACGATGTCGCCGGTCTGCATGCTGCCGCCGATAAACGGAGCATCGGGCTTCATCGAGAACTCCTCCAGACGGGCATTGGCCATCGACGAGATATAGTGGTTGGCCAGCGAGAACATCTCGGCATAAATCGTGTTGTTCATCTGCTCGGGTAGGGCAGGACGCTTGATGAAGATTTGTGCCTGCGTGCCGGTCATCTCGGGATCGGTGTAGATCGAGATGATAGGCTCTACGTTGTCGGGTACGACGATAACCTCCTTCTGGGCCGCATCGGCCGGAGCCGCCGGAATGTCGCTCATCAGCGTCTTGAGCTTCTGCTCTACCTCATCCACATTGATGTCGCCTACGATGACAATCGACTGCAGATCGGGACGATACCACTTCTTGTAGAAGTCCTCCAATTCGTTGTATTTGAAGCTTTTCAGGCCGTCGAGATAACCAATCAGGTTGCGCTCGGCATAGCGGGTTCCTTTACCCAGAGCCTGCAACATCTTCATCGTCGAACGCCATTGTGCACCATCGCGAGTACGCAACTCCTCCTGAATGACACCGCGCTCCGAGTCAATCTCTTTGGGCTGCAGTGCGATGAAGTGCGACCAGTCGTGCAGGATGAGCATTGCCGAGTCGATGATACCCGGACGGGTGGTCGGGACCGATGCAATGTTGTAGCAGGTCTCATCCCACGAGGTATAGGCATTCAGGTTGGCACCGAACTTCACACCGATGGTTTCGAGATATTCGATGAGCTGCTTGCCCGGCAGGTTCTTCGTGCCGTTGAAGGCCATGTGCTCCAGGAAGTGGGCCAGACCCTGCTGCGACTCCTCCTCCTGAATGGCACCGACATGGTGCAGGATATAGAAATCGGCCTGCTGCTTCGGCTTTTCGTTGTGACGAATGAAATACTTCATGCCGTTGTCGAGAATGCCTTTGCGTACAGCAGGATCCTCGGGCATGGGTTGCATCATGGGGTTTTGCGCCCAGGCAACCTGGCCGACCATCATGCAGAGGCCGACCATCCATAATGTGATTTTTTTCATACCTTATAAATTAAAGTGTTTGTTTAAGTGCTTACTCCTCCGTGTCGGGGCGATACTCGATGATATCACCGGGCTGGCAATCCAACTCACGGCAGATTGCTTCGAGGGTCGAAAAGCGGATGGCTTTGGCCTTTCCGTTTTTCAGAATCGACAGGTTGGCCGGGGTGATCTGCACCCTCTCGGCAAGCGCACCGAGGGAAATCTTGCGCTTGGCCATCATGACGTCGATATTGATGATTATGGCCACGATTCACCCCCCCCCTTGTAAAAAGCATTGTTCATGGTTCTATCAGATTGTATGTTAGATGGTTAATTTTTGTTCCTCGCCTAATTCGCGGCCGATTTCAAACATCTCGGCAGCAAATAACAACAAGATACCCATGACGAGGGTACTGATGTTGAACTGGAATCCGGTTTTTACGACATAGCCACTGCCGGCCAAAATTTCGGCCGCCTTGCTATTCATCAGCCACATACCAAGCTGGCCAAGCAGCTCGGTCAGGATGGTCAGTGCGGCAATGGCACGCAACAACCAAGCGTTGTTCTTACCGACGGGCAACTCCTCCCTGAGCGAACGACGTACCGAGCGAATGATGAAGAAGAGCAGGACCACAATCACCGGAAAACAGAGGGCACTGCCAATCATCAGGGCGTAGATGAGCGGTGAGTTGCCGATAGCAGCAAAAGCCATGTGCAGGATGGAACGCTCCTCAGCAGGCTCTTTCACTGAGAAGGAGAGCGTCGAGATTTGCCCGACAATCTCGCGGTTTTCAACCTGGGTCGGAATCGTGAAGGAGTCGGACTGCTCGATCGGAATGTTCCAAAAGAGGTAGTGGGCCTTTGGGCTGACTTGTTCGTAGTCGGAAGCCATTTCGTTGCCTACACGTGTACCCTCCTCAATGCCTTGTGTGAGATTGGGAATGATGTCCCAGACAAAGCCTCCCACCAGGATAACAAAGAAGGTGATGTAAATCACGAGCAGGCGTTGTAGGTAGATTTTCTTGTTCTGCATGGTCAATTCTTTGGTTATTTGTTGCAAATATACGATAAAATTCCGAGAAACAAATAATATTTATTGTTTTTCGATATTCTACATCCTGCATTTATTGCTATATCTCGGATTTATTCCTATCTTTGTGTGGATTAAAATCCCAACACATGGCAGAAAAAGCATATTTTACCTACAAAGTCGAGCCGCAAAGCCTCGATTTTACTTCGCGCCTGAAATCTCCGGCGTTGATTATGTCGGCATTGAATGCCGCCGGTGCCGATGCACACAACAAGGGCTTCGACTATGTAGACATGGAGCAGGATGACAATACGTGGGTGCTGAGCCGTATGGCTATCGAGGTATCGTTTCGTCCCAAGCAGTACTCCGACTATAAGATTGAGACGTGGATTAGCGGTTACAATCGCCTGCTCTCGACCCGTAATTTCCGCATCTACGATGAGGAGGGAGCAGAATTTGCCTGCATGACTTCGCAGTGGGCGATGCTCAATGTGAAGAGCCGCACGGCGGTAGATCTCACCCGCACGGCCGATGTTCATGATACGTATATGGTGCCTGATGAGCCACCCTGCGCTGCTCCATGTCGTCTGCGTGGTGTAACCGAGGGGGAGATGCACAACCATACGGTGCGATATAGCGATATCGACTTCAATCGCCATATGAATACGATTCGCTATATCGAGATGATTTTCGATCAGCTGCCCGTGGATGCTATTGCCGAGGATAAACCCTTCCGCCTCGATATGCACTTCCTGCATGAAGCCGTGCTGGGCGATACGTTGCGCATTGCGACAGCCGAGCAGGAGGGTGTCATGACCTTCGAGATATCGACCGAGGAGAGTCCCTGCGTGCGTGCAGCGGTGCGGTGGTTGTAATGGGTTGACCGAAACCAAATCTTTGCATCATGAAACTCACGATTCTCGGGCCGGCGCACCCCTATCGGGGCGGTTTGGCGTCGATTATGCACACCATGGCGCGTGTCTACCAGCGTGGAGGTAATGAGGTGGACCTCTGTACCTTCACGGTGCAATATC
The DNA here is from genome assembly GCA_017623115.1 of Alistipes sp. Taxonomy (GTDB): domain Bacteria; phylum Bacteroidota; class Bacteroidia; order Bacteroidales; family Rikenellaceae; genus Alistipes. The sequence goes on from JAGAPT010000034.1 coordinate 23,665, forward strand.
CCTCGTTGCTCTTCCCCGGGGAGCGGCAGACGGTCGACACACCGGCACCTTCCGACCTGCGAATCAGACGTGAGGTAAATACCTGCAATCCGCTGAATTGGTGGCGTGTGGGACGCATGCTCTGTAAGGAGCGACCTGATGTCATCCTCCTCAAATATTGGACCCCTTTTATGGCTCCTTGCTTTGGTACGATTGCCCGACTGGCACGCCGAAATGGCCATACAAAGGTGCTATGTCAAATCGACAATGTTGAGCCTCACGAGCATCATCTGATAGATAAACCGTTCAATCGCTATTTCCTGCGTTCGGTCGATGGCTTTGTCTACATGTCCGACGAGGTGGGACGGCAGTTGCGGAGGTATACCGCTGCCCCTGCACGCTTCTCGCCCCACCCACGCTTTGAGAACTTCGGAGAGCCGATAGAGCGCACGGAGGCGTGTCGTGCCTTGCAGGTAGATGAGGCCTGCCGTTATGCTCTCTTCTTTGGGCTGATACGTGATTATAAGGGGTTGGATTGGCTCTTGGAGGCGTGGGCCGGCATGAAACGAGCCGGTAAGACGCAAGGCCGTAAATTGTTGGTGGCGGGGGAGTTCTACACGTCGCGTGAACCCTATATGCTACTTATCGAGCAACATGGCTTGCAACAGGAGGTGGTGCTGCACGACCGATTTATTCCCGATGCAGAGGTGAAAAACTACTTCTCGGCAGCCGATTTTGTGGTGTTACCCTATCGCTCGGCCACGCAGAGTGGCGTAACGCAAATCGCCTATCAATTCTCGCTGCCGATGATTGTAACCGATGTGGGTGGCCTGCGTGAGTTGGTCCCCGATGGAAAGGTGGGGTATGTTTGCCAACCGAACCCCGAGGCAATCGCTGAGGCGATGGCGCGTATTTGGAAGCCGGATACCTTGTTGCAGATGCATGAGGCCTGTCTCGTTGAACGTAATCGCTTTTCGTGGGAGGAGATGTGTGCGCAGATTATGGAGGTGTACGAGCAGACGAAATAGCGAGAGGCGAAATTAGCAGGTACAGACAAAAAAAAAGAGGCTCAAAGGCCTCTTTTTCTTGGTTGAACTGCCGGGACTCGAACCCAGAACGACAGAACCAAAATCTGCTGTGTTACCATTACACCACAGTTCAATCCGATGCTCGAAAGCGATGCAAAGGTAACTAAAAAATCCGAATAATCAAATATTCCCGATTGAAAGCACGAAAATTCTTTCTAAAACTTCTCTGGCCAAAGAACGAGCATGTTGGGAGGGGTTGAGCATTTGGGGAGGATGGTGCGTTTTCGGAATCCTCCCCAAATTCCCAACTATGTTCAAAACTTCCAACCTGCCCTCAAAACAAACACCGCCCCGAACTTCGGAGCGGTGTTTGTTTGAATCATATGATGGAGCGAAACGCTCCTGGAGCAATCTTTCTTAGTGCTGCGTATTACCGCTGGCAACCAGATTATTACCCTGCGAGTTGTCATACACATAGAGGTCTTTGCAGTTAGCCGTGATATTTGCCTCTACAGTTGTCGAAAGATTATTGACAACCTGTGCTTTCTCCGTGGAAGTGATTCCGATGGGTGTTTCAGTGAACTGTGCATTGGCAACAATACCGGCTGCAAATCCGGTAGCCGTCAGTTTCTCTGCGTAGTTCTTGTTGTCGTGGATATTGCCAAAGTTGTAGAGAACACCAACAATACCACCGGCATCGGTTGCACTCTCAACACTGCCATAGTTCACGCAACCCGATACCTCGACAATCTCTTTACGGGGATAGTTGCTCATTGCGCCATTGTAGCGAATCCAACCTACGATACCGCCCGTACCATAGGTGCCATATGCACCATTATTGGTTACCTTCTTTTCATTGGTGCAGTTGATTACGCTACCAGCATTCTGCTGCTCGCCTACAACACCGCCAACGCTCGAACCGGCACCTGTTACGGTGGCTGTGTTGGTGCAACCAATCACATTGGCCGATGAAAGACCTACAATACCACCCACACCATAGTTGGTGCTGTTGATTGCACCGTTGTTAATGCAGTTCGAAATCGTCATCTCAACACCATTGGCTGTATAGTAAGCAGCACCTACGATACCACCCACATTCGCACCCGTTGCCGTCAGCGTGGCATTGTTCACGCAGTTGCTGATTTCGCCATGGGCAATCAGGCGACCCACGATACCACCGTTACCGCGCTTGGCCGTAATGCTGCCCGATACGGTTACACCGCTGACCTTACCGCCATTGACGAGCAGACCGGCTACTGCACCGGCGTTCTCGCAGTTAGGAACATTGATGTTTACATCGGTAAAGGTTACATTCTTCACCTCACCACCATCAATGATACCAAAGAAACCAACGGCGTCATCAGCCGTTCCGGCCGTAATCGTCAAACCGCTAATCGTCTTGTTGCCACCATCGAAGATGCCCTTGAAGCCGGTGCCGACCGCCTGGTTACCGTTACGCGTACCGGTAGCGATGGGTACAAACTCACCGCTCAGGGTGATGTCCTGCTTCAGTTTAATCGTCTGACCTGCAAAGTCGTTACCATTAGCAATGTCGGCTGCCAATTGTGCCAAATCGCTGCCGGAGGCAATGGTCTTATACAGCGGTACCATAGCACCATTCTCGAAGCGGTAGTCAACGGGAATTGCCTGACCGTTTACGAAGAGGTTGTTGCCCTGGTTGATGCACACACTCTGCGGCTGCACAATGTTGATGTTCGTGCAGGCATTGTCAAAGGTGAAGTAAGCCTCGGTGGGCGATGCCGTCGGATAGGCGTTGCAGGGGTTAGCGTTCAACTCTACGAGGTCACCGGCCTCAATCGTCACACCATAAGCATTGACGTAGGTCTTCTGGTCACCCGGGTGTACACCATTAATCATGTTGCAGGCATCCAGTAAGATAGCCGTCGTACCGGCGTTTACCGTCTTCACGTCGTAGAGGTTTACCGTAGCGTAGTTCTTCGCATAGACGGCTGCAGCCCACGCGTGATCCGTTTTAAGGGTTACATTCTTCAGCGTGAAGGTAGCACCTGCAGGGTTCTCACAGTCAAATACACGACCATATTTAGCACCGGCCAGGATAACACCCTCGCCAACACCGATAATCGTGATGTTGTTGCTGTTCGTGTAGCGTGCGGTCATACCGTCCGTACCCATATAGATACCGGGCGACAAGTAGATAACGGCATCATTGCCCGCATTCTTGATGGCCTCGTAGAGCGATGCGCCATTGGCCTCAGCCGATTTGCTCTCGTCATAAACCATGTGAATCTCCTCCACAATGTGAGCCGGCTCGTCAAACTCCTCGTCAATCTCGATGACGAACTTACCGGGATCGGTCAAGAGCGAACCCATGATGTTCGTGCGGTGGTTGCGCTCGAAGGTGACACCTGCAAAGGTCGGTACCGAGTACTGCTTCACCTCGTTAGCCGTGCAGAAGGTGATGTCTACATCGTAAGCATCGGTCGGCATCGCCGGCAGGATGTAGTTCATCGATACATACTTGTAGGCCGTACCCTTGATCGTAATCGTCTCGTCAGCACCCGTCATCGGAGCAGCGCAAGCAAAGGTTACAGGAGTCTCGGTACCTGCGGGCATACCATAGTCGCCCGTGCCGTCAGCCTTC
>JAGAPT010000035.1 GCA_017623115.1 Alistipes sp.
AGCCGAAGTTTATCGCCGGTGGACAGAAGAATGGTCACGATCCGGCGGTCTTGGAGAAGATTTGGGGCGAATGGGAGAAGTTTGCCTCCTATGCCTTCAACAAGTCGCACGCAACCTGCTACTCGTGGGTGGCGTTCCAGACGGCCTACCTCAAGGCGCACTACCCGTCGGAGTATATGGCCGCTGTGCTGAGCCGAAACCTGACGAATGTAGGTACGCTGACGACCTATATGAACGAGTGTAAGCGTATGGGTATCAGTGTGCTCGGTTCTGATGTCAACGAGTCGATGAAGACCTTCTCGGCCAACCGTCAGGGCGACATCCGCTTTGGCTTGGCGGCTATCAAGGGCGTGGGCGAGGCGGCTGCCGAAAGCATCATCCGCGAGCGTGAGCAGAACGGACTCTACAAAGATATTTACGACTTCTTCGAGCGCGTCAATTATAGCGTGGTCAATCGCAAATGTATCGAGAACATGGCCTATGCCGGTGCCTTCTCGACGATTGCCGAGTTCCACCGCAGCAAGTTCTTTGCGCCCGACAGCCGTGATGGCGCGATTACCTTCCTCGAATCGTTGATGCGCTACGGACAGCGTTATCAGGCTGAGCAGAACAATGCCCAGCAGAGCCTCTTCGGTGGTAGCGGTATGGTCGATATTCAGCGTCCGACGGTCCCCGTATGTCTGGATTGGAACCAGCTTGAGACGCTGAACAAGGAGCGTGAAATGATGGGCCTCTATCTGACGGCACACCCGCTGGATGATTATAAACTCATCATTGAGCATTTGTGCAAGACCCAACTCTCGGATTTGGATGACCTGGAAAGCCTGCGTGGCAAGGAGATTGCCGTGGCAGGTCAGGTGGTGAGCGTGCAGAATCTGATGACCAAGACGGGTAAGAATTTCGGTAAATTCAGAATGGAGGATTATAACTCGAGCCATGAGTTTGTCCTCTTTGGCAAGGATTACGAGAATTTCCGCCCCTATCTGTATGACAATTATTTCCTGATGGTACGAGGCAAGGTGCAGCCACGCCCCTACCAGAAGGAAGGCGAACCCGAGCAGCTCGAATTTAAGGTGACGAGCATGATGCAGTTGCAGGAGGTGCGTGAGACGATTAAGGAGCTGACCGTACAACTGCCTGTGCAGGAACTGACGCAGCGTTTTATCGACGAGATGTCGACGATGGTGAAGGGCTCGAAGGGGAATGCCCTCCTGCGTATCCACCTCTACGATGCCGAGCAGGGAGTGGCCGTGCGTCTCTTCTCGAAACGCTATCGTGTGGAGGTTACGCAGCCGCTGATTGATTATTTGGAGCAGAACGATTACAAATACACAATATCATAAACATCTAAAACTTTACAACTATGGCAATGGAAATTAACAAGAACAACATCGACGAATTGCTGGCCGGTGAGCTTCCGGTGGTAATTGACTTCTGGGCTGAGTGGTGCGGTCCCTGCCGCATGATTGCTCCCGTTGTGGAGGAACTGGCTGCCGAGTATGAGGGCAAGGTTGTTATCGGCAAGTGCGATGTCGAGGAGAACGACGAAATCACGATGAAATACGGTGTGCGTAACATCCCGACCATTATCTTCATCAAGGGAGGTCAGGTTGTTGACAAGCAGATTGGTGCCTGTCAGAAGGGCGCGCTGGTCGAGAAAATCGAGAAACTGCTGTAAGCCATGATTCGCTGTGTTGAATGGAACGGCTTGCAGGCCGTTGAGTTTTCGAAGGGCGACTATACCGCATTGCTGGTTCCCTCGGTAGGTGCTAATTTGGTGCGCTTGGCCAATACGAAGTTGGGTGTCGAGATGCTGCGCACGCCGAAGGCTGACGAGATGGAGACCTTCCTGTCGCGTCCGCAGATTTTCGGTTTACCGCTCCTGTTCCCGCCCAATCGTATCGAGGATGGTCGCTACACCTTCGAGGGGCGTACCTACCAATATCCGATTACCATTGCAGCCGAGAATAACTACCACCATGGTATCATCAAGAGTGAGCCGTTTGTAGTATCGAAGGCTGTGGAGGATGACGAGGAGGTGAAAATCGAGTGCCGCTACTACTCGAATCCGGCTAATGATGCTATCTATCGCCACTTCCCGCATGCCTTCAAGTGCAAGATGGTCTACAAACTGTCGAACAAAGGTTTGAAGCAGGAGGTGATGTTTGGCAATAAGAGCCAGGAGAATATGCCGGTGGGTGTAGGCTTCCATACTCCGATTCAGATTCCCTTTGCAGGGGGCGATGCCGCCGATTATCGCATGCGCGTAGCCGTTGGCGAGCAGGTAGAGTTGAGCAGCCGTAACCTTCCGACGGGTAAGAAGTTGCCGCTTTCGGAGCGGTATGCCAAATTGCGCGAGGAGGGCTTGCAGGTGACGATGTGTGAGCCGGTCGAGGCGGGTTTCACGCTGCGAGAGATTGAGGTTGATGGCAAGCCCTATCGTGGTGCTGTTGTCGAGAATATCAAGACGGGTGTGCGTGCCTTCTACGAGGTAGATGAGGAGACAACCTATTGGACGGTGTGGAACAATGGCGGTCAGGTCGAGTACTGCTGCCCCGAGCCGCAATCGTGGATTACCAATGCCCCGAATGCCGAGAATCCCGAGGCTGCCGGTTTCCGCTACATCGAGCCGGGCGATAAATTCCGCATGCGCTTTAAGCTCTATGTGAAGTAATCGTACAACCTATATTGAAAAAGGAGTGTCACAGCGACACTCCTTTTTTATGTTATTGTAGCAAAGGTGTTGCAACCTCAATCCAGTGGTCGGCCATGCGTCGATGGCCGGCAGCAGTTGGGTGAATGCCGTCCCATATCCAATACCCTTTGTTGCTGACGTCTTGTTGGGCATGCAACTCTGCCATGAGGGCGTGAAAATCGACCACGGAGGCTTGAAACTCTACGGCTAAACGATGCACCACTTCGGTGCAGGCCTGCACACCTGCCTCGTATTGCGGATAGTAGGCTCGTGTGGCCATGCGCCCTGTTGGTGCCACGAAGGGGGTGCAGAGGATAAGACGTATCGAAGGAAAGGCTTTGCGGGTCTTGGTGAGCAGTGCACGATAGGATTGTTCCCATGCTTCGGGGTCGAACGCCCTACCCTGCTCCTCCTTGGAGCCGACGACCTTGCCTACATCGTTTGTGCCAATGAGGATCGTCAGCACGTCGGGTTGCAGTGTGGCTATATCCCGTTCCCAGCGTTCATGCAGGTCGCACAGCGTGTAACCGCTGATACCCCGATTGAAGAACTGGTATTCCCGCTCGGGATAGCGACTCTCGAAATGGGCAGCACAGAAGAGCATGAAGCTGTGTCCATAGAGGTGGTTCAGGTCCTTTTGATTACGCTCTTCGGCTGAAGCCATGCTACCCCCGCTACGACCCCATCCTCCATCGGTAATCGAGTCGCCCATAAACAGAATACGTAACCCCTCGGCATGGAGCACGACGGGCAGTACAACCACAAAAAGAAGAATCATTCGTCGCATCATAGCACGAAGATAAGCAATTAAATGCAAAATGCGGCCTGCAAACCATAAAATTAGTCATTGCAATCCACATATAGTCGATTTGTTTTGTCAGTCGTGCTCTGCCAATCTGTCAGCATTTCGGGCGTGGCACACCCTTTGTTGAATCCTCTGCAAAGCAGAAAACAATAAAACAACGATAAAAACTATGAAGAACGGAACAATTGGAGTGACAACGGAGAATATCTTTCCGGTCATCAAGAAATTTTTGTACTCGGATCACGAGATTTTCTTGCGCGAGTTGATTTCAAATGCAGTGGATGCCTCGCAGAAGATGCGTACGCTGGCCTCGAAGGGCGAATTTAAGGGCGAACTGGGCGAATTGAAGGTCGAAGTGGCCACAGACCCCGAGCAGCGACTGCTCTTTATCAAGGACCATGGTATCGGTATGACAGCCGAGGAGGTCGACCGCTACATCAACCAGATTGCCTTCTCGGGGGCCGAGGAGTTTATGGCCAAATATCAGGATCAAGCCATCATTGGCCACTTTGGTTTGGGTTTCTACTCCTCGTTTATGGTCTCGGATCGGGTGGAGATTTTCACGCGCTCGTGGCTGGAGGGTGCCAAGACTGTGTATTGGAGTTGCACGGGAACGCCCGAATTTGAGATGGAGGAGCTTGATGATAGTCGTGAACGTGGCACGACCATCGTGTTGCACCTCTCGGAGGAGATGAAAGAGTATGCCGAGCCGTCGAAGATCGAGGGGCTGTTGAAGAAGTATTGCCGTTTCCTGCCGGTACCCATCATCTTTGGCAAGGTCAAGGAGTGGAAAGATGGCAAGTATGTCGATACGGAGAAGGATAACGTGATGAACAACATCGAGCCGCTGTGGACCAAGATGCCGAGCGACATCACCGAGGCGCAATACAAGGAGTTTTACAGTGAGCTCTACCCCATGAGTGAGGAGCCGCTGTTCTCGATTCACCTCAATATCGACTATCCGTTCCACCTCACCGGTATTCTCTATTTTCCGAAGATTCGCAACAACTTCGAGATTCAGAAGAATAAGATTCAGCTCTACTGCAATCAGGTCTATGTAACCGATCAGGTCGAGGGTATCGTTCCCGAGTACCTCACGCTGTTGCATGGTGTGATTGATTCGCCCGATATTCCGCTCAACGTCTCGCGTAGCTACCTGCAAAGCGATCCCAATGTGAAGAAGATTTCGAGCTACATTACGCGCAAGGTCGCCGACCGTCTGGCCGAGTTGTTCCGCACGATGCGTTCGGACTATGAGCAGAAGTGGGACGATTTGAAGGTCTTTATCCAATACGGAATCCTCACCGATGAGAAGTTTGCCGAGAAAGCCTCTGACTTCATGCTGTGGAAGAGCATTGACGGAACCTATTATACGCCGCAGGAGTTTACCGAGAAGGTGAAGGAGCAGCAAACCGATAAGAATAAGGACCTCATCCTGCTCTATGTCGATGATGTAGAGGGAAAACACGCCTTCATCGAGGCAGCCAAGCAGAAGGGATATGAGGTGTTGGAGATGAATGGCCAGCTCGATAACCACTATGTAAACTGGTATGAGCAGAAGAACGAGCATACCCGCTTTGTGCGTGTCGATAGCGATGTGATCGAGAAACTGATTCAGAAGGAGGAGCCGCTCAAGATGACCTTGACGAGTGCTCAGCAGGAGCTGCTGACACCGGTCTTTGAGAGCCAGATGCCGCAGGATGAGAAGATCAACTACCATATCTCATTCGAGGCGATGGCGGCCGAGGAGGCTCCGGTGGTCATCACGCAGAACGAGTTTATGCGCCGCATGAAGGAGATGGCAGCGATGAGCGGTGGCGGTATGAGTCAGTTCTATGGCCAGATGCCCGACAATTTCACGATTGCCGTGAATGGTAACCACCCCATTGTCATCAATATCTTGGGTGAGGTTGAGAAGTCGTATGGCGACAAACTGAAGTCGATGACCAAGAAGATTGATGCCGCAGTGGCCGAGGAGCATCGCTTCGATGAGGTAGTAAAGGGCAAGAAGGAGGAGGAACTCACGGCCGAGGAGAAGCAGACGCGTGAGGAACTCTCGAAGAAGATTGTTTCGTTGCGTGATGAGCGCGACCAGCGTCTGAAGGAGATTGGCTCGGAGAATAAACTGGTGAAGCAGATCATCGATTTGGCACTCTTGTCCAATGGCCTGCTGAAGGGTAAGTCGTTGACCGACTTTATCCAGCGTTCGATTTCCCTTATCGAGAAGTAGCTTGCACTACACCGATAAAAGCACGCCCCGCAACTCGAAAGTTGCGGGGCGTAGTGTTTTTGACCAGAGGCTACTCCTCCACCCAGTGGGTGCGTAGCAGGTCGAGGAACCATTCGGGGCAACGGCACGGTCGACGGGTTTCGGCATGCATGAAGCCGAGCTGGGTCATGCCCGAGTTGAGCAAATCGCCCCGCTCGTTGCGCACCTCATAGCGGAAGTTGATGCGGGTTGAGGGAAGTTCATCGAGCGTGGTCGTTACGGTCAGCTCCTCGTCGTAGAGCGCAGGTTTGCGATACTTGGATTGTACTTCGAGTATCGGCATCATTAGCCCCCGACGCTCAACATCGCCATAGGATAATCCTAGCGAGCGCATAAAGTCACTGCGAGCGGCCTCATAGTAACGGATGTAGTTCGAGTGATGGACAATGCCCATCTGGTCGGTATCGCAATACCAGACGCGGAGTTTGCTTTCGTGTTGTATCATTGCTCAATACGTTTGATGGGGTGTCCCAAGAGTTGTTCGGCAGCCGTATAGTCCCCTGCGGCAATCAGCTTGCGGATGATGGTGGAACTGACCCGTAGCCCTGCCACCTCAAAGGGCCCTACCTCAATGAGTTCCAATCCGGGTAGTGAGAGATCCGAGGCAGCCAATCGATCGTGGCCGAAGCGGTGGTTGTAGCCGGCAACGAGCATCTTGGCGTGGAGTTGTTGTTGCAGGATGGATTTGGCAAAGTCTACCCCCGAGAGCGACGCTAATTGGGCATCGAAGGGAAGCATCACCAACGTATCCACGCCATAATGCGCCAGCCACGCTGCCTTCTCGTCGTTTTCGGTCAGCAGCTCAAACCCCTCGCTTCGCCCCAAGGCGATGCGGGGATGGGGCTCGAAGGTGACGACAACGCTCCGTAGTCCCTTTGCTCGGGCCTGCTCGGTGAGTTGCGTCAACAGAGCTTGATGACCTCGATGTACGCCATCGAACGAGCCGACCGTGACAATGCTGGCCTGGTCGAAGATCTTTAGTTGGTGCCCGTGAAGAATCTGCATGGCTGGTCGTTAGGCGTTGTTATCCCCCTCTTTGACAAAGTAGGCTACCTTCTCCAGCAAGGTGGTGATATCATAATTTTCGACCACGATGCCCTGCGGAAAGTTCAGTGGTGTCGAGGTGAAATTTAGCACACCCTTGATACCGGCATTGATGATGGGGAGTACAAGCGTTGGGGCAACCTTCGTCGGCGATGATACGACCACCATCGAGAGGTCTAACTCCTCGGCCATCGTTTCAAAGGTGCTCATGTGGTAGCAGGGAATGCCATCGATAATCGTGCCGACCTTCGCAGGGTCGATATCAAAAGCAGCTGTAATCTTCAGTTTGAGGCGTTTGCCGTTGAAGTATTTGGTGATGGCTTGTCCCAAGTGTCCCATGCCGAGTACGGCGATGTTGATGGGGGTGTCGCTGTCGAGAATCGAACCGATATAGTCGATGAGTACCTGCACGTCGTAGCCCTTTTTCGTATCGCTCGAAAAGCCAATGAGCATCAGGTCGCGACGTACCTGCACGGCTGTGATGCCGTGGATGCCCGCCAAGACATGCGAGAAGATATGCGTGATACCCTGCTTGCTACAAGCGAGCAGCGTGCGACGGTATTCGCTCAGTCGTTCGATGGTTTTCTCGGGTATTCCGTTCGTAATGGTTGCCATGTTCGTGCGCTTATTCGATGGTAATCGTGAAATCGCTGTTGTAGTTGACGCGCATCCAATCTTGGTTGACGTGGTTGGCGGTCGGTGCAGCCTGCTTGAAGCGGTAGAGCGTTTTCAGCGGCTCATAGCGACGGTCCTCCATGTCGTATTCAATATCGTTAAACATAGCCGGCACAAAAATCATGGCTGCATCGTATCCTCGGTAGGAGTAGAGCGATGGCAATGAACCGAAAGCCCGGATGTAGGCACGGTCGAAGTCGGCTACCACCTCGGCATCACGTTTGGCGTGATAGGTCGTAAAGAATACAACACGATTTTTGAAGAAGATGGTGCGGTCGATGTTCGTATAGCGATTCCAACGGGAATTGCCGAAGACGCTATATTTCGGGGTACGTAGCGAGCGAGCTCGCAGATTGGTGTCGGCCGACGCCAATGCAGCCAAGATGCGGTCGACCTCAATCTCGTTGTCCGAAAGAATGAAGTAGAGGTTCTCCTCCTCGTTGTCCAGGATGGGGCTCAGATCGCTCGGATTGAGCTCATCCTCTTTGAGCTTTACCGAGGGGTGTACGTAGCGGTATTCGTGCTTCGTATGAGGTCGTTCGCCAAGGAGTGCGAGCAGTTCCTCTTCAAAAGCACGATCATTCGACTCGCCATAGATGAAGGTGATGCGCTTGCCATCCAACAGTGATTGCGCTTTGTCGTACTTTTTAGCCGGATCGGGAGCCATCTGAAACAACACATCGCTTTGCAACTCTTCGATATGCGCCAAGGGTGATACGACCGGTGTGGGGATTGTGTTTTGCTCGGCCAAGGGCACGATGATTTGCAACTCCTCTTCGTAGACCGGCCCGATGATGAGCTGCGTCATACGGAAGGCGGCATCCTGCTCGCAGAGTCCTTTCAGATAGCCGGTGTCGCGCTTCGTGTCATACAAGGTCAGGTCAACCGAGTGGCCATAGCGTGTACGCACGCTATCCAAACCCAGCAGGAATCCTTCATAGAAGTCCATGTAGTTGGGATTTGGCATGCGACCGTTGCTCATGGGCAACAAGAGCGATACCCGCAGGGGGTCGCAATTGCACAAGGCTCGGAACTCCACCTCGCGCGATGCTGCTACCTCTTGAATCGGATTTTCCACAGTTGTCTCCGTGGCTGTCTGCTCCTCCTCGGGTTGTGGCAGGCGAAGAATGGCTCCTACCTTCAAATCGGCTGCCTGCAGCCCGTTATTCAGCGTAGAGAGTTCCTCCTCACTGATGCCGTGACGACGAGCCAACGAGTAGAACGTGTCGCCCTTTTGCACGACATAATATTGCTCGCCTTCGGGGGCGACGCTGTTCAGTCGCTCATTGTATGCGCTCCATTGAGCTTCACTTTCGGCTGCATTGCTCTTTCCAATCCCCTTTTTGCGAATCAGGATGCGCTGACCCGGCGACAGATGCGTAGGGTCGATGTCGGGGTTGTCCTCAATGATGGTTTGCACAGCAATCTCGTAAATGCGGGCAATGCCATAGAGCGTCTCTCCCTTTACCACATAATGTGACGAGAAGGTCTTATTCAGTTTACGCTCCGAGGGCTCTGGTTTATTGGTTGGCTGTTCTGCAACCGGAATTTTGAGTGTCTCTCCAGCCTTTAACCCATCTGCGGCCGAGCGATTATGGTGCGTGATGAGTTCCTCGCTCACGTCGTAAGCTTTGGCTAACGAATAGAGGGTCTCCCCCGCCGCTACGGCGTGGATATAATATTTTGCACCATTGATGTAGACGATGGTTTTTGAACGCTCAATAGCCGATGCCGTGCATAACCAGCAGAGCATCAGTAGCGCAGTGCAGAGTCTTTTCATGCGTTTGGTTCTCTCCTATTGTTTCTCGCGCAGACGAATTGCGGTCAGCACATGCTTGGTGTACTGCGGGAACTGCCCGTTCATCATCCAGCTGTAATAGCCCGGGTCGCGTCGTAACACCTCGACCACCGATTGACCTTTGTATTTGCCAAAACCGAAAATTTCCTCCTCCTTATCGTTGTAGAGGATACATCCGGCGAAATCGGCCGAGCGTCCGCGTGACGAGTATTCAGCCAAAAACTCGATGTCGTTTTCGAGGTCGTCGTAGCGGTCGAGCTGTGCTTTGAGCACCTCGTAAGTGGCGCGGGTGTCGGCTTCAGCCGAGTGTGCGTCGTCGAGATTTTGGTCGCAATAAAATTTATATGCAGCCACCAACGTGCGTTGCTCCTTCTTGTGGAAGATGTTCTGCACGTCGACAAAGTGGCGACGTTTGAGGTCTACCTCGACCCCTACCCGGAGAAATTCCTCTGCCAAGATTGGCAAATCGAAACGATTCGAGTTGAATCCTCCGAAATCGCATCCCTGAATAAATTGCGCCAACGATTTGGCCACCTGGGCAAAGGTGGGTTGATCCTTCACATCCTCATCCGTGATGCCGTGCACGGCCGTTGCTTCGGCCGGGATAGGCATCTCGGGATTGAGGCGTCGTGTGCGGGTAATCTCCTCGCCGTCAGGCATGACCTTAATCATCGAAATCTCGACAATACGGTCGTTGGCGGTATCTACTCCGGTTGTTTCGAGGTCGAAAAAGACAATGGGTCTTTTCAACTTGAGCTTCATTGCGTGCTCTGTTTAGGGCTGTTAGGCGTTAATCATCATCGGCATGAGCAGCATGAGCGTCGAGGAGCTCTGCTTGTCGTCATAAACCGGTTTGAAGACTCCGGCACGGGTCGAGTCAGCCAACTCGATGAGCACGGTCGGCGTATCCACGTTCGAGAGAATCTCTACGAGGAAGGTCGACTTGAAGCCAATCGAGATGGGCTGGCCGTCGTAACTGCACGAGATGGTCTCGTTGGCCGACATTGAGAAGTCGATATCCTGTGCCGTCAACGTAATCTTGTTGTCGGCAATATCCATGCGGATGAGGTTCGTCGTCGGGTTCGAGCAGACAGCCACACGCTTGATGCCGTTCATCAACTCGATGCGGTCGATGAGGAGCTTGTTGGGGTTGGCGGCCGGAATAACGGCATTGTAGTTCGGGTAGGTACCCTCAATCAGACGGCATACGAGTGTGTGGTTCTTCAGTTCGAAGCAGGCATTCTTCGAATCGAACGACAGACGGATGTCATCCTCCTCTTTGAGCAATACGCTCTTGAGCAGGTTGGCCGGCTTCTTGGGAAGGATAAACGAGGCTGCTACCTCGTTGGCGCACTCCGACTCATATTTCACCAACTTGTGGGCGTCGGTACCTACAAAGGTAAGCGTATCGGGTTGCAGGTTGATGAAGATACCATTCATCACGGGACGCAACTCGTCGTCGGCCGTAGCAAAGATGCTCTTGTTGATACCATTGACCAGCAAATCAACATCGAGGGTCAACTCTTTGCGCTCGGGGTTGAGCTGCGGTACAGCCGGATAGCTTACGGCACTGGCACCCGGAATCGAGAGCGAACCGCTCTTCCAGCTGATGCGAATCTCCCAGCTTTGCTCGTTGACCTCGATGGTCAGCGGCATCTCGGGGAACTCCTTCAGTGAATCGAGCATCTGCTTGGCGGGTGCGGCAATGCGACCTTCAGCCTCGCAGTTATCCACCGACAACGAACCGATGAGCGTCGTTTCCAGATCCGAAGCGGTTACCTTCAGCGTGCCACCCTCCAATTCCATCAGGAAGTGGCCGAGGATGGGAAGCGTGTTTTTGTTGCTGATGATTTTGCCGGTAGTGGCGAGCAACGACAGCAGTGCCGAGCTTGATACTGTAAATTTCATGGATGTTCAGTTTTTTATGTTTCTAATTCTTTATCTTTCCGTTGGGTATTATAGTGTAGCCAGGCGGTCAAGAGCCGTCTGAATCATCTTCTTGACGAAGGGTTTGTAGTCGGTGCAGGCATCAAGGGCGATGCGCTGTGCGATAATCGTGCAGATGGTGGCGGCGCGGTGCCCCATCAGGGCGGCCAGGCCGGCCAACGCCGAGCCCTCCATCTCGAAATTCGTGATGCGGCGGCCTTCGTAATTGAACGACTCGATTTTGGCGTTCAACTCGGGGTCTTGCGGCTGTAGGCGTACCCAGCGACCTTGTGGCGCATAGAATCCCGGAGCCGCAATCGTGATACCTTCACGGGTGCAGTCGCGGAAGAGTTCGAGCAGTTCACGATCGGCGTCGATGAAATAGGGCGCAGGCAACTGCGGGTTCCAGCCGGTATGCTCGACGAATGCCTTCTCGATGGCCAGGTCACAGACCTCGTTGCGGCCGGCGTAATAGTTCAGCAGGCCGTCAAAACCGATGGAGGTACGAGAGAAGACCACCTCGCCTACTTTGATGTCGGGCTGAATTGCCCCCGAGGTGCCCAGGCGCACGAGTGTCAACTGCCGTTTCTCGGCCTTCTCCTGGCGGGTTGCAAAGTCGATATTGGCCAAGGCGTCGAGCTCCGTGACGGAGATGTCGATATTACCGATGCCGATACCGGTTGAGAGCACCGTCATGCGCTTGCCGTTGTAGGTGCCGGTGACGGTGTTAAATTCGCGATTCTGGACACGGCATTCGATCTGCTCGAAATGCTCGGCAACCAAGGCTACACGTCCCGGATCTCCAACCAAAATGACAACATCTGCCAATTGCTCGGGGAGCAGGTGGAGGTGAAAAATCGAGCCGTCGTCGTTGATAATCAACTCGGAAGAGGGAATCGTTCTCATCTTTTGTTGTTTTTTATTTTCATATTTGGCATAAAAGTAATATTTTTACATCGAATAACAAAACAATCCGACGAAAAAATCATATTATATAGGTACAAATATCAAACCAAGCGAGAAAAAATGACCCTTATTAAATCTATTTCGGGCATCCGTGGAACGATTGGCGGTGCGCAGGGCGAGAACCTGACACCGATTGATGTCGTGAAGTTTACCACGGCCTATGTGCGTCTGATTGCCGGTCGCACGGCCGGTCGTCGCCCTACGTTGGTAGTAGGACGTGATGCACGCCTTTCGGGCGAGTTGATGATGAATCTGGTGCGTGGCTCGTTACTGGCCGCCGGAGCCGATGTGATTGATGTCGGACTCTGCACAACACCGGGTACGGAGATGGCTGTGATTGTCAAGCAGGCCGATGGCGGTATCATCATTACAGCATCGCATAATCCACGCCAGTGGAATGCGCTTAAGTTGTTGAATGCCAATGGTGAGTTCCTCTCGGCTGAAGAGGGCAAGGAGGTGCTGGCGTTGGCCGAGGAGGTAGCGTATGCCTACCCTGCTGTCGATGGTATCGGCCGTGTGGTCGAATGCCTCGATTTCAATCCCGAACATATCCGTCGTGTGATGGCGCTCCCGTTGGTCGATGTCGAGGCTGTTCGACAGCGACATTTCCGCGTGGCAGTCGATGCGGTTAACTCGGTCGGAGGTGTCGTGATTCCGCAGTTGCTGAAAGAGTTAGGCTGTGAGGTGATACCCGTCAACTGCGATCCGACGGGTGAATTTGCCCACAACCCCGAGCCGCTGCCCGAACACCTGACCGAGATTGCCGAGGTGATTCGTCGCGAGGGTGCCGATTTGGGAGTCGTTGTCGACCCTGATGTCGATCGTTTGGCCTTCGTTAACGAGGATGGCTCGATGTTCGTCGAGGAGTATACGTTGGTGGCAGTAGCCGATTATGTGCTGTCGAAGTGTGGCGGAAACACGGTTTCGAACCTCTCCTCGTCGCGTGCTTTGCGTGATGTGACGGAGCGTCATGGCGGTAGTTATGCCGCTTCGGCTGTGGGTGAGGTCAATGTTGTTGAGATGATGAAGCGCACGGGTGCTGTTATTGGCGGCGAGGGCAATGGCGGAGTCATCTATCCCGAGTTGCACTATGGGCGTGATGCGCTGGTGGGTGTGGCACTCTTTTTGACCCATCTGGCCAAGCAGCAAAAGCGGATGACCGAATTGCGTGCAACCTATCCGGCATACTTTGCTTCGAAAAACAAAATCGAGTTGACCCCGCAGATTGACGTAGATAAAGTATTACTTGAGATAAAATCGCGTTATTCGGATGAAAATGTGAACGATGTGGATGGTGTGAAAATTGACTTTGCGGATTGCTGGGTGCATCTGCGCAAGTCCAATACCGAGCCCATCATTCGCCTCTATACCGAGGCTCCGACCAAGGCCGAGGCCGAGGCATTGGCCGAGCGATTTATGGTCGAAATACGAGGAATTTGTAATCTATAATGAACAATCATATGGAAAAGGTACAGAATCATATCCAAGCCAATCGGGAGCGTTATCTGGAGGAACTCTTCGATCTGTTGCGCATTCCCTCCATTAGTGCCCAATCGGAGCATAAGCCCGACATGCAGCGCACGGCCGAGTGGCTGGCGGCTGCGCTTGTGAAGGCGGGAGCCGACCATGCCGAGGTGATGCCTACGGAGGGAAATCCGGTGGTTTTTGCCGAGAAAATCGTAAATCCCAAGGCGAAAACGGTGCTGGTCTATGGCCACTACGACGTGATGCCGGTCGATCCGCGTGAGGAGTGGCGCACCGAGCCCTTCGAGCCGACCATTCAGGACGGTCGTATTTGGGGGCGTGGAGCCGATGACGATAAGGGGCAACTTTTTATGCACGTGGCTGCTTTCGAGGCGATGTGTGCGACCGATTCGTTGCCCTGCAACGTGAAGTTTATGTTGGAGGGCGAGGAGGAGATTGGCTCACCGAGCCTCTACGGTTTCTGCGCACGCAACAAGAAGATGCTCAAGGCTGATATTATTTTGGTGTCGGATACCTCGATGATTTCGATGGAGCAGCCTTCGATTACCTGTGGCTTGCGTGGCCTGGCCTATATGGAGGTCGAGGTGACAGGTCCCAACAAAGATCTGCACTCGGGTTTGTTTGGCGGCGCTGTGGCCAATCCGGCCAACGTGTTGTCGCGTTTGGTGGCGCAGTTGATTGATGATGAGGGGCGTGTAACAATCCCCGGATTCTACGATAAGGTGCGAGAACTAACCCCTGCCGAGCGCAAAGCCTTCAATAAAGCACCCTTCTGCCTGCGTCGCTATAAGCAGGCACTGGAGATTGGTGCTGTGGAGGGCGAAGCGGGCTATACGACCCTGGAGCGCACCGGTGTGCGCCCGTCGCTCGATGTGAATGGTATTTGGGGTGGTTACATTGGCGAGGGAACAAAGACGGTGATTCCCTCGAAGGCCTCGGCTAAGATTTCGATGCGCCTCGTGCCCAATCAGGACCATATGGAGATTGCAAAACTCTTCGAGAAACACTTTAAGGCAATTGCTCCGAAGAGTGTGAAGGTCAAGGTGAAGTCGCTGCATGGTGGTCAGCCCTATGTGGCGCCTACCGATATGCCGGCCTATAAGGCTGCTGCCAAGGCGATTGAAACGACCTTTGGCAAGAAACCGCTCCCCTTCTATTCGGGCGGCTCGATTCCGATTATCAGTGGTTTTGAGTCGATTCTCGGTATCAAATCGCTGCTGATTGGCTTTGGTTTGTCGGAGGATGCGATCCACTCGCCCAACGAGAGTTATGGCTTGGAGCAGTTCTATAAGGGTATTGAGACCATCCCCTACTTCTATAAGTATTTTGCCGAATAAAGCAGGGGCTTAGATAGACAAAAAAAAGGAGAGTGAACCTCTCCTTTTTTTTGTTTACATCATCTCTTCGTATCCGTATTGGATGGCGCGGTTTAGTTGGTCGAGATAGGGTTTCGTGGAGCGGAACAATGCCAGCAACAACTCCTTGAAATCGGGGCGGAATAGCTCCTCGTCCGTCAGATCTCGGGCCAGGCAGTGGTCTTTGAGTTTGAGCAGTTCGTCGTATGGTGTGCCACTATCAAAGCCCACAGGGGTACGTTTGAGCGCATTCTCTTTGTCGAGCGAGAAGCCTTCGGCCGATGCGATATGGGCGAGCATTTCGTCACCGTGGTCGATAATCTCCTCGCGGATGCTGCGCAGGATGACCGGAGGAATACATACCTGCCCGGCGGCCACAATCGAGTGGCCAATCATCGAACTGCCCTCCATCTCGGGCTCCAGATGGAGGTAGTATCCGGCCAATCCGGAGTTTTTACCCCGAGGAGCAATGAAGGCACTGAAGTGGGTTTTGTAGGGCGATTTGTCAGCCGAGAAGCGGATGTCGCGATTCATGCGATAGGTGCAATCCTTGGCTGTGAGCCCTGCCACCGAGGGGTCGAAGGCGGAGATGGCATCGATTAACTCCTCGACAAAAGCCTCGAATTGACCGCGGTAATAACGATAGCGTGGACGGTTTGCATCCATCCACGCTTTGTTGTTATTGGCGGCTAATTCACGAAGAAACGCAAAGGTTTCGTGCAAAGTGGCCGGTGTCATCCTACCAGGCAAATAACGGGTAATTGGCCATCAAGGCGTTGACATCCTTGCGCACGGCGGCGATGTTCTCCTCGTTCTCGGGGTCGTGCAGCACGCGGTCGATGAGCTCGACGATGTACTCCATCTGCTCCTCCTTCAAACCGCGGGTCGTGATAGCCGGTGTACCGAAGCGCAGTCCCGAGGTCTGGAAGGCCGAGCGAGAGTCGAACGGCACCATGTTTTTGTTGGTTGTGATATCGGCTGCTACGAGGCACTTCTCGGCCAGTTTACCGGTCAACTCGGGGAACTTCGTGCGCAGATCGACGAGCATCAAGTGGTTATCCGTGCCTCCCGAGACAATCTTGTAGCCACGCTTTACGAAGGCCTCGGCCATCGCTTTGGCGTTCTTCTGTACCTGCTGCTGATACTCCTTGTAGGCGGGTTCGAGTGCCTCGCCGAATGCAACAGCCTTGGCGGCAATGACATGTTCGAGCGGTCCGCCCTGAATACCCGGGAAGACGGCCGAATTGAGAATCTGCGACATCTTCTTGACGACACCCTTCGGGGTGATCTGTCCCCACGGATTGTCGAAATCCTTGCCCATGAGGATAATGCCACCACGCGGACCACGCAGTGTCTTGTGGGTCGTCGAGGTGACGATGTGGGCATATTTTACGGGGTTCTCCAACAGACCTGCGGCAATCAGACCCGCCGTGTGTGCCATGTCAATCATCAGCAGAGCACCTACCTTGTCGGCAATCTCGCGCATACGCTTGTAATCCCACTCGCGTGAATAGGCCGATGCGCCACCCACGATGAGTTTCGGGCGGCACTCCTCGGCCAGTTGCTCCATGCGATCGTAGTCGATCGTGCCGGTCTCCTCGTTCAATTGATAGCCTACGGCCTTGAAGTACTTACCCGAGAAGTTTACCAGCGAACCATGCGAGAGGTGTCCTCCGTGTGCCAGGTCGAGTCCCATGAAGGTGTCGCCCGGCTGCATGACAGCGAAGAATACAGCCATGTTGGCTTGTGCGCCCGAGTGGGGTTGTACATTGGCATACTCGGCATCATAGAGACGGCAGATGCGCTCGATGGCGAGTTTTTCCACCTCGTCAACCACCTCGCAGCCACCATAATAGCGTGCTGCGGGATAGCCCTCGGCGTATTTGTTGGTCAAAACCGAACCCATGGCGGCCATCACCTGCTCGCTCACAAAGTTCTCCGAGGCGATCAGCTCGATGCCATGCATCTGGCGGTTGCGTTCGCGCTCGATTAAGTCGAATACCATCGTGTCCTTTTTCATCTTTCGATTGTTTGTTGTTGTTTTGCGACAAATGTCGCGATTATTTTGCGAAAAATAGTTACCTTCGCATAGATTTTATTGACAAAGATTGCACAACTGCGGTGCAGGGAATAGCCTTTGCAGCGTGTGGCAATCTGTAAGCGATTTGAAAAGATGAAACGATTGATTGTTGCAGCCTTGGGGCTGTGTATGGTGTATGTTGCGGGAGCGCAAGAGGCATCATTTCCTACCATCGATCCGCAAACGCTTGGGATGGGTGGTGTTACGATGACCTCTGTGAATGGTGCGCATGGCATTTATAACAACGCTGCGGCCACCGCATTCTCGTTGGCCCCGGCCAAACTCTCAACCTCCTATTACGGCCAAAGCGATTTTGACTATTATGCCGTATCGGGATATTGGCGTTTCGGGTTGAATAATGTAGTGCAAGCCGGCTGGCGTCAATATTTGCGTGAAAAGGGGAATCATGATTCGGCGTTGGATCTTGGTTATACCCGTCGATTGGGCGATCGCTGGGCTGTTGGCGTGGTGGGTCGCTATATGCGCCTAAAACGCTATGAAGAAGACGCACAAGCTTTAGCGGCCGATGTGAGTGTGGCGTGGCAGAAACCGGTGATTGGTATGGGGCAATATGCGGTGCTGCGAGCCGGAGCCAAGGTGGCTAACCTGGGCGGTTTTTTGGAGCATACGCCCTATGACCTGCCGATGGAGGCCATGGCCGGAGTTGCCCTTGAAACGATCTTCTCCGATGCCCACCAACTCACGGTGGGTGCGGATGCGGGATATTGCTTCTCTCCGTCGGCGGTTCGTGGCTTCCAATGCGCTTTAGGTGCCGAGTATAACCTTATGCAGCTCATTCAGTTGCGAGCCGGATATCACATCGGCGAAAGAGATGCCTACTACCCCACTTATGCCTCCCTTGGAGCCGGTATCCGTTTCCTGCATCTGCGCGTCGATTTTGCCTATCTGTTGGCGGAGAAAAATACGCTGCTGCGCAATACGTACAGCATCAGTTTTGGTCTTGATTTTTAATCTATGAAATAGCGATGAAACAACGCATACTTTTTGTCTGCCTGGGAAATATTTGCCGCTCTCCGGCTGCTGAGGAGATTTTCCGCCATTGTGTCGAAGAGGCCGGACTGCAAGCCACTATCGAGGTTGACTCGGCCGGTACGTATGGTGGCCATCGCGGGGAGTTGCCTGACATGCGCATGCGGCAGGCTGCGTTGGCACGCGGCTATCGGTTGACGCATCGCTCACGTCAATTGCGCAGCGAGGATTTTGACCGCTTTGACCGCATCATCGTCATGGATGACTACAACTACGAGGCGGTACATCGGTTGGCTCCATCGAGAGCGCATGGCGAGAAGATTTATCGCATGCGTGAGTTCTTCCTCAGACGTGATTACGACCATGTTCCGGATCCATATTACGAGGGTCGGGATGGTTTCGAGTTGGTGTTAGATATGTTGGAGGAGGGTTGTGGCCGCCTTTTGAAGGAATTGCAGGCTTCGATGGAGGCTTGTTAATCCGTTTCATCCACCCGAAACAACCAAAACTAATCCTATTTGTGTGAGTGTTGTTGTGAAAAAAAACACTACCTTTGTCGCAAATTATACCTTATAATAATAAGAGAATATGCAACGAATTTGGCTGACGATGCTTTTGCTGTGCGGTATGTTGTCGGTAAAAGCGCAAAATACCCCTTATGCGGTAGACAATGTCCAATTGAAGGCTTTGACGGGCGAAATGCGCGGGCTGCCCTCGTGGGGGGAGAAGCACATCTTGATTTTCTATGTAGACCCTGATCGCCACAAGCAGAACGAGGCTTTTACCTACGAATTGGAGGAGAACGGACGTGCCAAAAGCCCGATGATTGAGGCCTTTGGCGTCCTCAATCTGAAGGATACGATGCTGCCGAACGGCATCGTACGCTCGTTGGCCAAGAAGCGTACCGAGAAAAATGGTGCGCTGGTATTGGCCGATGAAAAGCGAACGCTGTCAACTACCTGGAAGTTGGGCGATTGCAATAATAAGTTTGTGCTTATTTTTATCTCCAAAGATGGAGAACTGCTCTTTGTGCGCAAGGGTGAGTTGACCGAAAAAGATAAGGAGGAGTTCTATGCACTCCTCGAGCAATATAGCTAACGTGCGTTCGGCAATAGCCATACTCTTGTTGGCGTTATCCGTATCCCGAGTAGGGGCGCAAACGTCGGAAAGCCGACTCTCGATGGATGGAGCCGACACGTTGCGTTATACGTATACCCCATTGGTAGCTGATACGGTGGTAGCCGAGCCCGTGCGTAAGGGTTTCCTGCATCGGGTGGTCGACTATTTCGGCACTTCGACCGTAGATCGCACCTATGAGAAAAAGTTGGACATCACCTTTGCCGGTGGGCCCAGTTACTCGAAGACCACCAAATTGGGGCTGGGCGTGTTGGCAGCCGGACTTTATCGCCTCGATCGCAGTGATTCAATCACCTCGCCCTCCGATGTCTCGATATTTGCCAATGTGTCGACCTCGGGTTTCTTCTCGTTTGGCATAACCGGAAACAACATCTTTCGTCAAAATCGTCGTCGAATCGGTTATGATGCGACCTTTGTCTCGGCCCCTCGTGAGATTTGGGGGATCGGATATGCCGATGGACGCAATAATCCGTCAGCCGAGTTTGTCGAGGAGCGGTATCAAGTGGACATTCGCTATTTGGAGCAGGTCGTGCGCAATGGATTTATCGGAGCCGTGCTGGACTTTTCGCATACGAATGGCCGCGATTTCAACGAGGTGAGCCTCTCCTATATCTATGGTCAGAAACGGAATTATACGGTGACGGGCTTTGGATTGGTACTGGAGTATGATTCGCGCGATTTTATTCCCAACCCGGCGCGAGGGCTCTATTTCAGTGTGCAGGAGGTGTTCTATCCGCGGGGATTGGGTAATTGTGTAACATCGCTTTGGCGCACCATTTTTCAAGCAAATGCCTATCAGCGACTCTGGCGCGGAGGTTTGCTGGCCTTTGACCTCTATGGCGAGTTTAATTCGGATGGTACGCCGTGGCCTTTGCTGGCTCGCCTGGGTGGTAATGAGCGCATGCGAGGCTACTACGAAGGGCAATATACGGATAACAACATGATTACCCTGCAACTCGAACTGCGTCAGCATATTTGGCGTCGTATCGGGTGTGTTGTGTGGGGAGGAGCCGGTAATGTCTTCCCCGATATTGAGAAATGTTACATCGACCACACCCTGCCCAACTATGGTATCGGTGTACGCTGGGAGTTGAAAAAGCGGGTCAATGTACGGATGGATTATGGCTTCGGACTTCGCACCAGCGGGTTCCTGCTCTCGATTAACGAAGCCTTCTAACTTTTTTGGGATGAAAGACCTCTATTATCACACCGCCTATACCACTGCAAAACCCACTCGTAGCCGTTTCTCGGTATGGTTGGCAATCTATTTTGTGCTCTCGCTGCTGATTCCCAATCTGGTGTTGGCTGTAACCGAGGAGTATTCGATATGGTCGAATGAAGCGTTGATATTGATGCCGTTGGGATTCTATCTGATGTGGAGTGTGGCATTGCGACGCTCGGGTATCATGATTTGGTTGGGCTTCCCGTTTATCTTTTTTGCCGCATTCCAAATCGTGCTGCTCTATCTGTTTGGCAATTCGATTATTGCAACCGATATGTTCACCAATGTCGTGACCACGAATCCGGGTGAGGCGACCGAACTGCTGGGAAATATCTATCCGGCCGTGATTTTGGTAGCCGTGATGTATCTTCCGATGTTGTGGTTGGCTTGGCGCGAAATCGGACATAAGCGACACATCTCGCGCAAGGCTCGTAAAATCATAGCCCTGACAGGAGTTGTGGTGTTTGCCGTGGGGGCGTTGGCGTTGTGGCCGGCATCGAAGGCAACAGGATCGTTGAAACGGGTGCTGCGTGATGAGATTTTCCCGATCAATGTAGCCTACAATGTCTATCTGAGTGGCTCGGAACTGCGTAAAACCTACCATTTTGAGGAGCAGACGGCCGATTTTCGATTCGATGCTTATCGCACGGCATCGGTCGAGGGGCGAGAGGTATATGTCTATGTCATTGGGGAGGCGTCTCGAGCCATGAGTTGGCAGCTCTACGGGTATGAGCGAGAAACAACCCCCTGCCTGATGCAGATCGAGGATCTTTGTCTATATCGCAATGTGCTGACGCAGAGCAATACGACACATAAGAGTGTGCCGTTGTTGCTTTCGTCGGTGGCGACGCACGAGCATGAGGAACTCTATTGTCGCAAAGGACTTCCGGCTCTCTTCCGTGAAGCGGGTTTTGAGACGTGGTTTATCTCGAACCAATCGCCACAGGGAGCGATGATTGATAACCTTTCGCAGGATGCCGATCATCGATGCTACCTCGACTCACCCCGCCATGACATGCAGCTGTTGGAGGCTTTGCAACAAGTGGTGCAGAGCAGCAAGGCTGAGAAGGTGCTGGTAATCCTTCACTGTTATGGCTCCCATTTCAGCTATCATCAGCGTTATCCGCGTAGCAGTGCCTGCTTTTTGCCCGATGACGACGTGGCTATTCGTCCGAAGCATGCCGAGATGTTGCGCAATGCCTATGATAACTCGGTACGTTATACGGATGCTTTCTTGGCCGCTACGATTGCGTATCTGCGCTCGTTGGAGGGGGTGACCTCGGCACTACTCTACTGCTCAGACCATGGCGAAGACCTCTATGACGATAGCCGAGGGCGTTTCCTGCACGCCTCACCGACGACAACAGCGTATCAGTTGCATGTGGCAGCGTTCTGCTGGTTGTCCGAACGCTATCGCAATGCATTTCCGGCTAAATATGAGGCAGCCCGACAACTATCGGAGGCTCCTGCTACTACCCATTCGATGTATCATACGATGGCCGACATGGCCTCCATCGAGGGGGCATACTGCAATCGTCACGTGTCGCTCTTGAGTAAAGATTTTGATTGGGAGGCTCCTCGTCGCTATCTGAACGATCACAACGAGGCAGTTCCCTTTACCAAAACCGGTCTGCGGGAGATGGATTTACAACTCTTCGAGCGTAGTGGTATTGAGGTGGATTGATGCCACACACCAGAGGAAACGAGAGCGGATGAAGAGGTTTGCGCCCATCTTCATCCGCTCTCGTTTGGTGTGCTATCCGACTATTCAACCGTTACCGACTTAGCCAGATTGCGAGGTTGGTCGACATTGCGTCCTTTGTTGACGGCAATGTGGTAAGCCAATAGTTGCAACGGGAGCGAAACGACAATCGGCATGAGCAACTCATGAACGACCGGCACCTCCACTACGTAATCGGCCGAA
This sequence comes from Alistipes sp., assembly GCA_017623115.1. Classification (GTDB taxonomy): domain Bacteria; phylum Bacteroidota; class Bacteroidia; order Bacteroidales; family Rikenellaceae; genus Alistipes. The sequence continues at coordinate 22,372 of JAGAPT010000035.1, forward strand.
TGACGTACCAACGAGTCGCCTTGTGCCACCACGGCCACAATCTTACCGCCACGTGCTTTGATCTCTTCGATGTTGCTGGCGGTCTTTTCGTAGGTGTGGTCGGGTGTTGCGATGACGACGGTCGGCATCTCGGCATCGATGAGTGCAATGGGGCCGTGTTTCATTTCGGCAGCCGGATACCCTTCGGCATGAATATAGGATATCTCTTTGAGTTTCAGAGCTCCTTCGAGGGCTGTCGGGTAATTCACACCGCGACCCATATAGATGAAATTGTGGGCGTAGGTGAAGATTTTCGCCAACTCCTCGACACGCGGTGCTACCTCGCTCAAGAGTTGCTCGAGTTGCTCGGGCAGGGTTGACAATCCTTGGCTCAACGTGCGGTACAGCGATGCGTCGAGCACGCCTTTTTCCCGCCCGATGGCTAAAGCCAGCATCGTCATGACGGTTACCTGTCCGGTGAATGCTTTGGTGGAGGCGACACCGATTTCCGGTCCGACATGGATATAGGCACCCGAATCGGTGGCACGGGCAATCGAGGAGCCCACCACATTGCAGATGCCGAATACAAAGGCACCGGCTTTGCGAGCCAATTCGACGGCAGCCAACGTATCGGCCGTCTCGCCCGATTGTGATACAGCGATAACGATATCATCGGGGGAGAGTATGGGATTGCGATAGCGGAACTCCGAGGCATATTCCACCTCGACCGGAATGCGGCACAGCGTTTCAATGAGATGCTCACCGATGAGCGAAGCGTGCCATGAGGTGCCACAAGCGACAAAGATGATGCGGCGAGCCGAGAGAAATCGCTCTCGATGGTCGATGACACCGGAGAGTTTTACCTCAAAGGTCTCGGGGTGGATGCGTCCGCGAATGCAGTCGACAAGGGTCTTGGGCTGCTCGAAAATCTCCTTCAACATGAAGTGTGGATAGCCTCCTTTTTCGAGTTGTGCAATCGAAAGTTGCAACTTGCGAATGTCGATGCGACCCTCGTGGTTGTCGTGGTTGACGATGCGCAAGGGGGCATGACGGTCGAGAATGGCTATCTCGCCATCACCTACATAGACGAAGTCCTCGGTGTATTCGATAATCGATGCAGCATCGGAGGAGAGGAAAAATTCCCCCTCGCCGCCAATACCGATGACCATCGGGCTGCTTTGGCGGGCTGCAATGATACGATCGGGGTTGTTGCGCTCGATGATGGCAATGGCATAGGCTCCGACAACCTGTTTCAAGGCTTGCTGCACGGCCTCGATGAGTGTGCAACCGTTCGTCGTGCGGATGTACTCGATTAAGTTGACCAACACCTCGCTGTCGGTCGAACTACGGAAGGTGTAGCCGTGTTCGATGAGAGCCTCTTTCAGCAGACTGTAATTCTCGATGATGCCGTTGTGAATCAGTGCAATCTGTTCCGAGGCACTATAATGCGGGTGGGCATTCACATCGTTCGGAACACCATGTGTGGCCCAACGGGTGTGGGCGATACCGATGTTCCCCGAGCCATCTTTTCCGGTGAGGAAATGCTCCAACTCCGAGACTTTTCCTTTGCATTTATAGAGGTTGAGTGTTCCCTGCTGGTTGATGAGTGCCACACCGGCACTGTCGTAGCCACGATATTCAAGGCGGTGTAACCCCTTCAGCAAGATGGGCATCGCCTCTTTCGGGCCGATATATCCTACAATTCCACACATATGCATCTGTATTTCTTCGCCTCAAAGATAACGGAAAATCGCATAAGTTGGGTATGGTTGGAAGAAAAAAATGGGCACGAATACCATAGAAAAAAATAAAGGCCGACCTGTGTGGTCAGCCTTTATCTTCTCGAGAAGGTCTGAAATTATTTCGCAGCCTCAACAGAAACCTTGCGGAACTCCTTCATCAGCTTCGAAAGCTCCAGAGCGGCCTTGCGAGCGCGCGTACCGGCAGCCTTGTTGCCTTTCTCTACCTGAGCTGCTGCATTTGCTGCAAACACCTCATACTGTGCATTGATTTGTGCAACCAGTTCTTTCATCGTAATAAAATTTTAAGGGTTGATATCGCTACAAAGTTATGAAATAATTCGAAAAACCAAACCTAGGTGGCACTTTTTTTTGAGTTTTTTGCTCTTTTTTTGCCTTTTTAGTCGTGTTTCGCCTCTCTGGCGGTATGTTTTTTGTCCTGCAAGGTGGAAAATCGAAATAAACATGGATAAAGTTTTTGTGGTGTTGCTGATGGCAACACTGACCTATGGGTGCAAACCTTCATCTTCCGATGCCTCCCGACAAGCGGTACCTATGCGTGTCGAAGTAGCTGAAGCTATCTATGACAGCATTCCCAGACGCATGGAGTTCGTTGGTTTTTTGGCGAGTAATTTCGATGCTGTGATTCAGCCTCGCGTCAATGGATTCTTGCTGACCAAGCAGTTTTCGAATGGTATGCCGGTACGACGTGGGCAGGTGTTGTTTACGTTGGATCCATCGCAGTTCTCCAACTCGATGCTGGCTGCCGAGGCACAACTCCAATCGGCACGTGCCCAGGCTATCGAGGCACGAAACAACTACGAACGAGCGGTTCCGTTGGCCGCTATGAATGCCATCAGTCGTGCCGAATTGGACCAATATACGGCCCAGCACAAGGCGGCAGATGCAGCTGTGCGTGCCGCCGAGCAGACGCTGCGTAATGCACGGCTCGATGTTACTTACACGCGCATCATATCACCGATTGACGGTATTGCTTCGGGCAGTGCTGCTCATATTGGCGATTATGTGGGGCCGGGCACCGAGTTTAATGTGCTGACGACCATCTCGAATACCGATACCCTATCGGTCGACGTGGCGATTCCGATGGCGCAATATCTGCAGTTGGCCGGTGAACGCCCTTCGATTTATGACAATCAGGGGCTTTTGTCCGATATCCGATTAACCTTGGCCGATGAGGTCGCCTACCCACATGCCGGATTCTATAAATATACCCGCAAGGATGTGGCCGCCTCGGCCGGTACGCTGGTGCTGGTAGTTGGATTCCCCAATCCGCAAGGAACGCTGAAGCCCGGGCAATTTGCGCGGGTCGAGGCGACGGTTGGCGAGCCTCGTCGGCAAGTTGTGGTGCCGATGGTAGCAGTCAGCCAGGCGCAAGGCGTTAATTCGGTATGGGTGGTGAATCCGGATAGTACGGTGTCATTTCGGTCAGTGGAACTTGGCGATACCTATCGGGATTTGTGGTGTGTCGATGAGGGACTTTCGGCCGGTGAACTTGTGGTAGTCGGCGGACGACAGAAACTCCGTAGCGGCGCACGTGTTACCCTTGAAAAGAATTAGCCCATGGAACGATTTTTTATCACACGCCCCATTTTTGCCATCGCCTTGGCTGTGGCCATTGTCGCTCTGGGCGGCTTGTCGCTTGCCTCCCTTCCCGTGGAGCAGTATCCCGATATTACCCCTCCGGTAGTGGAAGTTTCGGCCACCTATCCGGGTGCGGATGCCGAAACGGTCAATAACTCGGTGGCTACACCCTTGGCGCAGAGCATTATGGGTGTGAGCGACATGCTCTACCTGCAGACCACTTCGGCCAACGATGGGTCGATGTCGTTGCAGGTGACCTTCGAAGTGGGCTCCGATCCCGATATGAATACGGTGTTTACACAGAATCGGGTGGCTACGGCAACTGCCAAACTACCAACGGCCGTTACCGAACAGGGTGTCACCACGCAGAAGACGATGACCGGATTTCTGATGGTCTATGCCCTGCATAGCGATGGACGCTATAGCGATGAGTGGCTCTCGAACTATGCCTATATTCATTTGCAGAACGAACTGTTGAAAATCAATGGCGTGGGCAAGATTGATATCATGGGCGCCGGCGAGTACGCCATGCGTATTTGGCTCAAGCCGGATGTGCTCAAATATTACGGCATTGCCATTTCGGAGGTGACGGAGGCTATTGCTGCCCAAAGCGAGCTCTATCCGACGGGTCAACTGGGTGCCGAGCCCGCCCCCGAGGGGCAGGTCTATACCTATACGGTTACCCTCCCACCGCAAATCAATACGGCCGAAGCGTTTTCGGATATTATCGTGCACACCACGTCGAGTGGCGAGCAGATTCGCCTGCGCGAGGTGGCCGATGTGGTGTTGGGAAGCCAAACCTATGGCGTGAGTTCACGCTTTGAGGGGGAGCCTACCACGCTGATTGTAGTCTATCAGGAGCCCGGGAGCAATGCAATGCAGGTGGGGGCTGCTGTACGTGAGGTGGTGAACCGGTTGGAGCCAAGTCTCCCCGATGGCGTGGAGGCAACCGCCATCGTCGATACGACGCGCAGCATCAAGGCAGGCATTCGTGATATCTTTCATACCCTGCTGATTGCCTTGGGGTTGGTCGTACTCATCATTTTCCTCTTTATTCAGGATTGGCGAGCTACGCTTATCCCATTGATAGCCATTCCGGTATCGCTGGTTGGTGCCTTTGCCCTCTTCCCGTTGTTGGGTTTTTCGCTCAATGTGATTTCGCTTTTGGGGTTGGTGCTGGCCATTGGTTTGGTGGTCGACGATGCGATTGTAGTGGTCGAGGCGGCACAGGTCAATATCGAACGAGGCATGACTCCCTTCGATGCCGCGGTGGAGGCGATGCGCAATGTGGCCTCCCCGATTATCGCTACCACGGTGGTGTTGCTGGCCGTCTTCCTGCCGGTATCCTTCTCGGGAGGAGTGACGGGACTGCTGTTTCAGCAATTTGCCGTCACCATTGCCGTGTCGGTGGTCATCTCCACCTTCAATGCGCTGACCCTCTCCCCTGCCCTGTGTGCGTTGCTGCTGCGCAAACGTGAAGGGGCTTCAGGGGGCTTCTTCGGACGTTTCAACCGCTGGTTCAACCATCGCTCCGACGGCTATCAGCGGGTAACGCCTCTCCTCATGCGCCATCTGGGACGCACGGCTCTCTTTCTGACGATTGTCGTTCTCTGTATTGCGGGGCTGTGGCGATGGTTGCCATCGGGATTTCTGCCTGAAGAGGATCAGGGGTATGTGATGGTGATGGTATCGACACCCGAAGCCTCCTCGTTGCAGACAACGCGGGCGGCGATGATGCATACCGATGCGTTGATTCGTCGCTTGCCGGAGGTGCAGACCACCTCGTTTGCTGCGGGCTGGAACATGCTGGCAGGCATCGCCTCGACCAATAGTGGCGTGGTGTTTGTCTCGCTGGTCGACTACGCAAAACGCTCGCATACAGCGATGGAGATTGCGCAGGAGTTGACCGAAATGCTCTATGTCGAGATTCCCGAGGCAGTCTGTTATGCCTTCATCCCTCCGGCTATCCCCGGATTGGGGGTTACGTCGGGTGTCTCGGTCGAGGTGCAGGATGTCGAGGGTCGTGGTACGGCTTTTCTGGTGGAGGAGGCCGAGCGGTTGATGGCAGCCTTGGAGCAGGAGCCGTCGATTGCGTCGGTCACTACGCAGTTCGATGCCGGAGTGCCACAGCGACGCTTGCAGGTGGATCGCGAGCAGGCGTTGATTGCGGGTGTGGATCTCACGGCTCTCTATGGTAATCTATCCACGTTGTTGGGCGGGCGGTATATCGATAATTTTACCCGCTTTGGCCGTCTCTACCAGACCTATTTGCAGGCAGCTCCGGCCTATCGTGCCGATGAGCGGTCGCTGGAGCGATACTATGTACGCACCGCATCGGGCGAGAGTGTCCCAATTTCCACGTTAGTCGAGGTGGTTGATACGGTCGGCACAGCCTATGTGTCGCAATTTGATCTTTATCGCTCTATTTCGCTGACTATTACGCCGAAGAGCGATGCCTCGACAGCGACGGTCATGGGGCGCACGCAGGCTGTGGCCAATGAGGTGTTGTCTGATGGTGCAGTCATGGCTTGGAGTGGCCTTTCCTATCAGGAGGCGAAGGCCTCGTCGCGCGGAGGCTGGATGTATGGTGTGACGTTGCTCTTTGTCTTTTTGGCCCTTGCAGCCCTCTACGAGTCGTGGGGGTTGCCGTTGGCTATCCTGCTCAGCGTGCCGATTGCCGTCTTGGGAGCCCTGCTCTTTATGGCTATATCCCATCTACTTGATCCGCTCTTTGTCAATGATATCTATATGCAGATATCGTTGGTGATGCTGATTGGTTTGACCGCCAAGAATGCGATTCTGGTGGTGGAATATGCCGACCGCCTCTTCTTCGAGCAAGGCCTGTCACTCGAACAGGCCACCGTCGAAGCAGCTCGTATTCGTCTGCGTCCGATACTCATGACCGCCTTCTCCTTCATCTTGGGTGTCGTGCCGCTTATCTTTGCCTCGGGTGTCTATGCTACGGCTCGTAATGTGATGGGTGTGGCGTTGGTGGGTGGTATGCTCTTCGCTACGATGCTCGGAATCTTTCTCTATCCGGCACTCTATTATTTGGTGGCACGGTTGGGCCATTTCGAACGTCGCCGAGCCTTAAAACAACAACAATCATGAGAAACACCTTGCTTTTGATAGTCGGGATGGCCGGGGTGCTCTCCGGCTGTACCCCGCGCCTTCAGCCGCCACAGGTTGATGTTCCCGTTGCTTATCGGTATACCGATCGCTTTACGAGCGACTCGATTCGGTTGACTACGCAGTGGTGGACACTGTTTGGCGATTCGACGCTCAACTTTCTGGTCGAACGAGCCTTGCAGCAGAATAACGATTTGCGCACGGCTGTATCGCGAATCGAGCAGGCACGCGCCAATCTGCGCATAGCCCGAGCCGAATACCTGCCCGAAGTGGGTGCTTCGCTCTCGGCCGGTGCGACCTATAATCGGGAGACGCGAATCGTACAGTCCTATGCCGTTGAACCCACCCTGCAATGGGAGATTTCGCTCTTTGGGTCGTTGCGCCATGCAACGATGGCTGCACGTTCGGAGTTGGCTGCTACGGAGTGGGCTTGTCGAGGTGTGGAACTCTCGTTGGCAGCTGAGGTGGCAACGACCTATTTTACGCTGTTGCAGTATGAACGGGATTTGCTGATAGCAACACGAACCTATGCGCTGCGAAGCGAGTCGGCCGCTTTGATTGATTCGATGTTCCGCTTTGGTATGTCGAGCGGCGTGGATCTTGAGCAGGCGCGCAGTTTGGTCTATTCGGCCGAGAGCGACATTCCGCGTTACCGGAATGCCGTGCAGGAAACACTCTTGGCACTCAATGTGTTGTTGGGCGACGTTCCGCAAGATTATCGAGGCGCGGAGGTCGGGGAAGAGCTGTTGACCGACCGGCAACCGGAGGCGTTGACGGTCGGCCTTCCATCGGAACTGTTGCAGCGTCGTCCCGATATTATGCAGGCCTACTATCAGTTGCAACAGGCGGCTGCACAAGCCGGCGTGGCACGCAGCAATCGTTTCCCTTCGTTGACCCTGACGGCTGAAGGAGGCATCGGTGCTGCATCGTTAAAGGGCTTGACCTCCTCGAATCCGGCCGTGTGGAGTGCCTCGGGGTCGCTGGTGGCACCGCTCTTTAACTTTGGTCGATTGCGGAGTGCCGAGCGTGTGGCGGTCGAGGCCTATCAACAGGCCGCTTACTCCTATGAGCAAACCCTCCTCACGGCCTTTTCCGAGGTGGAGAAGGCCCTGTCGCAAATCTCCTCGAATCGGGAGCAGATTGACCGCTATGGCGAATTGGTAGCCTCCTACCGACAAATCGTTACGATGGCACACGCCCTTTACCGGAATGGTATGGTCGATTATTTGGATGTAATCGATGCCGAGCGTACACTGTATAGTTCTCAAATGCAGTATGTAAACCTCGTAGCGCAGCAATATATAAATTATGTATCACTATGTAAGGCATTGGGCGGAGGTTGGCAATAGTGTAAAATACCCAATTTAGGGGATGGATTTTCTCACTAAAAGTGGGTATCTTTGCCGAAATTATTTCGACAAAGAGTAACACATGCGTCTATCCGAACTGAAAACCGGAGAATCGGCAACCATCCTGAAGGTAACAGGCCATGGCGGCTTTCGTCGTCGTATCGTTGAGATGGGTTTTGTCCGTGGGCAGCGGGTCGAGGTGGTGCTGAATGCTCCGCTCAAAGACCCGATTGAGTATCGCGTGATGGATTATGAGGTATCCTTACGCCGTAGCGAAGCCGATATGGTGTTGGTGCTTTCGGACGAGGAGGCGGCCGAAGTGCTGGGGGGCAAAGTGGCCGTCAGCTATGCCGAGGAGGAGCCTGTGCGCAATCTGGATGACCTGTTCACGCGACGCAGCCAGACAATATCGATTGCTTTGGTCGGTAATCCGAATAGTGGCAAGACATCGCTTTTTAATGCCATTTCGGGTGGTCATGAGCATGTGGGAAATTATAGTGGTGTTACTGTAGGTGCCAAATGTGGCGTTCGTTACTATCGTGGCTACCGATTTGAGGTGACCGACCTGCCGGGTACCTATGCCCTATCGGCCTATACCCCCGAGGAGCAATACGTGCGTGCGCATATTGCCAGTGAGGTTCCCGATGTGATTATCAATTCGGTGGTGGCTTCGAATCTGGAACGCAATCTCTATCTGACGACCGAACTGATTGATATTAACCCGCGCATGGTCGTGGCACTGAATATGTTCGATGAGCTGAGATCCAGCGGGGCGAATCTCGACTACGATGCATTGGGGCGCATGTTGGGTGTTCCGATGGTGCCGGTCGAGGCACGCAATAACAAGGGTATTGACGACCTGCTCGATACGATAATTGCCGTGTATGAGGGACGAGATGACCGTGTGCGCCATATCCACATTCATCAGGGTAGCGTCGTCGAGGAGAGTTTGCAACATCTGAACAGTCGCCTTTCACGCGATCGTGAAGAGTTGCCGAAGGTTTTCCCGCCACGCTACTATGCCATGAAACTTTTGGAGGGAGACCGCCAAGTCGAGGCGATGCTTGTCAATTGTCCACATTTTGCGGAGTGGCAGGAGTTGCGCAATCGAGAGGCTGCGCATATCGTCGAGGCGTTGGGCGAGGATGTGGAAACCGCCCTGACCCACCAAAAATACGGTTTCATTTCGGGTGCTTTGAAGGAGACCTATACCCCGGGGCGTCGTGAGAGCCATTCGGCTACGGAGGTTATCGATGCCTTTGTGACCCATAAATTGTGGGGATTCCCGCTCTTTTTCCTGCTGATGGGATTGATGTTCTGGGCGACCTTCTCGTTGGGAGCCTATCCGCAGGAGTGGATTGATACGTTGGTCGGCTGGCTGGGAATGGCTGTCGAGCGATGGATGCCCGAAGGGGTGTTGCGCGATTTGATTACGGAGGGAATCATTGGTGGCGTAGGCTCGGTGATTGTCTTCCTGCCCAACATCATGATTCTCTACCTCTTCATCTCCTTTATGGAGGATTCGGGGTATCTGGCGCGTGCAGCCTTTATCATGGACCGTGTGATGCACCGCATCGGTCTGCATGGCAAATCGTTTATTCCGCTGGTAATGGGTTTCGGGTGTAATGTGCCGGCTATCATGGCTTGTCGCACCATCGAGAGCCATTCGAGCCGTTTGATTACGATTCTGATTACGCCCTTTATGTCGTGTAGTGCCCGCTTGCCGGTCTTTATCCTCTTGGCGGGGGCCTTCTTCCCGACCTCGGCTGCGTGGATTACGGCCGGCCTTTATCTGCTGGGTGTTGTGATGGCTGTCGTTACGGCTCGACTGATGCGTCGTTTCTTCTTTCCGGTGGATGAGACGCCGTTTGTTATGGAGCTCCCTCCCTATCGCATGCCGACCTGGAAGACAACCATTGCGCACATGTGGGATAAGTGTGCCCAATACCTGAAAAAGATGGGAGGCATGATTTTGGTGGCCTCGCTGATAATCTGGTTTTTGAGTTATTATCCGCGACCGGAGGTGGTAACCGAAACGGGTAATCACTACGAAAACTCCTATCTGGGTCGTGTCGGCCAGGCTTGTGAGCCGGTATTCGCACCGCTGGGTCTGGAGTGGAAAGCGGGTGTTGCGTTGCTTTCGGGTGTGGCGGCTAAAGAGATTATTGTGAGTACGATAGGTGTCCTCTATGCCGTGGATGAGGGGGCCTCTGCGGAGGGTGCAACCTCCTTGGAACAGAAACTCGTGAGCAGCGGAGATTATACACCCGCCTCGTCGGCTGCTTTGCTGGTCTTCATTTTGCTCTACCTGCCCTGTATCGCTACGATTGCCGCGATACGCAGTGAGGCGGGATGGCGGTGGGCTATCGGTGCCTTGTGCTACAACACTGTGGTGGCTTGGGGCTTGGCATGGGTGGTCTATCATCTGGTTAATTGGATGCTGTAAGCGATGGCGTGGCAGGAGTGGATGGTTGGCTTAATTGGCCTGGCGGTGGCAGCCTGTGTGGTAAGGTGGCTGTGGCGTCTGTGGCGATGCAAAGGCCGAGGTTGCGGCTGTTGCTCCGATGCAAATTGTCCGCATAGCGCATCTTTCTCGCAGAAAAAAGGCAATTCTTGCGACTGATTATCGCTTTTCTTGAATAAATATACTACCTTTGCCGTGGCTTCATGAGAAGTCGAACGATGATTGTTTTAGGTTAGTCGTAGAACGGTATGGAGTGGTTGAGTAACCTCTTTTTCGGACAGAGCATTGCACAGGCCGTGTTGGTCATCTCGTTGGTCATCACGATGGGTATCATGCTCGGAAAAATCAAGATTTGCGGTATTTCGCTCGGTGTGACATGGATCCTCTTTGTTGGTATCGCCATGAGCCATTTCGGCATGTCAATTAACAGCGAAATTCGCCATTTTGCACAAGAGTTCGGTCTGATACTCTTTGTCTTTTCCATCGGTTTGCAGGTGGGCCCGGGTTTCTTCTCCTCGTTTAAGCAGGGAGGTATGAAATTGGTGGGTTGTGCGGCAGCTATTGTGTTGCTGGGTGTTCTGACGGCCGGTGTGCTGCATTTGGTGACGGGTGTGCCGGTAACCACGATGGTGGGTATCTTGTCGGGTGCCGTAACCAATACCCCCGGTTTGGGTGCTGCGCAACAAGCCTATGCCGATACGACGGGTTTGCAAGACCCGACGATTGCGTTGGGCTATGCCGTAGCCTACCCATTGGGTGTGGTCGGTATTATCTTGACGCTGATATTTCTGCGATTTGCCTTGCGTGTGAAGTTTGAGCGTGAGAATGAGGATCTGGCGGCCCTCGCCCAGGAGCATAAAATGGCCGAGAAATTCTCCATCGAGTTTACCAATCAGTTGCTCGATGGTCGCACGGTGGAGTATATTCGTGACCTGATCAACCGTCAATTTGTGATCTCCCGTGTGGTGCATGCGGCTGATGGGGAATTGACGATGGCCGATGGTACCACTCGTTTGCAGATGGGCGACAAGGTGCGTTTGATTTGTCAGCCCGAGGATGCCGAGGCCATTACCGCCTTTTTAGGACATGAGGTGGAGATGACTGACGAGGAGTGGGGACACAACGTACCCAATGCAACCTTTATCTCACGTCGTATCCTGATTACCAAGGCTGAAATTAATGGTAAGAAGTTCTCCGATTTGCGTCTGCGCACGAAATATGGCATTACGTTGACACGTGTCAATCGTGCCGGTGTGGACCTGCTCCCCTATCAGGGATTGGAGTTGCAGGTGGGTGACCGTGTGATGGTAGTGGGTCCCGAAAAGTCGGTGGCGAAGGTGGCCGATGTGCTGGGTAATTCGCTCAAGAAACTCGATCATCCGAATCTGATAACCATCTTTGTCGGTATTGCCTTGGGTGTGTTGCTCGGGTCGATTCCGTTGATGAATGTTCCCCAGCCTGTGAAGTTGGGTCTGGCGGGAGGTCCGTTGATTCTGGCTATCCTGATTGGCCGTTTCGGAACACACTTCCATCTGGTAACCTATACGACGATGAGTGCCAACCTGATGTTGCGCGAGGTGGGTATCGCCCTCTTTTTGGCATGTGTGGGATTGGGAGCCGGCGAAGGCTTTATCGATGCCATTGCCGGTGGCGGCTATCGCTGGATTGGCTATGGTGCAATTATTACGGTACTACCGTTGGTGGTGGTGGGAGTCTTTGCCCGTTTGGTGCTGAAGATGAACTACTATACGCTGATGGGTATGTTGTCGGGAGCGATGACCGACCCTCCGGCATTGGCCTATGCCAGCGGTGTGGCCGGAAACGATATGCCGGCCGTTAGCTACTCGACGGTCTATCCGGTGGTGATGTTCCTGCGTGTGGTGACCGCACAAATCTTTATCCTCTTTGCTTTATAGCGAGGAGTTGCTGCGAAAAAAAAGTGTGATTTATTTTGCTCGAAATGTCTTTTTGGAAACTAATTTTTTTATTTTTGTAGCACGAAAAGCAAAACAATTCAAATCAAACATAGCATGATGGGTGTAAAAATCGACCGTTCGCATCGTCTGGACGGCATTGGAGAGTACTATTTTTCGCGTCGTCTGCGCGAGATTGGCGAGATTGAGGCTACAACCGGTCGCCAAATTATTAAGTTGGCGATGGGAAGTCCCGACCTGCCACCACATCAGTCGGTTATCGACCGTCTGTCGAAGGAGGCACAGCGTCCCGATGTACATAAGTATATGTCTTACAAAGGTGAGCCGATTTTGCGCAAGGCCTTTGCCGACTGGTATAAGACCTGGTATCGCACGGAGTTTGATTACAACACCGAAGTGTTGCCGCTTATCGGTTCGAAAGAGGGTATCATGCACATTTGCATGACCTTCCTCAATCAAGGCGACAAGGTGCTTGTGCCGAACCCGGGCTATCCTACCTATTCGGCTGCGGTGCGTTTGGCCGGTGGTCAGATGGTTACCTATGCACTGAACAAAGAGACCAACTTCTACCCCGATTTCGAGGCCATCGAGGCTGCCGGCTTGGAGGGCGTGAAGATGATGTTGGTGAACTACCCCAACATGCCTACCGGACAGACACCGTCGATGGAGCTATTCGAGCAAATCATCGAGTTCGGTCGTAAACACAATATCCTCATCGTACACGATAATCCGTATAGCTTTATCCGCAATGCCGAGAAGCCTATCTCGATTATGGAGGTCGAGGGGGCTCGTGAGGTTGCTCTGGAGATGAACTCGCTGTCGAAGGCGCACTCGATGGCCGGCTGGCGTGTCGGTGTTGTGGTGGGTAAGAAGGAGTGGATTGACTCGATTCTGACCTTTAAGTCGAATATGGACTCGGGTATGTTCTATCCGATTCAGGCAGCAGCCGATACGGCTTTGGCACTTGGCGAGGAGTGGTTTACGGAGCTCAATGCTATCTACTATGGCCGTGAGCGTCAGGCCTATGCCTTGCTCGATGCCCTCGGATGTCGTTACCGTAAGGGACAGGCCGGTCTGTTCGTGTGGGCCGAGTTGCCCGAGGGATATGAGGGTGACAGCTTCTCGTTCTCGGATGAGGTAATGGAGAAGTGCGATGTCTTCCTCACGCCGGGTGGTATCTTCGGCTCGGAGGGTAACGGCTATATCCGCATCACGCTCTGCTGCCCCGAGGAACTCTTGAAGAAGGCTACGGACAATGTCGTGGCTAAATTTAAGAAGTAGCAGACTCTTCCATCCATAAGAAAACGCAGGTCGACGACCTGCGTTTTCTTATTGTGTGAGGTGATATGCTTATTTGCTGATTACTTTCACTTTGGCGGCAGCGGCCTTTACACGGTCTCGCAACTCATCGAGATTCGAGCCATGCGGGGCATACCCTACTACAACACCCATGCGGCGATTTTTGCGTGCCGAGGGTTTTCCGAAGATGCGGATGTCCAACCGTGGGTCAGCAGCCAACGCCTCCTCAATACCGACGTAGTCGGGGGCTGTAGCCGAAGGCTCCTCTGCGAGGATTACTGCGCTGGCACCCATGCGCTCGAATGTGATCTCCGGAATGGGCAATCCTAGGACAGCGCGTGCGTGCAACTCAAATTCGCTAAGGTTTTGCGTGCCGGCTAAGGTAACCATGCCCGTGTCGTGCGGACGGGGCGAAAGTTCCGAGAAGTAGACACCGTTTTCGTGGCTGAGGAAGAACTCTACGCCCCAAATGCCGGCTCCGGTCAGTGCCTCGGTAACGGCAGCAGCCATGCGTTGTGCCTCTTTGAGGTGCTCCTCCGAGATAGCAGGCATCTGGAAACTCTCGCGGTAGTCACCACCCTTCTGTACATGTCCGATGGGCGGGCAGAAGAGCGTCGGGCCATTCTTTTGCGTGACAGTAAGGAGCGTGATTTCGCTGTCGAAACGGATGAATTCCTCGACAATCAGCTCCATGATGTCGCCACGCGAACCCTCGCAGCCATACTGCCACGAATGCTCCAGGTCATCGGCCGAGTAGGCAACCGACTGCCCTTTACCCGAGGAGGACATCAGCGGTTTGATAACACACGGATAGCCAATCTTCTCGGCGGCCTCTTTCAGTTCGTCGAAGGTCTTGGCATAGAAATATTTGGCGGTTTTCAGTCCCAGTTCCTTGGCCGCCAAATCGCGGATAGCCTTGCGATTCATGGTGTAGTTGACGGCGCGTGCGCTGGGCACAACGCTCAATCCCTGCTTCTCCAGGTCGTAGAGACGCTCGGTGCGGATAGCTTCGATTTCGGGGACAATCAGGTCGGGTTGGTGCTTGGCAACAGCGGCAGCCAAGGCGTCGCCATCCAACATGTCGAACACCTCGCAGCCATCAGCAACCTGCATGGCCGGTGCTCCGGCATATTTATCGCAGGCGATGACGGTCTGTCCCAGACGCTGCAATGCAATTACGAACTCTTTTCCCAGCTCACCAGAGCCCAGCAGAAGGATTTTTTTAGCCATAGAATTGTAAGGTTGAGTGTTTGTTAGACGACAAAGATAGTGAATGTCAAGCGCAATGCCAAAAAAATGGTAAAAAAACGCAATGGTCGAGGTGGCCCCTGTCTAAACCGAAGGAAGCGAAGGTGAAGAGAGTACCCCACCAACACCAAAGAACTTGAATTTTGGGAGGATTGGGAGTTTTGGGAGATTTGCGAGATATTCCCAAAATTCCCAGTCTTTCTATGGCGCGTAAAACGCCACCTCCACACGAAAAAAGGCGCACCTGCAAAGTGCGCCAAATTTCGTGTGGATATATTAGTCCCCCTTATCAAAGGGGGATTTAGGGGGAATGTCGATATAAGTGGCGTATCGCCACCTCCGCATGAAAAAAGGCGCACCTGCAAAGTGCGCCAAATTTCGTGTGCATATATTAGTCCCCCTTATCAAAGGGGGATTTAGGGGGAATGTCGATATAAGTGGCGTATCGCCACCTCCACAAGAAAAAAGGCGCACCTGCAAAGTGCGCCAAATTTCGTGTGGAGGTGGCGGGAGTCGAACCCGCGTCCAAACAGGGAACCCGAAAGCTTTCTACACGTTTAGTTGCCGTTTCGTCCTTCTCTCCGTATCCGGCAGGCAACAGCCTAACACGAAGCCCAGCTTCTCAATTTAGCCCGACGACCGAAGCCCTCCGTCGAGCGGTCTCCAAATGAATGATACCCCATATGAAAGGCGGTTAAGGAGCGGAACAACCCTTCGGGATACTCGTCGCCGACGCAGCCTTGGCGTCAGGGATTAAGCCAATTTTCCTGGAAAATTAGGCAGCGAGTGCGTAGCTATTATTGCCAATTAATGTTTGTGCATCGGGATTTACGAGCCGCCACACAGCGCTCGACGTGCTTACAATCAAACTCTGCCTGCTGTCAAAACCGGGCACCCCCAGTCTGTATGGGCATTGACAAAGGTCGAATGCGTTTTGTGATGCAAAGGTAATGCAAAGCGTGTGGATTTCAAAAAAAAATCGTATCTTTGACTTTCAAATCACGAAACAGGAAGGATGGAGCAGAAGAAAGTAATCCGATTGAAGGATGTGGCGGTGTACCATGCAGGCGAATATCGTTCCGAGAAGGCCATGTTGCGCGAAGGCGAAATGGTTCTCTCGGATATCAATATCGAGGTCGAGCGAGGCGAGTTGGTCTATCTCATCGGGCGTGTCGGAAGTGGTAAATCGTCGCTGCTTAAGACGCTGTATGCCGAGGTGCCGCTGCTGGTCGGTCGGGGCATGATTGCCGGCTTTGATTTGCGTCGTCTGCGTCGCAAGGATATCCCCTATCTGCGTCGCCGTATCGGTATTGTGTTTCAAGACTATCAGCTGCTGACCGATCGGAATGTCTTCATGAATCTTTACTATGTCATGAAGGCTACGGGTTGGAAGCGCGAATCAGAGATTCGTGAACGTATCGACGAGGTGCTCTCGCTGGTGGATTTGTCGGCCAAGAGTTATAAGATGCCCTTCGAGCTTTCGGGCGGCGAGCAGCAACGTCTGGTCATTGCACGCGCTTTGTTGAACCATCCCGAAGTGTTGTTGGCTGATGAGCCGACCGGCAACCTCGATCCGGTGACGGCCGACGGTATCATGCAGCTCTTTGTGCGGATTGCAGCCGGTGGGTGTGCGGTGGTGATGTCGACGCACAATACAGCGCTCATCGAAAACTACCCTGCGCGCGCTATTCTCTTTGCGCAAGGGCATACGAAAGAGGTGGATTTGAAGGCCAAGCTGGAAGAGTAATCTTCCGTAATTCGAATTTTAGAAGATAAATACATAATTAACAGTTTTTTCAATGGAGGAAAATGGTGTTGAACTCTTTGTGGCAATTGTCGCAGGAGCATTCGTCGTGGCCTTGATGTTCTGGCTACTTTTCTATTTGCCGATAACGATGGCCAAGCGCCGAGGTCGAAGCCCTATTGGGTGGGTTTTGCTGTTTTGGTTTATTACACCTCTGTGGGGAGTTATTGCGTTGATGATATTGGGCGATAGCAGAGATAAGATTCGTCAAGATATCCTTAGTGAAGTAAAGAGTCGCTGTCCATATAATGGAGAGTGATTAACAAGTTTCAAAGGTTTATAATGAGATGCCCTCTTTTTTGATGTAAAAAAAAGTGCAAAAAGAGCCTCTCGGAGGGGTGAAATTCTTTGCTTGTTCGAAAAATAATTCGTATATTTGTACATTCTATTGAATGACTACAAATGAGTACCGAACAAGAGAACATCAAGAGACAAGAAGAGGAATATGGTGCCTCCAATATCCAGGTGCTGGAGGGTTTGGAGGCTGTGCGTAAACGCCCGGCGATGTACATTGGCGACATCGGCGAGAAGGGTCTGCACCACTTGGTTTATGAGGTGGTGGACAACTCCATCGATGAGGCGTTGGCCGGCTATTGCGATACGATTGACGTTACGATCGGCGAGGATAACTCGATTACCGTGCGTGATAATGGTCGCGGTATCCCGACCGGCATGCATGAGAAAGAGAAGAAGTCGGCCTTGGAGGTCGTGATGACCGTGTTGCATGCCGGAGGTAAGTTCGACAAGGGAAGTTACAAGGTGTCGGGTGGTCTGCACGGTGTCGGTGTGTCGTGTGTGAATGCGCTCTCGACCCTGTTGGTGGCAGAGATTCACCGCGAGGGTAAGATTTTCCGTCAGTCGTATAGCAAGGGTAAGCCGATTTCGCAGGTCGAGATTTTGGGCGAGTGCGAGGACCGAGGAACGATGGTGACATTCCATCCCGACCCGGAGATTTTCACCCATACGACCATCTACAGTTATGATATTTTGGCCTCGCGTCTGCGTGAGTTGGCCTTCCTGAATAAGGGCATCCACCTGAATCTCTACGATAAACGTGCGGATCAGGATGGAAAGATGCGTGAGGACCACTTCTATTCGGAGGAGGGTCTGAAAGAGTTCGTGGCCTACCTCGATGCTACACGTGGTAACAAGATTATCGATGAGATTATCTACCTCGATACTGAGTCGAAGGGTGTACCCGTGGAGGTTGCCATGCAGTACAACGACTCCTTCTCGGAGAATGTTCACTCCTATGTAAACAACATCAACACCATCGAGGGTGGTACGCACCTGACCGGTTTCCGCCGCGCCTTGACCCGTACGCTGAAGAAGTATGCTGACGAGTCGGGTATGCTGGCGAAGTTGAAGTTTGAGATTAGTGGTGACGACTTCCGTGAAGGTTTGACGGCTGTGGTGTCGGTGAAGGTTGCTGAGCCGCAGTTTGAGGGCCAGACCAAGACGAAGCTGGGTAATGACGAGGTTTCGGCTGCCGTAGACCAGGCTATGAGTGCCGCGTTGGCGCATTACCTCGAGGAGAATCCGAAGGATGCACGCGCCATTGTGCAGAAGGTGGTGCTGGCTGCTACGGCTCGCCATGCAGCACGTCATGCCCGTGAATTGGTGCAGCGTAAGACGGTGCTCTCGGGCGGCGGCCTGCCGGGTAAGCTGGCCGACTGCACGAGTCGTGACCGCTCGACGGCCGAGATTTTCTTCGTCGAGGGAGACTCGGCAGGTGGTACCGCCAAGACGGGTCGTGATCGTAATTTCCAGGCGATTATGCCGTTGCGTGGTAAGATTCTCAACATTGAGAAGGCGCAGGAACACCGCATGTGGGAGAACGAGGAGATTAAGAATATGTTCATCGCGCTGGGCGTGAAGATTGGTACCGAGGAGGACTCCAAGGCACTGAATCTGGAGGGTTTGCGCTATGATAAGATTATCATTATGACCGATGCCGACGTCGATGGTAGCCACATCGCTACGCTGATGCTCACTTTCTTCTTCCGTAAGATGAAGGCGCTGATCGAGAATGGCCACGTCTACATTGCTACCCCGCCCCTCTACCTGGTAAAGAAGGGTAAGCAGCAACGCTATTGCTGGGATGATCAGCAGCGTGATGCCGCTACGGCCGAATTTGGCAAGGGTGTTCATGTGCAACGCTACAAAGGTCTTGGTGAGATGAATGCCGAGCAGTTGTGGGACACGACGATGAATCCGGCAACACGCACGTTGCGTCAGGTCAATATCGAAAATGCTGCCGAAGCCGACCGCATCTTCTCGATGTTGATGGGTGACGAGGTGCCACCGCGTCGTGAGTTTATCGAGAAAAATGCCCACTACGCAAATATCGATGCTTAAAGTTTAGAACGACGCTTGACAATCGATTGTTGGGCGTCGTTTTTTGATTTAGAATAACCCTAAACGTATTTTGCTATGAAAGTGACCGTTATCGGAGTGGCCGGTGGTACGGGGTCGGGAAAATCGACGTTGGTAAAGCGTCTGCAAGAGGCCTTTGCCTCGGAGGATGTTGTTACCTTGTGCCACGATTACTATTATAAGGCACATCCCGAGTTGACCTACGAGGAACGCACGAAACTCAACTACGATCATCCGCAGTCGTTCGATACCGATATGCTGGTGGAGCATATTCGTGCCTTGAAGGAGAATGTGCCCATTGAGCATCCTGTCTACTCGTTTGTCGATCACAATCGCACGGAAGAGAAGGTGCCTGTGAAACCCTCCAAAGTGATTATTGTGGATGGAATCCTGATTTTCGAGAACAAGGAGTTGCGCGAGTTGATGGATATGAAAGTGTTTGTTGATACGGATGCGGATATTCGTCTGGCTCGCAGAATCTTACGCGATGTGCGTGATCGTGGCCGTTCGATGGAATCGGTCATCTCCCAATATACGAATACGGTGAAACCGATGCACGAGGAGTTTGTCGAGCCGTCGAAGCGTTATGCCGATGTGATTATTCCCGAGGGTGGATTTAATTCGGTGGCTGTCGCAATGCTGATTCAAAATATTCGTTCCTTGATTCAGGAAGCGTAAATGTTGAGAGGTATGAAATCAATGGTAATTTTCGTGGGTGCGCTGCTGATGTTGACAGCGTGTGCACTTGGCCCAAATGAGAAAACGCCTCAAGGTGCAGCATCTGTGATCTGTGAGCAGTTGCTGGATGGGGAGTACGATGCAATTTTGGACCGCATGTATGAGTGGAATCCCCAACAGGATGAGGAGAATTTCGATATTACGAAGTGGGCCGAGCAGGTTGCAGCCAAGAATATCCGAACCATCCTTCGTGCGCAGATTGTCTCCGTGTTTGATGATGAGCAGAATCCGGTTGTGGGTTATAAGGTGGTCGATGAGCAGGTTGCTGCAGATGCCATGTCTGCGAAGGTAATGGTGCAGTTTATCCGTCAGGATGATAGCATGCTGGAGTATCAATTTACCTTCTTGCGTCAAGAAGATGGCACCTGGCGTTCGATGAAGATGTTCCGATAAACGGGACGTTTGAATAAGCAACAAGAGGCGGGCTCCACTTGAGTCCGCCTCTTGGTTTATATACCGGTGATTTTCTTGATCTCGTTTAGTTTGTTAAGTGCTTCTAATGGCGTTAAGGAGTTGATATCGAGCCCCTTGATTTGGTCGCGGATTTGGATGAGTACAGGGTCATCAAGTTGGAACATCGACAATTGCATCGAGGCCGGAGCGGTTTGCTCGGCGGCTTCACGCAGGTTGCGAGCCGAGCGACGATTGCGCTCCTGGAGGCTCTTGGAGGGCACCATCTCGTTGTTGCCGTAGACCAATTCCAGGTTGTGCAGCAGCTCCTCGGCACGGCTGATGATGGAGGCCGGCATACCGGCTAAACGGGCTACGTGGATACCGAACGAGTGCTCTGTGCCACCCTTCTCCAGTTTGCGGAGGAAGACAATCTGACCGTCCACCTCGCGCACCGATACGTGGAAATTCTTGACACGGGGACACATCTTCTCCATCTCATTCAGTTCGTGGTAGTGTGTGGTAAAGAGGGTTTTGGCGTGTGCTGTTGGGTGGTTGTGCAGATACTCCACCATGGCCCATGCAATCGAAATGCCGTCGTAAGTGCTTGTGCCACGGCCAATCTCATCGAGCAAGACGAGTGAGCGGTCGGAGATGTTGTTCAGGATACCGGCCGACTCGAGCATCTCGACCATAAAGGTCGATTCGCCCTGCGAAATGTTGTCCGATGCACCCACGCGGGTAAAAATTTTATCTACAACACCAATATGCGCCTGCTTGGCCGGAACATAGGAGCCCATCTGGGCCATCAGTACGATGAGTGCCGTTTGGCGCAATAGTGCCGATTTACCCGACATGTTGGGTCCCGTAATCATCATGATTTGCTGCTTTTCGTCGTCAAGCATCACATCG
>JAGAPT010000036.1 GCA_017623115.1 Alistipes sp.
CGGGCTGCGGGAGCCGACGGAGCGGCCGTCTGCGACGTAATCTGGGCACTATTGGCCGCCTTCGGTGCGGCAGCCACCTGCGGCTTCACCTGGGCTGCGCCCTTGCCGCCTTCGATCTCCACCTCGTAGTGGTTTCCATTCACGGTCACGCGAGCCAGCGTCGACTGCTCGTTAATCTCGTCAATCTGGACGTTATAGGTGTGACCATTGATTTTCAATGCGTAATCTTTCATACTCTTTTTGCTTATTTCTTGTCAGGCATTTGGGTTAAGCCGTGAATCTTCGAGTTCCACGGCGAGTAGGCGCGTTTCACGCTCAGGATGGTCAGTACCTCCGACTCACGGTCATGCAGCGCACTCTTGTAGAGTTTCAGCGCGGTGGTGATGGCGGCAACCTCCTCCTCGTGGAGCTGACCCTCCGATACGGGTTTCGTCTCCACCTTGGCCATCTTGTGCTGCGGCTTCTCGGCGAAGACAACGCCGAAAGCCTTCATCACAAAGACCAGCAGAACCAGTACGCCAAAGACCAGCGCAATGCTGATGAGTGTCGTCCAAATGATCTCCGACCAACCCCAGCCTGTTACTGCTAATAAATTCATCATAGCCTAATAACTTGTGTTGTTGTGTAGGATTACAAAGGAATGTTCGAGTGCTTCTTCGCGGGGTTCTGCAAACGCTTCGTAGCGAGCGACTGCAGGGCGCGAATGATGCGGAAGCGCGTGTTGCGCGGCTCAATCACATCGTCGATATAGCCGTAGCGGGCGGCGTTGTAGGGGTTCGAGAACTTCTCGTTGTACTCGGCCTCCTTCTCGGCGATGAACTTGGCACGCTCCTCGGGCTTGTCGGCCAGCTCCTTGAGCTCCTTGCCATACAATACCTCGACAGCACCGCTGGCACCCATCACGGCAATCTCGGCCGAGGGCCATGCGTAGTTGATGTCGCCACGGATGTGCTTCGACGACATGACGATGTAGGCACCACCATAGGCCTTGCGCAGCGTAACGGTTACCTTCGGCACCGTAGCCTCGCAGTAGGCGAACAGGAGCTTTGCACCGTGCGTAATCACACCGCCATACTCCTGCGTCGTACCCGGCAGGAAGCCCGGCACGTCGACCAACGTCACGAGCGGAATGTTGAAGGCATCGCAGAAACGCACGAAGCGGGCTGCCTTGCGCGAAGCGTTGATGTCGAGCACACCGGCCATGAACTTGGGCTGGTTGGCGATGATACCCACGGCCTGACCATTGAAGCGGGCGAAGCAGGTGATGATGTTCTTGGCATAGCCTGCGGCCTGCTCCAGATACTCGCCGTTGTCGACGATGGCCTTGATCACCTCGGTCATGTCGTAGGGCTTGTTGATGTTGTCGGGGATAATCTCGTTGAGCGAATCCTCCAGACGGGTCGGCAGGTCGGTGCATACGGCCAGCGGCGTATCCTCCATGTTGTTCTGCGGCATGTAGGAGAGGAGCTGCTTGATAATCGAGATACCCTCCTCCTCCGTGTCGACGGCGAACTGGGCTACACCCGACTTCGTGGTGTGCATCGTAGCACCACCCAGCTGCTCCTGCGTCACATCCTCACCCGTCACGGTCTTCACCACCTTCGGGCCCGTGAGGAACATGTTCGAGGTCTCCTTCTTCATGATGATGAAGTCGGTCAGTGCGGGCGAATAGACGGCACCACCGGCGCAAGGACCGAAGATAGCCGAAATCTGCGGGATGACACCCGAGGCCATCACGTTGCGCTGGAAGATGTTGGCATAGCCGGCCAGGGCGTTGACACCCTCCTGGATGCGGGCACCACCCGAGTCGTTCAGACCGATGCAGGGTGCGCCGTTGCGCATGGCCATATCCATGATTTTGCAAATCTTGTCGGCCATCGAGAGCGACAGCGAACCTGCCGTTACCGTAAAGTCCTGTGCGAAGACATAGACCAGGCGGCCGGCAATCGTACCGTAACCGGTTACCACGCCATCACCGAAGGTGTGGCTCTTGTCCATGCCGAAGTCGTAGCAGCGGTGCGTCACGAACATATCGAACTCCTCGAACGAACCCTCGTCCAAGAGCATCTGGATACGCTCGCGGGCCGTGTACTTGCCTTTGGCATGCTGTGCTTCGATGCGCTTCTGACCGCCACCCATGCGAGCCGTCTCGCGGTTGTCGATCAGTTTGTTGATTTTTGCTTGAATCTCGCTCATAGCTTTTCGTGTGTGTGTAAATCGTTGTTGGATTATTTGTTTTTGTTCTCGCACAACTCCGTCAGGATACCCTGCGTCGATTTGGGGTGGAGGAAGGCGATGGTGAGCCCCTCGGCACCCTTGCGCGGGGTCTTGTCGATCAGACGGATACCTTGTGCCTCGGCGTCGGCCAGCTGCTCCTCGATGTTCTCGCAGGCGAGAGCCATGTGGTGGATACCGATGCCCTTGTTCTCGATGAACTTGGCGATGGTCGACTCCTCCGAGGTGGGCTCGAGGAGCTCAATCTTCGTCTGACCCAGCATAAAGAAGGCTGTACGAACCTTTTGGTCGGCCACCTCTTCGATGGCATAACACTTCAGACCCAGCACGTTCTCCCAGTAGGGGATTGCCTCGTCCAGGCTCTTGACGGCAACGCCAAGGTGCTCAATGTGAGATACTTTCATGATGTTTGTTTGTTTTGAAAAGTGAATTATTTGTGTGAATATCTTTCGGTTTCGTTTTTTGGCACACAAAGTTACACCAAATAAATGGGAAAGGCAAACTTTGGGGGAGGAGATTTTTGGGAGATTTTTGGGGGAGTTTTGGGAGGATTGGGAGTTTTGAGAGGATTGGGAATTTTGCGAGGCGGGTAAAAAAGAGGAGGCGGAAAAAACAGGGGCGGGTAAAGAGAGGAGGTGGCGGGTAAAAAAAGCGTGGAGGTGGGAGTGTGTAACGTGTAACGTGTAACGCGTAACAAGGGCAGGGTGGTGTGTTACGGCGTTACGGCGTTACGGGTGTTACGCGGTCGTTGTCTTGTGCTGTTGTGCTGTTGTTGTCTTGTGCTGTTGTGCTGTTGTGCGGTTTCGGCTGTTGCATCTTTTCCCCGCCCCCTCTTTCTACCCGCCTTTTACCCGCCTTCTCTTTCTACCCGCCTCGCAAATCTCCCAAAATTCACAAAACTCCCAAAACTCAAATAATTTAACTTTTTTTCACCAAAAGACTTGACAACGCCCTTTTTGTGTTGTATATTTGCAGTGGATATCCGCCCCTTTGTGCGACGGGGAGGCGTGGCCGTCGAATCCTTATGACACGCCAATAGCACCGCACAGCCTATCTTTTTCGTCTAAACATCCAATTTTTTCAACCATGAGCACTACTGACATGAATCAGCAGCAGGGGAAGGCTATGCCTGTTGCATCACAGTCAAACAATTTAACCAAAGCGAAGCCCTTTCAAGGCACCTATGCGCAGTTGCAGGAGCGCATCAACACCTCCAAATTGGCCCCCTACCGACTCGATTTGAGCAAGGAGCTGCAGGAGCCCGAACCGGTACTGACCATCGGGGGCTACTGCGTCTGCTCGCGCGGCAACCTCTCGACCATCGTCGGTGAGGCCAAGAGCAAGAAGACCTTCCTGGCATCGGCCCTGATAGGCTCGATGTTGGCCTACAACAACGACCGCAGCCGTCCGATTCCCCTCGTAGGTCGCTCGATGTTGCAGCGGGTCGTATGGCTCGACACCGAGCAGTCGGAACTCCATGTGCGACGTGTGGCCGACCGCATCAACCGCATCATGGGGTTTCGTGCCACGGAGAACTTCCCCGAGGATATTCGTATCAGTTACTACGCCCTGCGCGAGGTGGAGCCCAAGGCTCGTTTCGAGATGCTGTGTGAGGCGTTGGAGCTGATACACCCCTCGGTGGTCGTCATCGACGGCATTGCCGACCTGCAACGCAATACGAACGACCTGGAGGAGAGCGACCGCCTGGTGGGGCAGTTGATGGCCCTCTCGACCCTCTACGACTGCCACATCCTGAATGTCTTGCACACCAATCCGGGTACGGATAAGGCGCGTGGACACCTCGGCTCGTCGCTCCAGCGCAAATCCGAGAGTGTGCTCTTCGTGCATCGGGTCGGTGATAGTTCGATTGTCGAGCCGCAGTTCTGCCGCAACGAACCCTTCGAACGCTTCGCCTTTCGGGTCAATGAGGAGGGTCTTCCGGTGCGCTGCGAACTGCCCACCGAGCCGGCGACCCGCGAAAATGAGGTGGTCAGCATCGTGCGTGAGATCTATGGCGGCTCGATCCAGCGACAGGTGCTGATGAACCATCTCGAGCAGCAGGGGCTGACCCGCAACTCGGCCTCGATGCGCATCCATCGTGCCGTGCAGAGCGGACGGCTCACAACCGACGGGGAACAGCTCACGCTCGTAACGCCGTAACGCCGTAACGCCGTAACACACCACCGTGCCCGTGTTACGCGTTACACGTTACACGACCCCATCCTCTTTTTTCCCGCCACCTCCTCTTTCTACCCGCCTTTTACCCGCCCCCTCTTTCTACCCGCCTCTCAAAATTCCCAAAACTCCCAAAATTCCCACTCCTCCCAAAAACTCGATTTTGAATTCTACTTTTTGCATTGTATTTTTGCAAAAAAAATGGAGCCATGTCGTTCACGAAGATTAACCACTACGAACACGCGTATGCCGAGCATCACCACGACACTGCCCTGCAGGTGACGGAGGGTGTTGCCGACCAGCCGATTATCAACCCTTACCTGAAGCGTCGCAAGAAGCGTCAACTCTCGACCGAGGAGTACATCGAGGGGATTCTGCGGGGCGATATCACCATCCTTTCGCAGGCCATCACGCTTGTCGAGTCGTCGAATCCCGAGCACTATGCCCAGGCGCAGGCCATCATCGAGGGGTGTCTGCCCCATGCCGGACGGTCGATTCGCATCGGCATCACGGGCGTTCCGGGTGCGGGTAAGTCGACCTGGATTGAGGCGGTGGGCAACATGGTGACGCGCCTCCATCATCGCCTGGCGGTGCTGGCCATCGACCCCTCGTCGGAGCGTAGCGGCGGCTCGATTTTGGGCGACAAGACCCGCATGAACACCATCGCCACGAACCCCGACATCTACATCCGCCCCTCCCCCTCGGCAGGTTCGTTGGGAGGCGTGGCACGCAAGACCCGTGAGACGGTGGTGCTGTGTGAGGCGGCGGGCTACGACGTGATTTTCATCGAGACGGTGGGTGTGGGTCAGTCCGAGACGGCCGTACACTCGATGGTCGACATGTTCCTGCTGCTGCAGATTTCGGGTGCGGGTGATGAGTTGCAGGGCATCAAGCGCGGCATCATGGAGATGGCCGATATGATGGTCATCACGAAGGCCGATGGCGAGAATATCCACAAGGCGGAGTTGGCCAAGACGCAGTATCAGGCCGCCTTGCGCCTCTTCCCGACCCCCGAGTCGGGCTATAAGCCGCAGGTCTACTGCTGTTCGTCGGTGGCCGAGACGGGCTTGGAGGAGGTGTGGAAGGGCGTGGAGCACTACATCGACCACATCGAGCGCAACGGCTACTTCCGCCACAACCGCAACCGGCAGAATAAGTATTGGATGTACGAGAGCATCAACGAGGCACTGCACACCTCGTTCTACCACAACCCGACCATCGCTGCCCGCATCGAGGAGCTCGAGGCCCGGGTGCTGGAGGATAAAGTCTCCTCGTTCATCGCCGCCAAGGAGCTGCTCGACCTCTACTTCCAGAAGGAGTAGGGGCGGGGGAGCAACGCACGACAAAGGGAGCCATCGTATGCGGCTCCCTTTGCAGTTTTCTACCACAACGCTTACGGCTCGGTTGCAGGGCTCTGTTGGTTGAACTTGTCGAGATACTCTTTGGGGGTGAATCCGAATCGCTTGCGAAACAGACGGGTGTAGTAGTTGGGCGAGGAGAACCCCGAAGCATAGGCTACCTCCGAAATACGTTGGCCGGATTTGAGCAACGACAACGATTTGTCGAGTCGATAGCGGTTGATGTACTCTGTAGCGGACATGCCCGTCAGACTCTTGAATTTGAGGTAGAACTGCGTGCGGCTCATGCCGGCATCGGCCATCAGTTCATTGACCGAAAAATACTCGTTGGCGAAGTTATTCTTCAGAATCGTGTCGATACGCGTCATGAATTTGACATCGTAAGGATTGTTGGTCAATTCGGTTGTTTCAGCCTTCCCCGCGATGTAGCGACGCACCAACTGCTCACGTGACTGAATCAGATTGCGCACCTGCTCCTGTAACACCGAAGGGCGAAAGGGCTTCTCGAGGTAGAAATCGGCCCCCATGCGGTAGCTTTCCATGGCACTATCGGACTTGGCTGTTAGCAACAACACCTGAATATGCGAGGTTGCGATGTGCTCTTTGATGCGTTGCGTGAATTCATAACCATTCATCACGGGCATCATCACATCGCTGATAATGAGGTCGGGAATTCGTTTCTGGGCGATCGCCCAACCCTCTTGACCATTGGTAGCAGTCAGCACCTGATACTCCTCCTGGAAGAGCTCCTGGTAGAAGTGTAGCAACTCGGGTTCATCCTCAACAATGAGCAGGGTCGACCGCTTGGCTGCCTTGGCCGGCCTCGGAGTAGGTGCGTTGACCGCCTCGAAGGTGCGTTCATGATCGATGGATAGGAAGTGGTAGTCGCCTATGTAGGCTTTATCGGCACGATTGGGTGAGATTTGCTCGGGCGCAAAGCGTGATGGGTCGACGCAGAGCGTGACACAGAAGCAACTCCCCTTATTGGGGGTGCTGTGGACCTCGATGGTGCCTTTGTGCTGCTCGACCAATTCGCGTGTCAGCGCCAATCCGATGCCGAATCCGGTCTGCCCTTTGCGCTCCCACTCGTTGATTTGGTAGTAGGCCTCGAAGATGTGCTCGAGTTCGTGCTCCTCGATACCGATGCCGGTATCTTCGACTGTGATACGCAACATCTGCTTATCGGCTATGGTGAGTAGCTGCGAGGTAAACGAAATGCTCCCATGAGGAGTATATTTGAAGGCATTGGAGAGGAGGTTGAAAACGATTTTCTCGACATCTTGCGGTGAGAACCATACGGTGTGTTCCGCCTTTGCAATGGAGACGCGGAAGTCGATTCCGCGCTCCTCGGCCAAGAGTTGGAACTCATCGGTGATTTCCAATAGGAAGGCCTGCGCATCGCCTTCGCGCACCCGGATGGTTTTCTGTAAGGTTTTGATTTTGGCGAAGAGCAGCAACTCGTCAACTAACAACTTCATTTTCGTGGCATTGCGGGCTAACAAACGCATGCGGCGTTCGGTGTCGCCTGCAAACATTCCTTTCTCGATCATCGCCTCCAACGGTCCGATGATTAGACTGATCGGGATGCGCAATTGATGTGAAATATTGGCAAAGAAGTTGAGTTGCATACGATGCATCTCCTCGGCATTTTTGCGCTCCAATTGTTCGGCAAGGGCCGTTGTGTGTCGCTTTTGACGGATGCGGAACAGATGCCAGCAATAAAATAACAGGGCTAACGCCAGGATGAGATATCCAATGCAAAATGCGGTCGAACGATAGAAGGGTGGCTCGACAATGATGCGTAGCGAGGTAATGGGTTCATCGCCCTTCCAGCGGTTGTTGAACGACGCCTTTAATTGCAGCAGATACTCGCCGGCCATCAGATTGGCCAGATTGATGTGTTTCTGCGAACCTACATAGTCCCAATGCGTCTCGGAACCGAAACTTGTGGCAAACGAGAGACTCGAAGCGTGGCTGATGGTGGGCACTGTGTAACTGATGGTGAGCGATTTGGCCTGCGAACTATTGAGTCGGATGACACCGCCGTCCTCGATGGGGCGTGTTTCAACTGCTTGGGTGTCGAGGTCCACTACGCCTCCTTGAACACGAAGTGCGGTGAACTCGACCTTGGCCTGATTCGACGAGAACTGCAACGAATCGGGATGGAAGGCAATCATGCCGTTGATGGTACCGAAATAGAGATAGCCATCGGGGTCGCGATAGACCGAGTTGTTGCTGAATTGCTTGTTGGGCAGACCCTCGCTGACCGAATAATTGACGAAGGTCGAAGAGAGATGGTCGAAACAACTCAATCCATTGTCGGTACTGATCCAGATGTTGCCGTGATTATCCTCGATAACCGAATAGACCGTATTGGATAGCAGCAGGTCTTCGGTTGTGTAGTTGGTGAATCGTTCGGTCTGTAAGTCGTAGCGGAACAAGCCGTGATGGTTGGTTGATATCCAGAGCATGCGACGGCTGTCCTGATAGATGTAGTTGATGTATTTATTGGCACGAATTGGCTCGCCTACAGCATCAAAGAGCTTGACCTCTTTCATGTGCTGTAACTCTTTGAGATAGCAGAACAAACCTTGCGAATGGGTAGCAATCCAGACATTTCCTTCGTCATCCATGCGCAGATGGTTTATCATCTGCTTGCGGAATCGGCCGGGTTCGAATTGTACGAAATGGTTCTTCTGCTCGTTGTAGAGGGTCAAGCCGCTGCCGGTGCCGACCCATAGGCGACCATCTTGGTCCTCCAAGAGGGAGAGGATACGGTTTGTTGAGAGCCCCGGGTATTGCTCAACGGTAAACTGTTTGAAGTGGTTGTTTTTGGGAGTGTAGCAATAGAGTCCGTTGGAGGTGGTACCAATCCATAAACGCCCCCGTTTATCCCACAACAGCGCATACGGATTCGAGCTCTCTTGGCCGGGGATCGAGATGGTTTGGATGGTATTCTTCGCCCAAAGCAGTTTGTTGAGATTCCCATCCTCGGTGGCAATCCATAGGTTGCCGGCTTGGTCGGGGAGTATTTGTCGCACAGTGCGTCCCGATAGAAAATTTTCACCCTCGCCCCAATCGTAGAAGGCAAACTGCCGGAACATGTGTGGATGGATGTTGATACCGCCATATTGGGTGCCGATGAGCATATTGCGCTCGCGGTCGCAGAAGATGTCGGTGATGAAGTTGTCGCTCAACTGATTGTGGCTTGTGGCACTTTTGAGTTGATGGGCTATGACGGCTTTGGTATGGGGGTTATAGATGTAGAGTCCTTGTGTAGTACCAATCCAGAGATTGCTGTCTGCATCTTCGCAGAACGAGGTGATAGGGATATTGGCGAGTTCAGCGATACGCTCGAATCGCTTTTGGGTGATATGATAACAGCAGACACCTCGATCACCACTACCGATCCACAACACATCCTCATTCGGGCTGTAATAGAGTGCCGTAATCCGATTCGAAATCAGCCAATCCTGCATGTTGTTGTTGGCATGATAGCGCGTGATGACCGTGTGGGTGCCGTTCATGTGAATCAGACCGTCGGTCTTTGTTCCGGCCCATACATCACCGGTTTTATCGATGGCTAAAGCTGTAAAACGGCCACGCACCTCCCGTTGGTGTACCATGATAGGCTCCAGACGGTTTTCATCGGGATTGTAGGTACGTAACATGTCGCCCACACCGAGATAGAGCCTTTGGTCTGCCGCCTCGGCAATGGCACAATAGGATAGTTCGGGGATGTCGTTTTCGGGGGCATGGAATGCATCATCGGCATAGTCGTAGTAGCGCACGCCGCCCGACGTGATAACCCATACGCGCTTGGCTTGGTCTGCATAGACTTTGAGAATCGACTTCGAGGGGATACGATAGGTCTCCTTTTCCGAGGAGGATTTATAGGTAATCATCGTGTGGCCATCCCAACGGCACAGGCTATTTTCGGCACCTATCCAGATAAACCCTTTATAGTCTTGGCAAATAGAATGGATGGTGTTGCTGGGCAGCTCGTTGATATTCGAGAGATGGATGAAACGCAGGTTGTTCCCATGCCCGAATACGCCTGTCGGCAGAGATAGGATAGCGAACCATATTGCCACCAAAGTAGAGCAAAGAGGCTTCATATAGGCTTAATTTAAGAAGATGATATTTTCCTGCTCGATGCGTATTGGTCGCAGAATAATTTGTACCGGAGGCTCATTTGTATGGTAGGAGAGGAGTAGAGATCCCTGAAAATCGCGAAACAACATGGCGTGTCCTCCATCATCGTTGAGCGAGTTGCTCTGTTGCTGCCATGGACCGCATAGATTACCAGAGTGTGAAATAGCGGTGCCGATCGCATACTCACCATTGGCACGGAAACTACTCCATAAGAGCAATAACTTTCCGTTTTCGGTGGTGTAGATGAAAGGCGCATTGGTGACAATACCGGTTTTAGAACCAGAGGTAATGAGCCCTGCCCAATCGGAGTCTGACCCTCGACAGAGTAGAATTGGCTTTCCGGCCGTTTGTGTCAAATCTTCTGATAGACGTTGTGCATAGATTTCGCCATTTTCCACCTCAATCCACTCACGTGCATAGATGAGCCATGGTGAACCATCTTTGTCAATGTAGAGTGTTCCGTCGAGGCACAACCAGCCGGCGGGGGTGATAGGCTGGTTGACCAATGGTTGAAAGTCCCGATTGGGGTAATCAGATACCAAGATGGAGATAGCACGTTGTCGCTCGGGTGAATAAAAACTGGCAATGAGGTAGAAACGCCCCTTGTAGTAATAGGTTTTTGGAGCCCAGAAATCGCGTTTTCCCCAGAAGTCGGGTTGCGGGATAAAGGATTCGCCACACAGACGCCATTGGCGCAGGTCTTTGCTGGCATAGCAGACGAACGAGCCTTTACCACTATTGGCATGCATATAGTAGGTGCTATCAGCAGCATTGGCCAAAATAAAGGGGTCACGTACCCGCATATCGTTTACGTTGAGCGGATAGTCCAATGTGTTGTCGGAGGTGGTCGAGTGGTTGATGCAACCGGTTCCGGTCAGCAGACCTATCAGCAAACACCATGTAGTAAAGAATCGTTTCATCAGCAATTAGAGAGGCAGGTTATTTTGTTGCTTGGTTAATCCGCATACGCTCATCCCACCACTGCGTCACCCGTGCACGCAAACGCTCAACCAGTTCGGGATGTTTGTCAGCAATGTTGTGTTGCTCGTAAGGGTCTTTTTTGAGATTGTAGAGCTCGATGCGGTCGTCTGTCGAGTTGATCAACAGTTTCATATCGCCCCGACGAATTGCTAAATGGGGACTGTTGTTTTCAGCTATCGGGTGGCGGTAGAAGAAGTCGTTGCGACCAAATTCCCACATGAGATCCGTAGTGCGTTGCTGTGCCTCCCCGAGGAACACCTGGCTCATATCCTCACCACTGAACGCCACACCTTCAGGCATCTTGGCACCGGTCAGTGCGCAGAGCGAAGGGTAGATGTCGACACTGCACACCACTGACTTATAATCTATTTTCCCGGCCGGAATACGCTCGGGCCAACTGATGATAAACGGCATGCGGATACCGCCTTCGTAAAGACTGCATTTCATGCTGCGTAGGCCATTGGTGCGTTGCTGATTGTAGTAGGGCATCGGGCCGTTGTCGCTGGTGAAGATGATGATGGTATTTTTATCTACGCCCAACCGACGCATCCCATCAAGCAATCGGCCAATTTGTACATCATACTCCTTCAATACGGCTTTGAAATTGCGAGGCATGCTCCATGTCTTGTCTTGCTCTTGCACAACCGCATCAGGAACATAGGGCGTATGCATATCGTCAGGCCATAAATTGACAAAGAAGGCTTGGTCGCGGTTGCGTTCCATGAATTCGAGGGTTTTGTCGACAAAGTATTCGGTGCGTTGCCAACGCTTCACCGAGTCCTGCTTCGACCATATCCAATCGGTCGCCGTGATGGCCGGGTCTGGGTCAGGACCTTCATAGGTAGTTAGGTATTCATCAAAGCCATATTCGGTAATCGAGGGGGCATTGTCCACATCACGACCTCCGCCCATGTGCCATTTGCCAATGTGGGCTGTGCGGTAGCCGATAGCCTGAAACGAACGCGCCATAGAGGGAAACGATGGGTCGAGAAAATCGTTCTGCTCGCAATCAGCGTTGTGCTGACGGGTATGCAGGAAGGTGTTGATGCCCAGTTCGAGCGGGAAGATACCGGTGGTCAAACCTGCACGCGACGGGGAACTGACGGCTGCTGCCGTATAGTAGTTATTGACTACTACACCTGAACGAGCCAAAAGGTCGATATTGGGCGTTTGTACCCAGCCGTTATTAAGAAATGAAACATCGCCCACTCCCATGTCGTCCGTATAAATAATCAAGACGTTGGGCTTAGAGGATGGTGGTTGGGTAGTGCCTTCTTGCTTCGGAGTACTTTCTGCGTGGCCGTTTAGCGTAGCACCGAGACCGAGTAATCCGGTCAAAGGAAGTTTCAGATTCATATCCTATTCAATTTCGAAAAATCCTGCACGGCCTCGGGGCAACGCCCCAAAGCCATGCAAGATTTGCACAAAGTTAATGAAATTTTAGAATGTTACAACACGCCTATTGGCCATTTACCACCTTCACACAACGAATATTGTAACCAAATGCACGGTGCTGCTCCCACTCCGGATAGGTTGCAGCCTCTTTTGGGCCGAAGACCAATGCTCGTGCTTTGCCATCGGCTACGGCGGTTTTTGGCGCACTTGTCCATATGCGGACAATGAGGTCGTTCAATCGCGTACTAAGACCCTTCGGAGGTGTCAAAGCCATACTCATATTGTTGTGGTACTGACGTGCGGCGGGATACCATTGATTGATGCCATCCGTTGTCAGCATACGTCCAAAGTCGGTTACCTCTCCGGCTGTAGTTCCATAGAATGGGAAGTTTTCTAATGAGCCTTGTTTGACTCCATTGGCCGACAAGATATTCAAAGGTGATACCATGTAACCCTCTGGACATGGGTCATAAATGGATTTTTGTATGGTTTCGATCTTGGGCTTGGTGCTACCTTCCGGATTACCCCACAAACGATCGTTGCTACTCGCATATAGCCAATCGACATTGGTCGACCCTGCTCGTTGGATAAATGTCGTTGGGTGCTTGATGGCGTAGTATTGATCCACGCCCGGACCCGAAGCAACTGCAGTGATACGGAACTCCGAGTTGTCCATCTTATAATAGGTTCCTGATGCCCAGAAGTTATTGGCGGGCGTTGTTGTTATTTTTGCCGGCTTCTGCAACTCCGGCATCGGATCTTTGCGGCCCCACTGATAATAGAGTCCCCAAGTAGCCATTTCGTCTTTGGGATCGCTACTGCGTGCACCAAGGTTGCGATCGAATACATACCAACCATTGGGATAGAGTATCGACTCAACGGGCGAAATCCAGAGGTGGAAACTCCATAGAATCGTTCCCTCGGCATCGCGGATAGCTACCAAGGCATTACCCTGCTTGGCAGCCGTGAACGTAATGCTCTTCTTGTCATCCGAGAGCGTTACGTTGGTAATCATACCCTGATGGCTCTGCCACAATAGGTCGGCCGACGAAGCCAACACCAAATCCTCGCGCGTGTTGAACTCGTAAGCATAACCATATGAATCGGTCGTGAAGTAGGGCGACACATCGAACGTATAGGTCCCCGGCTCGGCGTGCTGGATACAGTTGGCCTTGCCATAGAAGAACTCCTCGATGTAGATGCGAGCCAAACCGGCGTCGGCAATCTGACCGCGAGTTACGGTTAATGGCTCCTTTGTGCGGCTCTCGAAGACCTCACCATCTGTGTTCTCGATGTTGAAGACGACACTTTCATAGGTGCCGGGAGCAACCACGAAGTGTAAGAAATAGCCGGCTGTCGTAATCTTTATCGGCTCGGCACTACAGTCAATGGTAATGGCATCAACAGCCTCCTCACCAAAGATGGGTTGCGGATTGTCGTAGAATCCGAAATCGAGGTCAACCTGGCAAGGACCTCCCAACGGAGCGCCTTCCAATGTAGTCATCGTTACCTTACGCACCGTGCCAAATTCGGTGTTTGATAATTTGAGTTTTACCACACCGCACACATGCTTAAAAAAGACGCTGCGCGTAGGAGCCGAGGCGACCATCGGATTGACGCCCGGGGCGGTACCATCTGCCTGATAGGGCTGTACGGCAGGTATGGTAAGCGAAAGCATATTGCCGACCATCGTGGCATTTGCGTCATAGGGCGTATAGGCATAGATGCGGTCAATTGGGCCATCAATAGCTGTCGCATCTTCGGGCTCAAACACGGCACTCGAATTCATATTCTCGCGCAACAGATAGGTTTTGTTCGCATTTGTGCCGGCAAATACACCTACTTTGTCCTCCGAATTCCACGTGACGCTGATGGGTGTGGTCGAAGCTGTCTCAATATTTCCGGTAAATAAATCCAAACCATCGATAGGCCCTGCGTAGGGTTGATCGACTGTCGTATCGTAGGTACATCCAACCCCTGCAGCGAACAGGAATGCTACGATCGATGCTTTTATGCTAAATTGAATAGTTCTCATCTTCGTATCGTTTTTTTAGTTCGTTGATTAATTGAAACCGGGGTTGTTGGGCAGCAGATTCGGGTTGACATCAATCTCGCGTTGCGGAACGGGGAAGAGATTATTGTAATTCTCCACGTTATAGGCACCAGAATTGTACCGTTCGAAGTGGGCATTCATCACCTCGACATATTTTCCCGTGCGCACCAAATCAAACCAACGATGACCCTCGAAGCAGAGCTCAAAACGTCGCTCTTCGGCAATTACCTCACGGAAGGTCTGCTGATCAATTACCTCGGCCGGCGTCAGGTCTTGCGAGTTATCCTCTACGGCATAGGCACGACGGCGAATCTGGTTGATACAGTCGATCGCTTCCTGCGTCGGTGTTGCATTCAACTCATTCAAGGCCTCGGCATACATCAATAGTACATCGGCATAACGCAATACGGGCCAGTTGTCATCCGAGTGGTTCTGAATCGAGAGCTCCATGTAATGTTTCTTGACATGGCTGACCTGTTTGTTGCTTGCGTTAGGCAACTTGCCAATGGTGGCCTGGTAACGGGCACTACCCGTTTCGAATAAGCTGATGAGATCGGAGGTGGGTACGGTGACGGCTGCAGTAGAAACGCCCAACGTCTCTGCAAGTTCGCGACTGTGTGCTTGGCAACTCCATTGGCTGCCACCCGTGTATCCTTTCTCAAATTGGATCTCGAAAATCGACTCGGCGTGATTTGCATTATCTGGATTGAAGATGTCGGCATATACCGGCAACAGCGAGTAACGTTTTTTGGCGATCAAATCGCCCAATTCGTTGACGCAATTCTCGTAATCGTATGTGGTCAAATAGACCGAGCCAAGCAGCGTCTGCGCAGCACCTGAGGTAATGCGACCTATATCCTCACCCGAATAGTTGGCAGGCAACAACGCTTTCGCTGCTTGTAAGTCGGGAATAATCAAATCCGCGTAGACTTTTGCTTTGTCCGTGCGCGACAACTGCTGCGACTCTTCGACTGTAATCGGACGATCGATATAGGGTACATCACCAAATAGGCGCACCAAGTTGAAGTAGCAGAGGGCTCGGATGAATAAGGCTTCACCTTTGTATTGGTCTTCTTTTTCGTCGCTGGTGAAAGTAATATTCGGAATTGCAGCCAGAATGTCATTGACATTGGCGATACAGCGATAGTGTAGACGCCATGCTGACTGAATGACCGGATTGACAGGTGACACGATGAATTTATCGAGCAATGCGTGGTCTCCCGTATCACCTACGGTCGAGGAATTATCACTCGGCAATTCGGCGTATTTTACAAAATCTGCAGCGTAGATGGCTCCCAATGTTCCGTATGAACCGATGACAGCCAGGTTGATGTCTTTCTCGTCTTTATAGAATGTCTTGCTCTCGATGCGGTCGTAAACCGGTCGGTCAAGCAAATCACACGAGGTGATTGCAGCAACACAAAGTAGCAAAATATATTTAATCTGTTTCATAATCTGTTCGAGGTTTTAGAAGTTCGTTGCGAGGGTGAACATATAGGTGCGTGAGAGCGGATAGGTACCCCAGTCAACACCCGGAGCAAGCGTCGAACCGATGTTCATACGACCTTCGGGGTTGTAACCTGTATATTTGGTCCACATGTAGGCGTTGTTGACTGCCAGCGTGAAGACCAAATTCTGTAAGCGGAGCTTCTTGGTAATCTTGGCAGGTACACGATAGCTCAACGAAACATTCTGAATGTTGAGGAACGATCCATCCTCGATGAAGGTGGAGTCAAGCTGCTCAAAATCGATGATACCACGATTGGTCAGTTTGACGCGTGGCGTCTTGCCATCTCCCGGATTCTCGGGCGATTGCCAACGATTCAGCCATGTGGTGGGACCATTTGCAATCATACGATAGGGAGTACTTCCCCATGCCATATTCATCACCTCGGCACCTACGCTACCTCGCAGAAAGACCTTCAACGTGAAGTTGCGGTAGGAGAAGTTGTTGGTGAAACCAAACGTGAAGTCGGGATGCGGATCACCAATGATGGTACGGTCGTCGATGGTAATACGGCCGTCTTTGTTTACATCCTCATAAATCAGCTCACCCGGACGCGAGATGGCATTACCGGTCTTGATGCCGGGGTACATGTCAACCTCTTCCTGGTTTTTGTAGAC
The DNA here is from genome assembly GCA_017623115.1 of Alistipes sp. GTDB lineage: Bacteria > Bacteroidota > Bacteroidia > Bacteroidales > Rikenellaceae > Alistipes. Next base: position 16,477 of record JAGAPT010000036.1, read on the forward strand.
ACCGATAGCCTTCATGCCATAGAACAGACCTACGGGTTGTCCTACCTGTGTGATGTTCGTATTGGCAAAGTAGCTGGCGTCACCATAGAGCGGATCTTTCGTGGGGCCTAAAGCCAGTACAGTCTGCTTGTTGAACGAGATGTTGAAGTTGCTGTCCCACTTGAAACGACCATTCAAGTTCTGTGATTGCAACGTGAACTCCCAACCTTCGTTGCGTACCTTACCCATGTTCGACATACGCGAAGTGAATCCCGAGGTGTAGGGGATTTGCAGCGACAAAAGCAGGTCCTTGGTCTTCTTGTTATAATAGTCGACCGTGATGTTGAGTCGACGGCGGAAGAGCGAAAGGTCAATACCTGCATCGATTTGATTGGTCTGTTCCCAAGTCAAATCATCATTACCTACCGTGCTGAGGCGAACTCCATTCACGGCCATTTCACCGGCTGCACCCAACGTATAACTCTGGCCGGTCAACAGACGCAAATGCTGGTAGTTGCCAATGGCATTGTTACCCGTGACGCCATACGATGCACGCAACTTCAAATCCGAAATCCAGCGGATGTTACGCATGAAAGGCTCCTGCGAGATGCGCCAAGCCGCTGAAGCCGCCGGGAAGATACCCCATTTCTTGGCAAAGCGCGATGAACCATCGGCACGCAAACTGGCCATGAGGTAGTATTTGCTACGGAAGTTATAGTTGATACGGCCTACGCCCGACATCAATCCCCACTCAACGAGATTGGATTGTCCCAGACGATAATCCTCTGCCAATGAACTATCCACGATAATCATATCATCGGTCCAGGTGTCACTGGCGCGGGCAATCACCTCATGCATCTTCTCGAATTGTGTCTCGAAGACACCCACAACATTCAAATCGTGACCACCGGAGAACTGTTTGCGGTAGCTCAACTGGGCCGAGGATTGCAAGTTGATGGTGCGGCGAGCCGTCGACTGGATAGCATTCTGCTTGGGCGGCAACTCATTGTAGGCACCAACCGTACTCGGTGTGATGTTGTTGGCGTGGTAGCTGTTGACGTTAGCCGAACCACTCAACTTGAAGTTCAAGCCAGGAAGAATGTTGTAGTTTAATGCAACATCACCCAGGAAGCGGAAGGCCTCACGTTGATCTTTCAAGAGGTTGATCTTGGCAACAGGATTCTCCATAGAGGTCATGGCGTTGCTCTGCGCAATACCGGTCGAGTAGCCCGAAAGAGTTGTCGGGTCATAAATATCCATCAAGGGGTTCATCAACAGCGCAGCCTGTACGATACCACCTGCCGCATCGTGATAACGACCATGTGTGCGCAAGTAGTTTTGGCGTGTGTAAATCGGGCTCATCTTAACGCTCAAATCAAAGCGACGACCCAATTTGAAGTCTACATTGGTGCGGAACGAGTAACGCTGGAAATCGGAGTTCTTTACAATACCCTCCTGATCCATGATACCACCTGAAACCATATATTTTACGGTCTCGGAGCCACCGTTTACATTTACCTGATACTCCTGATAGGGTGCTAACTGATAAATCGCATCCTGCCAGTCGGTTCCCTTCTTGCCCGAGTCGAGAAAATCCTGGAAATAGCCGATTTTGGTATTGTTGTTACGCAATGCGTCGGGATCGGTGATGCTGTGACCGGTGTCGACCCAGAGGTTATTACGGGCTTCGATTGCCAGTGTGGCAAACTCTTGTGCCGAAAGAAGGTCTACCTTGTTGAAAACTTCTTGTACACCGGTTTTAATCGCTACGCGTACACGCGCCTGACCCTTTTCGCCATTCTTGGTGGTGATCAATACAACACCATTCGATGCGCGCGAACCATAAATGGCGGCTGCAGCTGCATCTTTCAGAATCTCAATCGAAGCTACATCGGCCGGATTGATAAACGAGAAGGGGCCTTCTTCGAGGGAGGATCCTAACTGCAAGACCACGCCATCCACTACATAGAGCGGTGAGGTGTCGGCACTGAGGGTACTCAAACCACGAATCTGAATGTCGGTACCACCACCCGGTGCTCCCGAGGCGCTGATGACATTTACACCGGCAGCTTGACCGCTCATTGCCTGATTGATGTCGAACAATGGCATGTCCTGCAACTTGTCGGGTGACACGGAACTGATAGCGGTGGTGATATCGCGACGATTCTGCATACCATAACCCACGACGACAATTTCATCAACACCGACCATGTTGGTAACCATTTGGACATCAACTACTGTCTGATTGGTGACAGCAATCTTTTGTGGGTGCATACCCAAATAATTAAATACCAATACGTCGCCACGCGAAGCAGTAATCTCGTAACGGCCGTGTACGTTGGTGATGGCGTTGGCCTTTTTGCCTTCCACGACAACGGTTACACCTACGAGTGGATTCTGGGCATCGTCGACGACGGTACCTGAAATCGTTTTCCCGCGAGGTTGGGCAACAGCCATAAGGCTACTGACAAACATTCCGATTGCCAATAGCAACGCCCAAACCGCTACATTTTGGCTCAATTTAAGTAATCTTCGGTTCATAGCATTAAAACATTAAGTTAGTACATTCCAAAATTGTCAGCTTGGGCAATTGTGGAAAGAAAGCCTTGAACAAAGATATATAAAGTTGGCTGTAAATTGCAACGGAAAAGGGTGTTTGGAGGGCCTTTTTAAGGGGTAAAGATAAGGATTTTTTGCATCTAAAAGTCGCACAATTATCCGATGTGTTTCTTCGTAATATAATGAAAATAAATATGTTGTAGTATTTTTAGGAAAAAGAGTGTTATGGAGCGTGTTGGATAGATGGTGTTGCTGGGATAGATCACTGAAACTACTCAGGAGTTGCAAGGCTTCCGGATATAGATTTGACATCTGTTTTATTGTTGTAAATTGTTGATATTTGGTTGATTGGATAATTGTGCGTGCAAAGTGGAAAATTGTGCCACGAAAACACTTACTAATTATGTATCTTTGTTGTTGGGTTGCAGCATTGAACGCTGATGTGGCAGCCCGACTATCAGTGTAAGGTGAGTTGGAAAGAGAGCCTATTATTTACAAAACACTTCACAATGATGGAAAATATGAAGAGAAAATGCATTGCGAAAGAGGAAACGAATGTCGGTTATATCCAGCGGACATGGTGTTTGTTCTTGATGGTGTTTACGTTGAGTATGCTGACCTGCCTATCTGCATGCGGTGGCGAAAACGAACAGCCGGAGTCGGGACCCCAGCGTGGATTTGATATCGAGACTGCGGCCTTCAAATGTCGTGATCCGTTTATTTATTGGCATGAGCAGACAAAACGCTACTATCTGCATGTAAACGGTGGAGGCAAGATTTCGTGTTACACCAGTTCGGATTTACAATGGTGGCGATATGAATGTGATTCCTTTGTCCCTCGTTACAATTTTTGGGGAAAAGAGGATTTCTGGGCTCCAGACCTTTATGAGTATAAGGATCGTTACTATCTCTTTGTGACGTTCAGTGCTCCCGACGCAAAACGTGGAACCTCGATTTTGGTGGCCGATCATCCGGCTGGGCCGTTTGAACCATTGGTCAATGGCCCCATAACACCGAAAGACCAAATGTGTCTGGATGGTTCGTTGTACATTGACGAGCAGGGCACCCCATGGATGCTCTATTGCAGGGAATGGCTCGAGGCTGTTGATGGAGAAATTTATGCGGTACAGTTGACGGATGATTTAAAGGCTATGAAAGGTGATCCCCAACTGTTGTTTCGTGCGTCCGCTGCTCCATGGGTTGGCGATATCACGGCACAAGGTGTTACCGGTAAGGTAACTGATGCACCTTTTGTGGTGCGCGACGAAAACGGGCGGCTGTATATGACGTGGTCAAGCTTCCGCGCCAGCAATGGTAGTTATGCAATCGGTGTAGCTTATTCCGATGGGTCGATAACCGGTCCTTGGACACACGCTTCAACTCCGATTATTTCCGGCGGAGGTCATGCTATGCTCTTTTTTACGAAGGCCAAGCGTATGATGATATCTTATCATGCGCCCAATGTGGCACCCTCCTATTTGACCTTGCGTAAAGCCTATTTTTACCAGAATAAACTATTAATCGAATAACTTTTACGAATCATGACATGCGTTCTGCGATGGGGTTTGATGGCTGTATCGAGTCTGTTGCTAAGTTCGATAACCCATGCTGCCAGCCAACTGAATCAAGTTTATCAATTGTCGACCGATAACACGCAATTGGTCTATACCGTCGGAGAAGATGGGCGCTTGATTTTTCGATACTATGGACCGCGACTGTCCAACACCGATCAATTTGCACCTTGGCGTAGTTACAACCGTCCGGACTGCCAGCGCGAGGCTAACTACGAGGCGTATCCGTCGTTTGGCTTAGGGTATGTGAACGAGCCAGCACTCAGTGTCATCAACGCCAACGGAAGTTTAATTACCGAACTGGTCTTTGATAACTATGTGCAACAAAGCTCAGAGGGGGTCATACATGGTATATTTACCTTACGCGATCGTGTTGCAGCGGTGTGTGTGCAGTTGCATGTCGAGGCCTATCAGCAAGAGGACGTCATGGCTCAATGGGTTACCATCGCAAACGAAAGCAAAGGGGAGGTGTCTCTGCAGCGCTTTTATTCATCGTTTCTTAATTTCCGTGCCAATAACTACTATTTGACCCATTTCTATGGTACCTGGGCTGGTGAGATGAATCGTGTTGAGGAGACTTTGGAGCCCGGTATCAAGGTTGTAGAGTCGAAAAAAGGGGTGCGTACTACGCAAAGTGAAAACCCTTCGTTTATTCTTTCGCTGGATCATCCTGCGCAAGAAAATAGCGGTCATTGCATCGGTGGCGCATTGGCATGGTCGGGTAATTATAAACTCTCGTTTGAGGTGGATGAACGCGATTACTTGAGTGTTCTTGCTGGCATCAATCCCTTCCTTGCGGCCTATAAATTGAATAAAGGAGAGCAGTTCCAAACCCCAAAGTTCCTATTTACTTATAGCGCCAATGGGCAAGGAACGATTTCGCGTAATTTTCACGATTGGGCGCGTCGTTACGGCCTGCATGCCGGGATGAAAGAGCGTCCCATTCTGCTGAATAGTTGGGAGGGTGCTTATTTCAACTTTGATGAGCAGGTCTTGACCGATATGATGGATGATGCGGCTCAAATGGGTGTGGAACTCTTTGTGCTCGACGATGGTTGGTTTGGCAATAAATATCCACGCAATAGCGATAAGATGGGGTTGGGCGATTGGCAGGTAAATGCGAAAAAACTACCCCGAGGCCTTCAGTACCTGATTGACTATGCTACCTCAAAGGGATTGAAGTTTGGTATCTGGATTGAGCCGGAAATGGTGAATCCGAAGAGTGAATTGGCTGAGAAACATCCTGAGTGGATTGTACAAAGTCCGGGGCGGGAGAAGATTACCATGCGCAATCAGTTGTTGCTTGACCTGACGAATCCCGAAGTACAAGAGTTTGTGTGGGGAGTTGTTGATAAACTGCTAACTGCTCATCCGGATATTTATTATATCAAGTGGGATGCGAATCGCCATGTGGAACAGGTTGGCTCGCAATATCTTTCGTCAAATGAGCAGACACACTTCTGGGTTGATTACATCCGTGGATTATATGAGGTCTATGACCGCATTCGCGCGAAGTATCCCGATGTGATGATACAGGCTTGTGCTTCGGGTGGTGGACGAGTGGATTATGGATCATTACCTTACCATGATGAGTTCTGGACATCAGACAATTCCGATGCCTTGCAGCGTGTCTATATGCAATATGTTACTAATCTAATCTATCCGCCTATAGCTACAGCGTCTCATGTGTCTGCGACACCGAATCATCAGACCGGTAGTGTCACACCTATTAAATTCCGTTTCGATGTTGCAATGAGTGGCCGTCTGGGTTTGGAATTGCAACCCAAGGATATACCTGCCGGGGAGATGGCTTTTGCGCGCGAGGCGATAACCAACTATAAGAATCATGTTCGCGAATTGGTCACCAAAGGCGATTTGTATCGGTTGATTTCTCCCTATGCATGTACGAATAACCATGCGGCTAATATGTTGGTCAGCAAGGATAAGCGCAAGGCCGTTTTGTTTGCCTACTGCACGGGATTTAATAGACGAGGTATTCGTCCTACAGTGCATTTGCAGGGGTTAGATCCTGCGAAGGTATATCGTATTACTGAAATAAACAAGGTAAGTAAGCGTAAGGCCTTTTGGGGTGATGGAAATTGCTACGATGGAGCCTATTTGCAGCAGGTTGGTGTCGAGTTACAGATTGCTCGCCAATATGATAGTGCCGTTTTCTTGTTGGAGGAGGTGAAATAGTTTAGATGAAGATGATGAAAGCGAAATGGATGGTAGCTTGTTGTACTATGTTGGCATTGCATGGTGTAGCAGGTGCACAAATATTGGTTGAGACGGAATCTTTTATTCACCGAGGAGGCTGGGTGTCGGATCATCAAGCCTTCGATAAAATTCAGTCGGCCTATCTCATGGCGCATGGCTTGGGACGTGTGGTAGAAGATGCCTTTACGCAAGTAAAATTTGCCGATGCGGGAGATTACCATGTTTACGTGAGTACCTATAACTGGACCTCACCTTGGTATCAAGGTGAGGGCCCCGGTGCGTTTCAACTAAAAATTGACGGAGAGACGTTGGCCAATAAATTGGGTACGACAGGGTCTAGTTGGGGTTGGCAATATGCCGGCCAGATAACTCTTTCGGCCGGAGAACACGAGGTGCGGTTACATGATTTGACAGGCTTTAACGGACGAGCCGATGCGGTCTATTTTACGCAACAGAAAGAGGCTCCTGAAGCCGATTATCACACCTTTGCTGCAGAACGTTGTCGGTTGCTGGGGTATACCTCGCCATGTGAGATTCCGAAAGCGGATTTGGTCGTAGTAGGCGGTGGTATTGCAGGTTGCACAACAGCCTTAACGGCTGCACGTTATGGCCTGCGGGTGGTCATTGTCGATAACCTGCCGTGGCTGGGAGGAAATAATGCCTTGGGTGTGCGTGCTTCCGGGTTGCTTTATAAGAATCTTTACCCTCAGTTGGGCAATGTAACTTGTCAGGTAACGGGAGTCGCACTTTCGGCAAAAAACGATCCGGCGGCCTACCAGGTTGACCCGACGGGTTTTGGCGATGTGAAATTTGCCTTCTATGAGCAGTCTTTGATGCGTCCGACAAAGGAGTCAAGAGGCTCGGATATGCTCAATGCGATGCGCTGGTTGGAGCGTCAAGGCGTGCAACCGGCCAATCGTCAAGAGCGGAACATGAAAACCCAGGAGTATTTGCGACGTAATGCTGCCTTGAAACGAGAGCAACTCTTGCGAGATGCGGGGGTGCAAATCTACCACAATATTCATGTGTTTGAGGTAGTCCGAGAGGGTAGTGTGATTACCTCAGTGGTCGGGAAATGTCTAAAAACCGGCGAGGAGTATCGGTTTTCGGGAACACTCTTTGCCGATTGTACGGGTGATGGCACGGTGGGCTATTTAGCCAAGGCTGATTATCGTCGCGGGCGTGAAAGCCAAGCGATAGCACAAGAACCCTCAGCTCCGCAACGCGAAGATTACAAAATGATGGGCTCTACGATGCAATGGTATGCCTTTCCGCGAGTTGATTCGGGTACATTCCCGAAACCCGAGGAACTTCCGTGGGCGATGCAGGTGGATGCAGACTATTTTATTGATCGTAGTAGTTGGGCCTGGTGGTGGGAGACAGGCCTTGAGATAGATAATGCTACCGAAGCGGAATTGGTGCGCGATAACTTTTTGCGTGCGGTCTTTGGTAATTGGGCCTATTTGAAGAATCATCTTCCCAAATATGCCAATTATCGCCTCGATTACCTGCAACATATTGCTATGAAACGAGAGTCGCGCCGCTTGTTGGGAGATGTTATTCTTGATGAAACGGATATTTTGGAACGAGTGAAGTTCCCCGATGCCAGTTTCACCACTACGTGGACCATGGATCTACACTATGCCAAGAAGGATAATGCGACTCGCTATCCGGGGTGGGAGTGGATTACCTATTGTACCCACCACAAACCATTGGCTAAGGTCGATCGTTATGATGTGCCGTACCGTGTGCTTTATTCGCGCAACATCGATAACCTCTTTATTGGTGGTCGAAATATGAGTGTTACCCACCAGGCGCTGGGAACGGTGCGTGTGCAGATGACGCTCGGTATGGCGGGTGAGGTAACCGGCATGGCGGCACAAATATGTAGAAAACATGGTGTATATCCTCGTGCTGTGTATGAGCGATATTTGCCGGAACTGAAAAAGATGATGAAGCGAGGTGCACCCCTCAAATAATAGAAGTACTAATAAACGAAGTTGTGATGAGTGTTAATAATATGTATCATCGTACATTTTTTAAGCTAACAACGCTTACTGCTACTGTTGTTCCGGCTTCATATGGTGTGGCTGCAACTAATGATAAGCAGGTTGATAGACCGAATATTGTGGTGATTGTTGCTGATGATTTACTCTCATCTGAATTGAGTTGTTATGGAGGACAGAATATCGAGACTCCAAATATTGATCGTATTGCGACAGAAGGTGTACGGTTTACACAAAATTATGCTTCTACCGCCATGAGCGCCCCGGTGCGAGCCTCTATGTATACGGGACTATATCCTATGAGACATGGTACATATCAAAATCATAAACTCTCTTTCGATGGCACAAAAACCGTGAATGAATATATGAAAGAAGAGGGGTATCGTGTCGGGCGAACGGGTAAGGATCATCCCGTTACACCATCGGTGTACAAATTTGAGGAAATTCCTGGATTTACACGAAATTGTGTGGCAGCTAAAGCCCCTTATCATGTGAATGGTATTAGGGAGTTTATTACGCGAAATGACGACCCTTTCCTTTTGTATGTATGTAGTATTCATCCGCATGTCCCTTGGACATGGGGCAATCCAGATGAATTTGATCCCGATAAACTGATTCTACCCAATATTTGCGTGGATACACCGCAAATGCGAAAAGTGTTTACCCGTTATTTGGCTGAAATTCGTGCATTGGATAATGAGGTTGGTTCTGTATTGCAAGTTTTGGCTGAAAGTGATAAGTTAGATAATACCATTGTGCTATTTTTAGGAGAGCAGGGTCCACAGCTGCCAGGAGGTAAATGGACCAATTGGTATCCTGGAGTCCATAGCGCTTTATTAGCTCGCTATCCCGATAAAATTGCTGCTGGCAGGGTTTCACATGCTATTGTGCAGTATGAAGATTTGCTCCCGACTTTTATTGATATTGCAGGAGGTGAGCCACGGCCGGAATTAGATGGCATCAGTTTCAAAAAAGCATTATTTGGTGAGTCAGAACATGCGCGAGATTATGCCTATGGTATTCACAATAATTTTCCGGAAGGAAATCCCTATCCTATTCGGAGCATTCGCAATGAACGCTATGCATTAATATGGAATTTAACGCCAGAGGTGCCATACCATGAAAAGCACTATATGAAGGAGCCGTTATCAGGTGTATGGAGTATTTGGAAAACGGCAGCGAATAAAGATTTAGGAGCAAAAAGACTTGTTAATCGCTTTGTCCATCGTCCTGAGTTTGAATTCTATGATTTGAAGAAAGATCCATGGGAAATGAATAATTTAGCAAAGAAAGCTAAATACCGGCCTCGTATTCAAGAGATGAAAGATTTATTGGAAGCATGGATGCAACAACAAGGCGATCGGGGAGCAGAAGTGGATATTCCATTCCAGGTTATTGATTATGCAACGATATCTAAGCAACCCCACAAAAACTAGATGTTAACTTAAAAATAGTTGGTGTTTCAATGATTTGGTTGAGCTCTTTTTGCCGGTCGTTTTGTGCTGCGGCATTCAAACGGTCCTTTGTTGAAGAGACTAGTGGGACTGCGAATAAACAACGAATGGTCTATGTGCCTATAACTACAAACCTGTAAAGTTATGCAACAGCTTTCACGCATATTTTGGATGGGGCTCGTGCTGATTCTCATGCCATGGATAAAGAATTTTGGGCAACGCCTAGAGCGATTGGAAATTTTTGAGGAAAAGTATCCTCGTGCCGGGTATTTCCGTGTGGCAGAGTTCTCAATCCGGCATTTCTATGCCGGTGACGAGGGGGGCTATCGCCCTTGGAGCCGTCGTATGGCCGAGTTATCGGGTATTATGGGTAAAACCGAATATGAAGAGCTGCTGAATGAGAATCCGCATGAACAGATTCATTCGTGGTTCAAGCGATTCAAGGAGGAATACCCCGAGAAATTCGTCGTCGTACACATGAACGGCCGAGGACGTATTCCTAACTATCGATTGGAGAAATTTTCTCCCGGCCATTGGCTCTATTTCGAGGGATCAGATGTACACTCTTCGCTACCGGCAGGTTCCGATGCAGATTATCGAAAGGAGGCGTGGATTGAGGTCAATGACCCCTCACAGTTTCGTATGGACAATGGTATGCGGTTTCAATGTCCGGATGACATTACGCTGGTGCGTAAAAAAAGTGACGGGACCTTTGATTGGGAACATGCCGAGTATGTCCGTTTGATAGAGATACGCGGTAATCAGTTATTGGTACAACGAGCTATGTTTAATTCCGAGGCGCAAGCATTTGAGGCCGGTAAAACCTATGCTGCGCCACATGTGATGGGTGGCCCGTGGGAGAAAACCAAAAACATGGTGTGGTATTACAACCTCTCGACTGCTTGTCCGCGAGATGCACAAGGTAAGAGCTGCGCTGATGTATGGTTAGAGGAGTTAACCGAAAATTTTGCTGAAGGTGGTCGCTGGGAAACCTTTGATGGGGTGCAGTTTGACGTGATGATGAGTATTCCGACCACGGGTTATCACGAACGACGTAAGGCGTTGGGCCATCGAGCAGATGTCGATATGGATGGGAAGCAGGATGATGGTGTGATTGATGGCGTGCAGACCTATGGCCTCGGTTGTCATGATTTCCTAACACGATTGCGTGCTGCCGTGGGACCGGATCGCATCATTGCAGCTGATGGTCGCGAACATGGTTGTCAGCGTACCGGTAGTGGCGTGTTGAGTGGGGTAGAGATGGAGGGCGTACCCGAACAGCGTCCATATGGCTACATCACTTGGTCAACCAGTTACAACATGCTGCAATTGTGGAAACCATTGACGGCAACCCCTAAATTCAACTATGGTGCTTTCCGTTATAACACGCCCGACCACCTCTCGCGCAAAGAGATGTTGCAATATTATCGGTTGGGCTTTGCACAGAGCGTCTTTACTGATTCGTTTCTCCTTTGCAACAGTTGGCTGATGCTGCATGAAATTCCTAATCTGCGTGAGTTGTTCGATTTGGATAAGCGTGAACCCGTGGTGGGTTGGCTGGGTAAACCCCTCTCTGACGCACGTTTCTTGGCTGCGGAGGCTCCCGATCAATTACGGGGAATGGGTAATCCGATAGTTCCTCAAATTTTGACCGATGATGTGTCGCGGCCCAGTGTGCATGCCTCTCCGCAGGTAACCTATGCTACTGCAAAAATGACAGAGGATGGGGTGATAGAGGTGTTGCCTGGCAAGACACGAGAGGTGTTTGGTTTTGTTTTGCGTAATGTCCCCTATACGAATGAGGAGGTCTATGTAGAGGTGACGATGCGCTCAACGGGTAAGGGGGCTACGACCCCCGAAGGATATAATAGAGCTTTGGTCGTTTCGGCCAATGGCCAGCAAAAACGATTTATGACCCAGCGTTCGGTGGTAACTGAGGAGTGGACGACCCATCGGTTCTACTTTGCAAATACCTACGATTATATGACCCGCAAGAAGCTGGTCTATAATCCGAAGGGTGAGCAACGGTTTAATCTGCGTTTCATGATGCAGGATACGGATAGTTCGATTGAAATCAAGAAAATCACGGTGCATAGTGCCTCTGAAATCGTAGAGCGTACCTTTGAGCATGGTGTCGTGGTTGCTAACCTCTCGAACAAGCCCTATACCTACGCTCCGTGTAATACGACTGTTCCGGCAAAAGATGCCGTGTTTATTCGAACTTCAAAAAACAATAATAAATGATGATACGTCAACGTGATTTCCTGTTATTGGGATGTTTGGCCGGTGTTGGTTGTAGTGATGCCGCACAGGAACTTGCCGGTAGTCGACCGAATATTCTCATCGCTATTGCCGATGACCAGTCATTCCCCTTTGCCGGGGCTTATGGTTGTGAGTGGGTGCAAACACCCGCATTTGACCGCATAGCCTCCGAAGGAGTTCTCTTTACGAATTGTTATACGCCGAATGCCAAATCGGCTCCTTCGCGTGCCTGCTTGTTAACGGGTCGCTACTCGTGGCAGTTGGAGGAGGCTGGTAATCATATTGGATATTGGCCTGAAAATCAATATCCTACATTCTGTGAGGTGCTGTCTCGGAATGGTTATTATGCCGCCTTTACGGGAAAAGGTTGGGCTCCGGGTAACCCGCGTACACTTGATGGGAAACCTCGTCAATTGACTGGCCAGCCCTATCAGCAACATCGTTTGACTCCCCCAACGTCGAAAATTAGCTCGAATGATTATGCGGCTAATTTTGCGCAATTCCTCGAACAGAAACCTAAAGATCAACCCTGGGTCTTCTGGCTTGGAAGTCATGAGCCACATCGAGCTTATGAGTTCCAATCCGGAGCCAATAAAGGGGGTAAGTCGCTCTCCGATATTGATTATGTGCCACCGTTCTGGCCCGACAACGACACGGTGCGACACGATATGTTAGATTATGCGTACGAGATTGAACATTTTGATACACAATTAGGGCGTGTGATGACCTTGTTGGAAGCGAGCGGTGAATTGGATAATACGATTGTTGTCGTGACGGCCGATAATGGTATGCCTTTCCCTCGCTGTAAAGGGTTGGAGTATGAATATTCGAACCACTTGCCGTTGGCTGTGATGTGGCGCAATGGTATCCGCAATGCTGGTCGTACGGCCGAGCAATATGTGAGTTTTGTAGATATTGCCCCCACCTTCCTACAATTGGCAGGTGTAGATGCAGAGGCCAACGGAATGGCTCCGGCCGGTCATCCGTTAACCGACTTGTTGGCCGATAAACCTCAATGCGACCGCAGTGCAGTCTTTTTAGGCCAGGAGCGTCATGATTACGGAAGACCACTCAATCAAGGTTATCCGATTCGCTCTATTATCGAAGATGGTTACCTGTATATCTATAACTTTAAGCCGGAACTTTGGCCGGCAGGTAACCCTGAGACAGGGTATTTGAATACAGATGGGTCGCCTACCAAGACAACAATTCTTGCATTGCGACGTCGTGGTGAACAGACTCCTTTTTGGGACATGTCCTTTGGTAAACATCCTGCTGAAGAGTTGTATCACATTGAGAGAGACCGAGCCTGCATGCAGAATTTGGCGAATAACCCAACTTATGCTACTCGTAAAGAGCGGATGCGGAAGCGACTTTTCGAGCATCTGCATGCAACCGGAGATCCACGCGTGAATGGTAAGGGAGATATTTTCGACACCTACCCGTTCTATCAACCGACCAGCTTTGATTTTTATGAGCGCTATATGAGCGGTAAGGCAGATTCCAGTCAAACTGATTGGGTCAATCCGACCGATTATGAAGTGGCGCCATTGGATTAATTGAATCAGCAAATGACCATATGAGAAACTTCTTATTCATAGTTTTACTAGTCATTGTACTAGCCGGATGTGGTAGACAAGAGGCCGTGGTGCGTGACCTCGAAGTGCCCTATACGGGTAGTTGGGGCGATCAGGGAGATGGCACTTTCCGCAATCCGATTTTGAATGGTAACTTTCCTGATAGCGATGTGGAGCAATTGGGTGATAAGTGGTATATGATTTCGTCGCGTGGTACCTCGATGAAGGGTATGACCATCCTCGAATCGGAGGATCTGGTCAATTGGGAAATAATTGGTGGTATTGTCGATAGTATCACGTGGAAGACCAGAACCGGTGTTTGGGCCGGTGATTTGGTGTATCGTGGTGATCATTGGCTTTGTTACTTTATCGATTTTGAAAAGGGGCTTTTTGTCTGCAAGAGTAAGGATATTCGCGGTCCGTGGAGTACCCCTCACTTGATGCTTGAACGAGCCGGTATGACTGATCCGGCTGTTTTTTGGGATGAAGAACAGCAACAAGCCTATCTACTTTGCAACTATCAGATTGACGAACTCGAGTTGGAGCGCATTTATCATCAGCGTCTGTTCCGCTTGAGTTGGGACGGATATGAGTTGTTGGATGAAGGGAAAGATGTCTATGTGGGAGTTGGTGCCGAGGCGGCTAAAATACATCGCATTAACGGACTTTACTACTTGTTTATCTCCGAGTGGACCATGGATGGTAAGGGAAATAAGGTCGATCGTCGCCAGATTGTGTTACGAGCACCGACCATTGATGGCCCATATGAAAAACGGGTGTTATTGGAACGAGACACTAAAACGATGCGAAGTTGTAGCCAAGGGTCGTTGGTGCAGGCTCCCAATGGCTCATGGTGGTATTTTCATCAGTTGGTACAATCGCGAGATTCCTATGAAGGACGCCCTCAATTCTTGATTCCCGTACGCTGGCAGGATGGCTGGCCGATATTGGGCGAAGATGTGGATGGAAATGGTGTCGGTAATACCGTGTGGCAAGCACGCAAGCCCATTCCAGGGAAACCGATACGAGGTGTGCAAACCGATGATGACTTCTCGCATGAAGAACTTGCACCACAATGGGGTTGGAGCGGTAATCCGATTGCCGGAAAGTGGTCCTTAACGGAGCGGAAGGGTTGTTTGCGCCTCTATGGAATGAAACCGTCGAACCCGAAGTCTCCGCAACGTTCGGTATCGAATCGGGTGATTCAACGTAAAATGGGCCGTGCTGTTGATACGATGACGACAAAAATGTCAGTTGAGGCAATGGTAGAGGGTCAACGAGGTGGTTTGATGTTAACGGGTTCCAACTATGCAGCCGTAGGTGTTGAGAAAAGTTGCGAAGGGTATCGTATCTATCTTGATACGCCCGAAGGGGTAGTTTATTCTCGGCCCGTGGAGGGTGAATGGGTGTGGCTGCGTACCACGCTCAATCAACGTGATGGCACGGCGTTATATAGTCTTGATGGTCATCATTTTGAGCCGATAGGAGATACCTTTAAGATGACAACAGCTGGTTTTAATGGTATATCTATTTCGTTGTTCAGTTTACAAGAGGCCGGTTGGGGATATGTCGATTTTGATTGGTTTGTCTACGATTATGACGGTCCCAAACACCGAGCATTGGAGATGAGAAATTAAATAAGTAGTCGAAAAACGTGATAGTTATGAAAAGATGTATATTGTTCGTTTGCGCATTATTGGTGTCTCAATGGACTATGTCTCAAGTTTTGGTGGAAGCTGAGTCCTTTGCGGAGAAAGGGGGGTGGGTGACTGATCATCAGGCATTTGAGAAAATCCACTCTTCTTATTTGATGGCGCATGGCTTGGGCCGTCCGGTGAAGGATGCTGTTACGAGTGTGTCGTTTGCCGAGGGTGGTAAATATCATCTCTATGTAAGTACATATAATTGGACTGCTCCATGGTATAAAGGTAAAGGACCGGGCGCATTTCAAGTGTTGGTTAATGGGCGATTGTTGCAGGCCGAGTTAGGCGTGACGGGCAATCAATGGGAGTGGCAATATGCCGGTGAGGTAACTATCGGTAAAGGTGCTGCCCAAATTGCTTTACACGACCTGACCGGCTTCAATGGTCGTGTTGATGCCCTTTATTTCACGAAGGTAAAGGAGGCTCCTATAGCCGACTATCCGACCTTTGCCTTGGAGCGACTTCGGCTGTTGGGATATAAGCAGCCTAAACAGGTTTCAGGAGCCGATCTGGTTGTGATAGGCGGTGGTATCGCAGGGTGTGCCACTGCGTTGACAGCTGCTCGTTACGGCTTGTCGGTGGTGTTGGTGGATAACCTGCCTTGGTTGGGCGGTAACCATGCGTTGGGTGTACGTGCGAATGGGTTGATGTTTGAGAATCTCTATCCCGAGTTGGGCAATATTACGTGTCAAATCCTCAATGCCAAGGTGAGCGATAAAAATAATCCGGAGGCCTATTTTGTCCGTGAAAATCGAACGGGATATATTCGTAGTTACCAACCGATTCCCAATCTACGGGACTATATGGGGCCTGTTTCTACTTTGATGCAACAAGCAGACGACAATGTATCAATGGTTGAACGACGCAATCTCACCCGCTCGGAGCAGAATCAAAACAACAACGAGTATCGCCGCAAACAACAAGCCGCAATTCGCAAAGCGTTACTTGAGGAGGCCGGTGTAGCTATCTATCAACACGTGCATGCCTATAAAGTTGTAACAGAGGAAGGGCAAATCAAATCGGTAACGGGCAAACACCTGCAAAGCGGTGAGGAGTTTCAGTTTGAGGGAAAGTTGTTTGTCGATTGTACGGGTGATGGCGTGATTGGCTATTTAGCCGGAGCCGAGTACCGTATAGGACGCGAGAGCAAGGCTTATGCACAAGAGCCTTCGGCTCCCGAGCAAGAGGATCAGAAAAAAATGGGTATGAGCATGCATTGGTATGCCTATCCGCGTGAAAATCCGGGCACATTTCCTACGGTGGAAGAGTTGCCTTGGGCGATGCCGTGTACCAAAGAATCGGCCTCGAAAGTCTCGCAATGGAGTTGGGAGTGGGAGACCGGTTTGGAGGTGGATAATGCAACACAGGCAGAGTTGGCTCGCGATAACTATTTTCGTGCCGTGTTTGGCAATTGGGCTTATCTGAAGAACAACGAAGAACGATTCAACGGTTATCGTTTGGACTATATGCAGTATATCGGTATGAAACGTGAATCACGCCGTATTATGGGTGATTTGGTGTTGACAGAGAATGATATTGTCAACCGAGTAAAATATCCCGATGCGAGTTTTACGACCACATGGACGATGGATTTGCACTATGCCACGGCCAAGCAAGTCAAGTATTTCAAAGGGTGGGAGTGGTTGACCTATTGTACCAATGGTAGAGAGGTGTGGATAGATCCGTATCATGTGCCGTATCGATGCCTCTATGCAAAGGATATCGCCAATCTTTTTATTGGCGGACGTTGCATGAGTGTAACGCATCAAGCGTTGGGTACCGTGCGCGTGCAGGCTACTTTAGGTATGGCCGGTGAGGTAATCGGTATGGCTGCCAGTATTTGTGCGAAAAGGGGGGTATTGCCTCGTGATGTCTATCAGACTTATCTGAAGGATCTCAAGAAATTGATGCGGGCAGGAGCTCCGTTGCAATAGCAGTGAGCAGCCGAATAGGTGTAGTTATGCAAGCAGAAGAAGGTGTAATAAGCTGCGCAAAGCATGTTGCAACTGATACACAATCTGTTTGTGCGCAGGGATTGGTATCGATTGGTCAGCCCTTTTTTTATATGGATGCGTAAAAAAAAAAGGAACGAATCCATTATTAAAAAGTTTTGCAAAATAAAATCTTTTTCGTACCTTTGCGCACCCGCAAAGTGCGGGAAAGGATTACAACAAGTTAAATTAAACGTAAAACACAGTGGATTCATTAAGCTACAAGACTATCTCGGCTACGGCAGAGGGCGTTACCAAGGAGTGGTACGTCATCGATGCTACGAACGAGGTATTGGGACGTCTTGCATCGCAGGTTGCGAAAATCCTCCGAGGCAAGAACAAGCCCTGCTTTACGCCCCACGCCGATTGCGGTGACTATGTCATCGTGATCAACGCGGACAAGGTGAAGCTCACGGGCAAGAAGATGACCGACAAGGTCTATGTGCGTCACACGGGTTACCCGGGTGGTCAGCGTTTCGCTACCCCCGCCGATTACCTGGTGAAGAAACCGACCTTCATTGTTGAGAAGGCCGTGAAGGGTATGCTCCCCAAGACCCGTCTGGGCGAGCACATTTTGAAGAACCTGAAGGTGTATGCCGGCGCCGAGCATCCGCACGCCGCCCAGAGCCCGAAGGAGATTAAGTTGAACGAGATTAAGTAAAGAAGAAGATGGAAGTTGTAAACACCGTAGGTCGCCGTAAGGCAGCTGTGGCTCGCGTATTCGTGAAGCCGGGTAAGGGTCAGATTACCATCAACCACAAGGCATTGGCCGACTACTTCTCGCTGGACATTCTCCAGTTCCAGGTAAAACAACCGCTGTTGGCTACCAACACGCTGGAGAACTATGACATCACCATCAACCTCGTTGGTGGCGGTATCAAGGGTCAGGCTGAGGCCGCTCGTCTGGGTATCGCTCGCGCACTGTGCGAGATCGACGCCGAGATGCGTCCTGCACTGAAGAAGGCAGGCTTCATGACGCGTGATTCGCGCGTGGTTGAGCGTAAGAAGCCCGGTCAGCCCGGAGCACGTCGCAAGTTCCAGTTCAGCAAGCGTTAATTCATCGCTGGACCGAATTTCGGCAAAGCACGGTACGAGTTCCAAACAAGCGAGGATTACACCTTATATATATTATATGTACTGCCCCGTTGTTGCTCGTCCGCGGAAAATCGCCTGAGACTCACCTCGTGAGAGGCTGCTACTCGGACGATTGAAGAAAAGAGAATTAAAATTACAAAACCGATTGATTAAAATGTCACGTACAGATTTTAATACACTGTTGGAGGCCGGTGCCCATTTTGGTCACCTGAAGCGTAAGTGGAACCCGAAAATGGCTCCCTACATCTTCATGGAGAAGAACGGCATCCACATCATCGACTTGCACAAAACGGTGCTCAAGCTCGATGAGGCTGCAGCAGCCATCAAGCAGATTGCCAAGAGTGGCCGTCGTGTGCTGTTCGTAGCCACCAAAAAACAAGCCAAGGAGATAGTTGCCGAAAAGGTAGCTGCCGTAGGTATGCCCTATGTTACAGAGCGTTGGGCCGGCGGTATGCTGACAAACTTCCCCACCATACGTAAGGCTGTCAAGAAGATGGCCACCATCGACAAGATGTTGAGCGATGGTACATTTGATAACTTCTCGAAGCGCGAGAAGCTCCAGATCGAGCGTCAGCGTGCCAAGCTCGAGAAGAACCTGGGTTCGATTGCTGACCTGACCCGTCTGCCGGCTGCACTGTTCGTTATCGACGTACAGAAGGAGGCAAACGCCGTGAAGGAGGCCAAGCGTCTGAGCATCCCCGTATTTGCAATGGTTGATACTTGTTGTGATCCGACCGACATTGATTACGTTATCCCTGCAAATGACGATGCTACGAAGTCGATTGGCGTAGTTCTTGACGTGATGTGCGCAGCCATCTCGGAGGGTGCTGAGGAGCGCCGTCTGGAGAAGGAGAAGGAGGCACAGGAGGCTGAGGCCGAGGCTCCGAAGAAGGAGGCTAAACCCCGCATCAAGAAGGCTGTGAAGGCTACGGTTGATGCCGAGGAGGCTGCTGTCGAGGAGGTTGTAGCCGCTACGGCTGCAGAGGAGGAGCAGGCTGAGTAAGTCGCCGACTCCCACGAATCAAATGTTTAACAAAAAATAAGTTTAAGACTATGGAAATCAAAGCTGCTGATGTCATGAAGCTCCGCAAGATGACGGGTGCCGGTATGATGGACTGCAAGAAGGCTCTGATGGAGGCTGAGGGCGACTTCGCTCGCGCTCAGGATATCATCCGCGAGAAGGGTAAGCTGGTTGTTGCCAAGCGTGCTGACCGCAACGCTACGGAGGGTATGGTAGCCACGAAGGTGGTAGGCACGAAGGCCTATATCATCTGCCTGGCCTGCGAGACCGACTTCGTTGCACAGAACGAGGAGTATGCTGCTTCGGTAAACGCTATGTTGGATTTGGCTGTTGCTGCCGACGCTGTTGACCGCGATGCACTGCTCGCTGTAAAGGATGCTGAGGGTCACACGGTCGAGGAGCTCGTTACCGAGAAGTCGGGTCAGACGGGTGAGAAGATCGAGTTGGCTTACTACGCTCGCATCGAGGCTCCCTACTGCCACGCTTACGTTCACTTCAACAAGAAGCTCGGTACGATTCTCGGTTTCAACAAGGAGATTTCGGAGGAGACCGCTCACACGGTAGCCATGCAGGCTACGGCTATGGCTCCCATCTCGATTGACGTGGCTGACTGCCCCGCCGATGTTGTTGAGCACGAGCGCAAGATTGCTGTCGAGGCCATGAAGCAGGATCCGAAGAATGCCAACAAGCCGGAGGCTATTCTGGAGAAGATTGCTGAGGGTAAGATGCGCAAGTTCTTCGAGGAGAACACGCTCTTGAATCAGTGCGTAGTAGGTGAGAAGGAGTCGATTGCCGACTTCATCCACAAGGCTGATAAGGAGGCTACGGTAGTTGCTTACAAGCGTTTCGCGCTGGGTGAGTAATTGCTGCGAAGCATCCAACGAGAAGGTCACTGCCCGCAAGGGTGGTGACCTTTTTTTTTGGTTGGTCTTACCGCTTGCTGTTCGCCGTAACACCTCCGTAACCGCCGTAACACCTCCGTAACCCGCTGTTACGGTGTTACGGTGTTACGCAGATCTGGCAGACTTGCGTGAAGGGTTACCGACCGATGCGTCGTAAGATGGCGAGGAGGATGCGTCGCAGGAGTGCCGGCAGCAGCAGCCAGCAGGCCGAAGGAAGCCGCCAATGCCACGTATTGCAGGCGATGACCCGTCCCGAGCGACGACGGATGCGTACCATGCGCCCCACGACATCGGCCGTGGTGCATTGCTCCGTCAGGCGGTAGTTGCCATCTCCGGCCAGCAGCAGGTTGTTTCCCGAGCGACGACGGATACGATGGAGGATGTGCCGTCCCTGGTAGCGGAAGAGCACCACCTCGCAGGGTTGGAGTTCGCAGTCGGTGGTGGGGGCTATGATGACCGTATCACGCCCATCGCGCAGCAGCGGACGCATGCTGTTTCCGCGCAGCCGTAACTCCGCCTCCTGCCCCTCGGCTATGAGGGCTTCGACCTGCTCGAAGAAGAGTTTATTGCTGATCTGTTTCATGCCTCGGTGGGGAAGATGGTGTCACGCGCCAATTCGGCCGCCTCGACATTGGGCAGACACGACAGGTGCCACGCCTTGACCTGTCGGAGCAACTCCGAGAGGAGGCGGTTGGTGGCATCGAAGAGCCGTTCGTCGTGCATGAAGGAGGGGGGACACGAGGGTTGCAACGCCCCATAGGCCTGCAAGACGCCGAGCGAACGAATCTCGTTGCAAGGGCCCTGCGAGAGGCGCATAAAGCCCCGAATGGGGTAGTCGAGGTTGCGGTAGCAGGGGGTCTTGCCACTCCAGGGCGAGCCGTAGACCCGAGCTTCGCCCGCGGTGATGCGGACAAAGGGGCTGTCGTCGTTGAGCAGTCCTGCCCCCTCGATATGCTCCCGCCACAGACGGGTGTGGGTGCTCTTTCCGGTGCCCGATTCGCCTAAACAGAGTACCGCTCCGAGTCGGTAGGTGAGTACCGAGGAGTGGATGGCCACGGCTCCTTGTGCCACGGCGCGGATGTTGAAGGTGATCCAGAGACCGAAGCGGAAGAGCGAGGGGTCATCCTCGGCCTTGAAGTTGCAGGATGCCTCCGCCGTGCCATCGGGGATGTCGAAGTGGATGCGTTGTCCGCTGTGGCGCACCTGCATCGTGAAGAGGTAGCCTGCCGGATAGCGTTCGAGCCGACAGTCGGCATCGGCATCGGGAAAGTCAAAGGAGTCGATCTTCCGGGTGGGTGCAAGCGGCTGACACACCTCCTGATAGGAGAGACGCAGGATGGGCTCCTCATCGCCGATTGGGGCCGCATCCGACGTGACACGGAAGGGCTCCAGCCCCCGAAAGAAGAAGTGCTCCTCGCCGAGTTCGAAGAGGAGTTCAGCGACACGATAGCGGGTTGTGTTATGCTTCATGATGGGTCGGTTTTTCGATGGTGATGATGCGGTCGCACGCCTCGAGCGAACTTTCGCGGTGGGCGATGACGAGCACCGTAAGACGTTGATGGCTCTGCGCCAGGCGGGCTACCGAGCTGTTTATCTCCTGCTCGGTTTGGCTGTCGAGGGCCGAGGTGGCCTCGTCGAGCAGCAGCACGTCGGCACGCCGATAGAGTGCACGGGCGATGCCGATGCGTTGGCGTTGTCCTCCCGAGAGGCGGCAGCCACACTCCCCGATGGGGGTGTCGATACCCTGTGGCAGGGAGGCGATGAGTTCACCCAGCTGTGCCGCTTCGAGGGCCTCCAGCACCCGTTGACGGTCGATGGCCTGCGGTGCAAGCCCCAGTGCCACGTTCTCGGCAAACGAGCCGTCGATGAGGAAGAGGCTCTGCGAGACGTAGCCGACCCGCTGCTGCCATCGGCGACGATTGGCGGGGGTAAGGGGGGTGCCATCTATCTCGATTGCGCCTGCCGTAGGCGTGTAGAATCCGAGCAGCAGGTTGAAGAGGGTGGTCTTACCGGCTCCCGACGTACCCCGAAATCCGAGGTGTTCACCCTTGCGGATGGTGAGCGAGAGGTCGCGGAAGAGCGGCTCGGTGCTGTCGGGGAACTGGAACGAGAGCCCCCGGATGGCGAGTTCATGCTCGAAGGGGAGTGGCTCCACTACCTCGGTGGCGAGAGGTGCAGGCTCCTCATCGGCTGTTTCGAGCAGGATGTCGAGCGTGTAGCGGTTGTAGCGGATGGTGGTCCAACTCGCGAGCAACGCCCTCACGGAGGGCATCAGGCGCAGGGCAGCCACGGCAAAGACGCCAAAGATGAGTTGGCTGTTTTCGGCTCCGAGGCTGAAGCTGAGGGCAGCCAGCAGGGCGACCCCCACGGCCAATCCCAACTCGGTGACCATCGCCGGCAGCAGACCGATGTCGGCCTCCTTCGAGCGGGTTGCCACCACCTCCCGCATCGCCTCCTCGAAGCGACGGAGCATCATCGGGAAGGCATCGTTGAGTTCGATGTCGGCATAGCCTCGGAAGGTCTCGGCCACGATGCGGGCCTTCTCACGCTGGGCACGATTCTCCAACTCGCCATAGCGGTTGATGCGTCGTCGCACAAAGCGGTAGTAGCCCCACGTTGCGGGGAGGAAGACCCCGATGGTGAGCAGGGCCGCAAGCGGTGCATAGAGCGTCAGGGCTCCGAAGAGCAAGATGAGCAACATCACCTCGGAGAGGATGGCCGCTGCAGGTTTCAGGACACCGGCCGTGAAGGCGAGGCAGACGACATTGACGTTGCGGGCCAGGATGGCCGAATTTTGCTGTTTGATGAAGGGGAGTCCCCGCTGGTGGTAGAGGCGATAGAGTCGCCCCGAGAGAGCCGTATAGAGGTCGTAGATGAAGCGACGCTCGATGCGAGCCAGGAGGAAGTTGATGCCGCATTTGAGGGCAATGACCACGATGATGCCTCCGGCAATGGCCCAGGCAAACTCCTCGGCCGAGCCGAAACCTACGGCCCGATAACAGGTGGCGAGAGCCCCTTCACCTTCGAGGGCTCCACGGTCGAGTGCCAAGGCTAAAATGGGCAGCAGCATGGCCAGTCCGACCATGTTGAGCAGTGCCCGCAGAAAGAGGGTTGCCGTAACCCCTATGCCGCGCAGACGGAAGGGTGCTGGAAGAATATGCAGGATTCGTTTCATGCGTTAGACTACCGGTTCAATTTTACCCAATTTTACATACCACAGATAGCCCGACACCTCGCTGTATCCCATCTGTCGCAGCAGGTCGCAGTAGGCGCTGATTTGTCGCTCGTAGACCTTGGCATTGCGTTCGCC
This sequence comes from Alistipes sp., assembly GCA_017623115.1. Lineage (GTDB taxonomy): Bacteria > Bacteroidota > Bacteroidia > Bacteroidales > Rikenellaceae > Alistipes. Next base: position 40,124 of record JAGAPT010000036.1, read on the forward strand.
AAACTTATAATCGACCACGACCGCCTCTCGGCCACGGATCATCACACGGTCGGGACGGCGTGAGGTGTAGGCTCCCGGGAGAATAATCTCCTGCTCGTTGCGTACCATCTCCCACGAGCCATCGAACCAACTGTGTGCCTCGGGCAGCGTGAGCGCCTCGTCGATGAGCCGCCGGAGTTCCACCACCTCGTCATCGGAGATGACCCCTTCGTGCTGCATGCGACTGATGGCGGTCGTAATCTCCTCACGGGTGGTCGCCTCGGCAAAGGCACGGTGCATCAGGATACCGAAGTTGCGGGGTGTGAGTTCGGCCTGCTCCTTCCCCTCGAAGTAGCGTTGCGACGGGAAGCGCAGCCGCAGGTCGGCTTCAGCCGTGGGATACTCCTCCAGAAGGCAGGTCGTCACCTCGGGAGACTCCTTGCGCTCGACGGGTCCTCGGCAGCAGCCAAACTCGAAACGCTCGGTCTGCGCGTCGGTGGTGTGTCGTCCGACGACCTCGCCGATGTTGCAGCCACCCTGCTTGTCGACGGTGATGACACGACGCATCAGGGCCCCGACATGGGAGGTGGAATCGGCCGGATAGAAGATGTGGAGCGACTCGGCAGCACGTGTAAGTGCCACATAGAGCAGGTTGATGTTGTCGACATGCGAGTAGACCAACTCCCGATAATAGGCCGGAGCAAACTCCGACGAGGCCAACTGCTTCTTGAAGCGCAGGGGCACGGCACCCAGGGCGGCAGCCTCACCCCGCTCGGCCTTGGCCCAGACGATGTTGTCGACCACGCCGCTCGATTTGGGGTTGAGAGCCCACGAGCAGTAGGGGATGATGACCACGGGTTTCTCCAACCCTTTGGCCTTGTGAATGGTCGTAATCTCGATGGTCGACTGCCGTTGCTCGACACTGAGCGAACGCTGCGCACCCTGCTCGTCCCACCATGCCAAGAAGAGAGCGATGTCGGCTACATGGTGGTTGCAGTAGGCGATAATCTGCTCGTGCAATGCCTGGATGTAGGCTGTCTCCTCCGTGCGCTCCTGCAGGTCGTGATAGAGGATGATGCGCTCGAAGGCCTCCTCGGGAGAGAGCAGGCGCAGGGTATGGAAAAAGCGACGCTCCTCCTCGCTGAGCGGAGCATCGAAGGGTCGTTCGAGGTATTGGTTGTAGAGGGCTCGGGCCATGGCCTCATTTGGATTCAGGGCCAGACGAAGGGCAGCCGTGAGGAAGGTGTTGACCGGCGCAGCACCGATAATCAACGCCTCCTGTGTCATCACATCGAATCGATAGCGGGGGTTGCTGTTGCGCTGCTTGAAGTCGAGCAGCGTGGCGGCTATGCGTGCCCCATCGGCGGCTTTGCGTGCCAGAATCAGTATCTCTGCAGGGCGGTATCCGAGGTCTATCAGTTGGCAGATGCGCTCCACGATGGGAGGCTCGTCGACGAAACTCTCGAGGGAGATATACCCCTCATGCTCGGCTGTGCGACGGGGTCGCTGAGCCACCTGCCGATAGGCCTTGTGCAACGTGTCGTGCAACTCCTCGGCCAGTGCACGGGAGATATCCCCCCGACGGAAGGCCTCGCCGACTTCCCGATTCAGCTGCTCGTTGTCCAGAGCCGTCAGAGCCGTAAAGAGGGCGTTGTTGAAGTGGACAATCGCGCGTAGACTGCGCCAGTTCTCCTCCAGATGCACCACCTCGGTGTCGGCTGTGCCCAATGCCTTGCGAGCCCCTTCGTGGAGAATTTTCCAGTCGCTGCCACGCCAGCGATAGATCGATTGCTTGATGTCGCCCACCAATAGTACGGCACACTTCTCGGTCTGCGACATGGCATTCTGCACCAGTGGCAGGAAGTTGGCCCACTCCTTGGCCGAGGTGTCCTGAAACTCGTCGATGAGGAAACGGTCGTAGCGGTTACCTACCTTCTCGTAGATAAACGGGGCATCCTGCTCCGAGATAAACTCCCCGAGCAGGTTTTTCGTCTCGGAGAGGAGCATCAACTGCTCCTCGTCGCAATGTTGTTGCACCTTCTCGTAGAGGTCGTTCAGCAGGGCAAAACTGCGGAAGGTCTCCCGCAGGAGGGCTACGGTATTCCATTGCCGCACCGAACTGTCATACCCCTCACGCAGGGCACGGAGTAACGGTTGCAACGTCGACCGCAACTGTTGCGAGGGGGTACCTGCCTTGCCCCATGCCGCATCCTCCTCACACGCCTTGACAACGCGTGCTCCATAGGGGAGGATATCCCCCTCGGCCAAGCGGTAGAACCAGCTGGCAAAGCCTTGTGCTTTATAGGGAAAATCGTCGATGGAGGCTCCTGCCTGGGCAATTTGTTCGAGGGCTTGAAGAGCCGTCGCCTGCAACTCCTGATGGGCCGCCCGAGCACGTTCCGTGGCTTCGTTGACAAGTCTGCCTAACTCTTCGCGCGATTTACTCAACCGCAATGCTTCTCGGTTGCCCTCCTTGAAAATCTCCTCTCCGAGCGAGAGGATACCCTCCCGCACATCCCATGTGCGCCCCTCCTCGATGCGCTCCTCGACAAAGCGGGTCATCCACCGCAGCAACTCGTGGTTGGTCGTAATCTCCTCGATGAGGGCATCGGTTCCTTTGGCCAGCACAGAGGCGGTCTCCAACTCGATGTTGTAGTTCAGGTCGAGGTTCAACTCCTTGATAAAGGCACGCAGGATACGCTGAAAGAAGGTGTCGATGGTCAGCACCGTGAAGCGGGAATAGTCGTGCAGTATCTTCGACCGAGCCTCACGGGCCCGTTTGGCGATGACCTCCTCGGTGAGGTGCAGGTCGCGGCAGAGCAATGCGAGATAACTGCTGCGGCCACCCTCGGCCAGCGTGTGTATCTCCTTCAGAATGCGGCTCTTCATCTCCTCGGTCGCCTTGTTCGTAAAGGTCACGGCAAGGATATGGCGATAGATGGTCGGTTGCTCCACCACGTCACGCACGTATTGGTAGGCCAACTGGTAGGTTTTTCCCGACCCGGCACTCGCATTCAGAATCTTCGCTCTCATGATGTAAAAGTACAAACAAATCCCCGATTATCCCGCTTTTTTCCACATTTTTTTGTATTTTAGCCACGTATTTGTTACCCGATTGTTTCATCACCCTTGCGATGCAGCGTTTTCTGACCGAAGTAGCCCATACGCTCTATGAGCGTCACCGCGAACAACTATCCGAGTTTTCGGTGCTTTTCCCTTCACGACGTGCCCGTCTGTTCTTTGTCGAGGCCCTCGGTGAGGTGGCCGAACGTCCCATGTGGCAACCGCGATGGACAACCATCGATGAACTGATGGGTGAGATTTCGGGACTGCAACTCGGCGACCGCCTGCGTCTGGTGACCGAACTATACAAAATTTACAGCACCTTCCACCACGAATCCTTCGATAAGTTCTATTTCTGGGGGGAGATGCTGCTCTCCGATTTCGATACGATTGACAAATATCGGGTCGATGCCGACCAGCTCTTTCGCAATGTCGAGGATATCAAGGAGTTGGAGGCGGATATCTCCTACCTCACGCCCCGCCAGTTGCAGATTCTGCGCTTCTGGTCGTCGTTGGGCCCCGAGGCTGACCTCTCGGCCGAGAAGCGTCGCTTCCTGGAGATTTGGCGAACGCTGAACCCGCTCTACCACCAATTCCGTGAGCGGCTGTCGCAACTGAACATCGCTTATAACGGCATGATGCAACGTGCGGCTGCCGACCGCCTCGAGGCCGGTGAGTTCTCCTTCACGACCCCTCGACGCTTTGTCGTTGCGGGCTTCAATGCCCTGTCGACCTGCGAGAAAATCCTCTTCCGCTTCCTGCAACACAATGCCGAGACGGAGTTCTATTGGGATTTCGACACCTACTATAAGAACAACCCCGAGCAGGAGGCCGGTATGTTCATCCGCGAGAACCTCCTTGCCTTTCCGCCTGCTGCCGACCTCACACACGACAACATGGCGCATCAGAAGCAATTTACCTCGGTGGCTGCCGTGTCGAATGCCGTGCAGTGTAAGTATGTGGCGGGAATCCTGCGCGAATTGGCCCAGGAGGGGCCTCTGGATAAGGATACGGCCATCGTGCTGACCGACGAGACGCTGCTCACACCGCTGCTCTATGCCCTGCCCAAAGAGGTGGGCAAGGTGAATGTGACGATGGGTTATCCGTTGCAGCAGAGCCTGGTCTACTCCTTCATCGAACGCCTCATCGAGTTGCAGGCTCACGGGCGTCGTCGAGGCGAGGGATATGCCTTCTACCATGTCGATGTAACGGGGCTGCTGAGCCATCCCTATCTGGCAAATAGCGGGATGGAGCGGTGCATGAAACTGCGTGAACAGATTGTCGAGGAGCGTCGGGTGATGGTCGATGCGGAGAGTCTACGAGGCGAAGCGTTGTTAGAGACGGTGTTCCGCCCCATCGATGGTTGGGAGTCCTTCTCCGAGTGGCTGGTGGCGGTGCTTGCTGCGGTTGCTGCGAGCATCGAGGAGGGTGCGGAGCGTAATCGCCATCTGGAGTTCCTGACGATTGCCTCGGAGGAGGTGCGTAAACTGCGCCACGCCTTGCAGCGTTGCGCTATCAGCCTGACGATGGAGGTCTACACCTCGCTCCTGCGTCGCCACCTGCAGACGGTGCGCATACCCTTTGAGGGTGAGCCGCTGGAGGGGGTGCAGGTGATGGGTATTCTGGAGACCCGTAACCTCGATTTCAAGCATGTGATTATCCTCTCGATGACCGACGATAACTTCCCCGGCAACCGCATGGGAAACTCCTCGTTTATCCCCTATAACCTGCGTGCGGCCTACGAACTGCCCACCCCCGAACACCACGAGGGTGTCTATGCCTACTACTTCTATCGCCTCATGCAACGTGCCGAACGGGTCTGGATGCTCTATTGTGCCCATGCCGACGAGAAGTCGACCGGTGAGCCGAGTCGCTACATCCGCCAACTCGACTACGAGAGCGGCTTCCAGGTGCAGAAGGTCGAGGTCGGTGTCGATGTCAATCTGGTCGAGCCCGATTGCATCGAGGTGGAGAAGGATGAGCGGGTGATGCGTGCCCTGGAACGCTATGTCGATCCCGAGAGCAAGGCTACGCTTTCGCCCACGGCCCTCTATCGCTATGTGGCGTGCCCTTTGCGTTTCTACTTCCATTCGATCGCCCGCCTGCGGGTCGAGGATGAGGTGGCCGAGGAGATGGATGCTCCGATGTTTGGTACCATCCTGCATGCTGCGGCCCAGGCGTTGTACGCCTCCCTTGAACGGCAGACACATCCCCGGGATGCCCTCTTGCGCATCAGTGCCAAACCTGTGGTGCAACAAGCCGTTGAACGAGCCATTGCCGAACACTACCTGCATCAGGAGGAATCCTCCGAATCCGATTATACGGGCAATCTGCTGCTGGTGCGCAATATCGTAACACGCTACCTCCAACAGGTGTTACGATATGATGCTGCACACGATGATTTTGCCGTCATCGGGCGTGAGATGGGGGTCGATTATCGCTTTCCGTTCCGGGCAGCAGGCCGTTCGCTGGAGCTGAAACTGGCCGGTATTGCCGACCGTATTGATAGCCTGGAGGATGGCCGCCTGCGGGTGGTGGACTACAAGACCGGTTCGGCACATCTCGAATTTGCCGGATTGGAGGCCCTCTTTCATGGGGAGGCCAGGCAACGTCAATCCAATATCCTGCAAACGATGCTCTATGCGATGATGCTCAGCCACACGAGCCATCGTGAGGTGGTGCCGTCGCTCTACTACGTGCGTACGCTCCACGATGAGCACTACGAGCCATGGTTGCAGGATAAAGAGCAGCATGTGGCTGTGGAGGCCTACTCCCACTATGCCGAGCACTTTGAGCAACTGCTGCGTGATACGTTGGCCGAACTCTACGACCCCTCGATTCCATTCAGCCAGTGCGAAGACCCGAAGGGGTGTACCTATTGCGACTTTAAGCAACTTTGTCGCCGATAGTGTGGTGATCATCCGCTGATTTAATCCTCGAAGCGAACCCGATAGTAGGGCGCACCGCTGGCCGCTGCGGCAGCAATGCCGACGGCCGAGTCCTCGAAGATAAGTGTTTCGCAGGGCAGGCATCCCTCTCGTCGCATCACCTCCTGAAAACAATCCGGAGCAGGCTTCGGGCGTTCGATTTCCAAGCCCGAGAGAATCCCGTCAATGCCCCCCTCGAGGTGTAGGTGGTGCATCACGTTGTCGATGTTGGCTCGGCTACCCGTTGAGACAATCCAGACACGTCCTCCCTCCTGCCGAAACTGCCGACAAAACGCCCACAGAGGTTCGTTGAGCCGCAGCGTGTCGAAATAGGAGGGGTAGAGGGCGATTTTTCGCAGCCGCAGGCGTTCCCGCTCGGCAGGGTCGGTGATGCCCATCGTGGTCATAAACTCGTTACACCGCATGCCGAAATAGCGTGTCAGATAGGTCTGCTCATCGATGTGGATACCCACCTCGGCCAAGGTTTGGATATAGGCACGTGCGTTGGCTCGACGGGTGTCGACCAGTGTGCCGTCGAAGTCGAGCAAGAGCAGGCGGATGGGGTGGTACTGCATGGCTGTCGAAGGGTTAGTCGAAGGCCTGCATGCCCGATTGGGCGATGCGCATCAGTCGCTGATATTCAGAGGGTTTTAACTCCATGAAGAAGTAGTGGATGGGGTCTACGCGTACCCCCTTCAGACGCACTTCATAGTGCAGGTGGGGCGCGAGTGAAAGACCCGTATCTCCCGAGAGGGCGATGATGTCGCCCCGACGTACCCGTTGCCCCTTCGTAACCGAGATTTTCGAGAGATGGCTGTAGGAGGTCTCGTAGCCGTTGCCGTGGTCGATGACGACGGTTTGTCCCGAGGTGGAGTTACGACGCGATACGTCGCGCACCGTGCCGTCGGCCGTAGCAAAGACACGGGTTCCCTCGGGAATGGCATAATCGACTCCCTGATGCGATTGCAACGTCTTGTAGAAGGGATGGATGCGCATGCCATAGGAGGTTGTCAGCAGCGTGAGTTGCTTGTTGTTGACGGGCTGAATGGCCGGAATTTGGTTGCATCCTTCGCCTACACGCTGTATCTCATTATCAAGAGCCAGATAGCTCTCGCTCAACTCCTCCATCTGCTCCTCCATGGCCTGTATACGCCCCGTCAGGTCACGCTTCAGCGCACGTGTCGAGCGGTTGAAAATGGCGTCGTAGGTGAGGTTGCGCTGCTTCTCATACTCGGTGTCGAAGTCGTAGGGATCTGACTCGAAGAGTGAACGGAACACACCTCGGTCACGCTCCGAGAGATTCTCCAAGACGAGCATCAACGTGTCGTAGCGTTGCGTGAGCGTTTCGTATTCGCTGCGCAGTCGATCTGTCTCGTGTTTCATCTCATACTCCATTGGTGTGTCGAAGAAAATCGAGAAGCCGACATAGTAGAGTACCGCAGCACCTATCCAGACAAAAAACGAGATGAGCAGCTGCAACAATTGCTTTTTGCGGCTGCGAGGCTTGCTCGTTCGGGAGGTATGCTTGGTGGTTGCCATCGGTTACAATGCTTATTTACAAGGCTTCAAATTTCGTATCGCGCATCTGCTCCATCAGACGCTCATACTCCTCCTCGCTCATGTGGCGGTTGAAGTAGTTGACCGGATTGACCGGACGTCCCTTGTAGATGACCTCGTAGTGGAGATGGGAGCTGGTCGAATGGCCTGTATTGCCGGCCAGACCGATGAGTTGTCCACGACGTACCGTATCACCTCGTTCGACGAGTGGTTTGTCGAGGTGGGCATAGCGGGTCTTATAGCCAAATCCGTGATTCAAAAGTATTTGTCGGCCAAATCCGCCATTGAAGCCCGAGGCATTGACCTTCTCTACGATGGCATCGCCTGTGGCATAAATCGGTGTGCCGCGACGGCATCCGAAATCGACACCGTTGTGGGGGCGTACTCGCTTCAGGATGGGGTGGAAACGACGCGGATTGAAGGCTCCGATGCTGCCTCGGAGTTCCGAGCGGTCGATGGGCCAGATGGCCGGAATCGAGAGCGTCATCTGCTCCTTGTCGGTCGAGAGAGCCTGCAACTCGTCGAACGACACCGACTCGAGGTAGAGCATGCGGGCCAGGTGGTCGAGTTGTTTCCATGTGGGTATCATCAACTGCGCAAAGGGCTCGTCGTGCAGGTCGGCATATTTTTGGTCGCCATACTCCTGCCATACGGTGGGCATCGACAGCGTATCGGTCGAGAAGAGCGCACGATAGACGTAATTGTCGCGGTGGCGAATCTCGTCGGTGCGTTGTTGGGCAGTGCGGATGCGCTCCTGTAGGATGCGGTATTTAATCATCAATTCGCGGTTGTCGCGGTTGATGCGGTACATCTTGGGCGTGAGAAACAGGTAGGAGAAGAGTACGTTGATGACCGAGACGAGGATGAATCCCAAGAGCAGTTTGCGGATGAGACGATAGGCCCGCAGACGCAAACGAACCCCCTCCTCCTCGCGGTGGATGGCTGAAGGTTGCTGCAAAACGGGGTTTTGCGCCTCGATGGGGCTCTCTTTTTGCGTCATGGTCGAAAAAACTCCTTATAATATGGTGCAAATTTAGCGTAAATTGTGTAATTTTGCAACCCGAATTGCGAAGCCTGCATCGTTGATGCGCTTCCTGATGCAAAACGCAAACGAATTAAAATTAGTATACAGCATGGAATCAAGTAAAATCCGCCAAGCCTTTTTGGACTTTTTCGCATCGAAGGAGCATGCCATCGTGCCGTCGGCTCCGATGGTCGTGAAGGGCGACCCGACGTTGATGTTTACCAACGCCGGTATGAACCAGTTTAAGGATATCTTCCTGGGCAATGCTCCGCGTAAATATCCGCGTGCAGCCGATACGCAGAAGTGCCTGCGTGTGTCGGGTAAACACAACGACCTCGAGGAGGTAGGCCACGATACCTACCACCACACGATGTTCGAGATGCTCGGTAACTGGTCCTATGGCGATTACTTCAAGAAGGAGGCGATCGAGTGGGCTTGGGAGTTGTTGCATGATGTCTACAAGTTGCCTGCCGAGCGCATGTACGCCACGGTTTTCGAGGGCTCGGAGGAGGATGGTGTGCCGTTTGACCAGGAGGCCTACGACTATTGGTTGCAGTTCCTGCCGGCCGACCACATCATTCGTGGTAACAAGCACGATAACTTCTGGGAGATGGGCGAAACGGGCCCCTGCGGTCCCTGCTCGGAGATTCACTTCGACCTGCGCGATGAGGCTGAAATTGCCGAGAAGCCGGGTCGCGAGATGGTCAACATGGGTCATCCGCAGGTCATCGAGATTTGGAACCTGGTCTTCATGCAGTTCAACCGCAAGGCCAACGGCTCGCTCGAGGAGTTGCCGGCTCGCAATGTCGATACGGGTATGGGCTTCGAGCGTCTTTGCATGGTGATGCAGGGCAAGAAGTCGAACTACGATACGGATGTCTTCCAGCCGACGATTCAGCGCATCGCCGAGTTCTCGGGCAAGCAGTATGGCGTGGATGAGAAGTGCGATGTGGCGATGCGTGTGATTGCCGACCACCTGCGTGCCATCTCGTTCTCGATTGCCGATGGTCAGCTGCCGTCGAACGTGAAGGCCGGTTATGTGATTCGCCGCATTCTGCGTCGTGCCGTGCGTTACGGTTACACCTACCTCGGTTTCAACGAGCCGATGCTGTGCAAACTCGTTCCGGTGCTGGTGGCACAGATGGGTGAGCAGTTCCCCGAACTCAAGGCCCAGCAGACACTCATCGAGAAGGTGATTGAGGAGGAGGAGGCTTCGTTCCTGCGCACGCTGGCTACGGGTATCAACCTGCTGGATGGCGTGATTGCCCGCACGAAAAAGGAGGGCAAGGAGCGCATCTCGGGTAAGGATGCCTTCGAATTGTACGATACGTTCGGTTTCCCGATTGACCTCACGGAGCTCATCGCTCGTGAGCAGGGTGTAGGTGTCGACCTGCCCGCCTTTGAGGAGGAGTTGCAGGCCCAGAAGGCGCGTTCGCGCAACGCTGCTGCGGTCGATACCGATGACTGGGTCGAGTTGTTCCCGCTGCCGCAGAGCGAGTTTACGGGCTATGATACGTTGACCGATGAGGTGAAGATTGCCCGCTATCGTCGTGTGACGTCGAAGGGTAAGACCACCTATCAGCTTGTCTTCGACCACACGCCGTTCTATGGTAACTCGGGCGGTCAGATGGGCGACACGGGTTACATCGAGAGTGTCAACGAACGTGTGAATATTGTCGCTACGGAGAAGGAGAATGGGCTGATTATTCACATCGTGACGACCCTCCCGGAGAATCCTGCGGCTGTTTTCACGGCTGTTGTGGATGCCGAGAAGCGTCAGTCGGCTGCCAATAACCATACGGCTACGCACCTTATGCACGAGGCGCTGCGCACGGTGCTGGGTACGCATGTCGAGCAGAAGGGCTCGCTCGTGACGCCCGAGTCGCTGCGTTTCGACTTCTCGCACTTCCAGAAGGTAACGCCCGAGGAGTTGCGTGAGGTGGAGCGTCTGGTGAACCGTAAGATTCGTGCCAACCACCTGCTCGAGGAGAACCGTGAGGCAACGAAGGAGGAGGCCGAGGCTGCCGGAGCAATGATGCTCTTCGGTGAGAAGTATGGCGACAAGGTGCGCATGGTGAAGTTCGGCTCGTCGGTGGAGTTGTGCGGTGGTACGCACACGAGTGCTACGGGAACGATCGGTCTCTTCAAGATTATCTCGGAGGGTGCCATCTCGGCCGGTGTACGCCGTATTGAGGCTGTGACGGGCGAGAAGGCCGAGACGATGCTCTACACGATTGAGGATACGATGCGCTCGTTGAGTGAGTCGCTGCACAACTCGCAGGTGATGCAGGCCGTGCAGAAGATGATCGAGAACAACGAGAGCCTCGCCAAGGAGGTCGAGGAGATGCGCAAGGAGCAGGTCGTGCAGGTGGCCGATCGTCTCTTTGCTCAACTCAAGGAGCAGGACGAGATGCAGTTGTTGCGTGCCGTACTGCCGCGTCGTGCCGACTTTGTGAAGGATTTGGCCTACAATTTGCGCACGCGTGCTCCGCGTCTGGTCTTTGTCGTGGGTGTCGTGAACGACAACAAACCGAACCTTACGATTATGCTGGGCGACGAGATTACGGCACGTGGTGTCAATGCCGGTGCTGTAGTGCGTGAGGCTGCCAAGCTGATGCAGGGTGGTGGTGGCGGTCAGGCCTTCTTCGCTACGGCCGGTGGCAAGAACCCCGACGGCTTGCAGGCTGCTATCGACAAGGCGGTGGAATTGATTGCCGCACAACTCAAATAAGTGATTGAAAAAGCAAAGAAATATGGCTAATAAAGTATTACTGATGATTCTCGACGGCTGGGGTAACGGCCGTCACGATAAGGCGGATGTCATCTCGGCGGTGCATCCGGAGTATATCTCGAAGATGACCGAGCAGTATCCCCATGCCGAATTGCGCACCGACGGTGAGAATGTCGGTCTGCCGGAGGGACAGATGGGTAACTCGGAGGTGGGTCACCTCAATATCGGTGCCGGACGTGTGGTCTACCAGGATCTGGTGAAGATCAACCGCGCCTGCCGCGACAACTCGATTATGCAGAACAAGGAGGTGGTTGCTGCCTTCGAATATGCCAAGGAACACGGCTCGGCTGTGCATCTGATGGGTCTGACGTCGGATGGTGGTGTGCACTCCTCGCTGGAGCATCTCTTCAAGTTGATTGACATCGCCAAGGCTTACGACATCGAGAAGACCTATGCACACTGTTTCATGGATGGTCGTGATACCGACCCGCGTAGCGGTAAGGGCTTCATCGAGCAACTGGAGCAGCACATGGCTACGACGACGGGTACGATTGCTACGATTATCGGTCGTTACTACGCCATGGACCGCGATAAGCGTTGGGAGCGTGTGAAGGTGGCCTACGATGCCCTGGTCGAGGGTGTCGGTGAGCAGGCAACCGATATGGTGGCAGCTGTGCAGGCCTCGTATGACGCCGAGGTAACCGACGAGTTTATCAAGCCGATTGTCAAGGTGGATGGTGCGGGTAATCCGGTGGGTCTGATTCGCCCGAACGATGTGGTGATCTTCTTCAACTACCGCAACGACCGCGCCAAGGAGTTGACGATTGTTCTCACGCAGGAGGATATGCCCGAGGCCGGCATGCACACCATGCCGCTCTACTACTGCTGCATGACCCCCTATGATGCCAAATTTACGGGCTTGCATATCCTCTTCGACAAAGAGAACGTGCAGAACACGATTGGCGAGTGGGTGTCGAAGCAGGGGCTGAGCCAGCTGCGCATCGCCGAGACGGAGAAATATGCCCACGTGACCTTCTTCCTCAATGGAGGTCGTGAGGATAAGTTTGAGGGTGAGGAGCGCATCCTGGTCGCTTCACCGAAGGTGGCAACCTACGACCTGCAACCCGAGATGTCGGCTCCCGAGGTAGCCGATAAGTTGGTCGAGGCACTCAATACGCAGCAGTTCGACTTTGTCTGCCTGAACTTCGCCAATGGTGATATGGTAGGCCATACAGGTGTCTACGAGGCCATTGTAACGGCTGTGAAGGCAGTTGATAAGTGTGTGGAGAAGGTGGTCGAGGCAGCCAAGCGCAACGGCTACGAGGTGGTGCAGATTGCCGACCATGGAAATGCTGACAACGCAGTGAACGCTGACGGCTCGCCCAATACGGCTCACTCGCTCAACCCGGTGCCCATTGTGGTGGTTTCGGAGCGTGTGAAGGCGGTACACAATGGTATTCTGGCCGATGTGGCTCCGACGGTGCTCGAACTGATGGGTATTCCCCAACCCGAGCAGATGTCGGGACACTCGCTGGTCGAGTTGAAATAGCAAAAAAGAGTCGGTGAGCCGACTCTTTTTTTTTGTTTAGTAGAGCTCGATGAACTCGTAACTATTGCCGACGGCTGCGAGGTAGCGCAGAAACTCCCCCTGCTCGATGACCACGGTGGCGCGGTTATCGTTCGGGTGGAATGAGAGGGAGGGGTGGTGTCGCAGGTTGGCATCCAAAAAGAGGTGCACATGCTGCTCGGGGTCGTTGATGAGGCCAAAGGGCGATACCGAGCCCGGGCGCAGACCGAGCCACCGCTCCATGCGTTGCTCGGAGGCAAACGAGAGTTTCCCCTGATGCAGTCGCTGTTCGAGGTCGTGAATTGCCATCGACTGCTCGCAGTCGAAGCAGACCAGATAGTGGCGGTTGCCCTTGTGGTTGCGGAAAAAGAGGTTCTTGCAGTGCTTCGAGCCGTCGGCATGCCAATACTGACGGGCAATCTCGATGGTCGGAGCCTCGGGATGCTCATAATAGGTGTAGCGGATGGCGTGGCGGTCGAGGTAGTCGAAGACCGCCTGCATACGTTCGGTAATCATCTTACAATTCGCCAATTAAATCACGTATCACCACCGAGGCACACCCGATACCGAATAGGGCAGGGATGTAGGAGATGGTGCCCACCTGCGACTTCTTGTTCTGCTCCTCGGAAAGAATCATCGCCCCCTCGCGAATCGGCTCGGGCGAGAAGACGGCTCGAAAACCCTTGTAGATGCCTATCTTATGCAAGCGTTTGCGCAACATGTGCGCCAATGGGCAGTGGTGGGTCTTCGAGATGTCCTTGATTTCAAGCTGCGTGGGATCGACCTTTGCGCCCGCTCCCATCGAACTCACCAGCGGCATCTTGCGCTCCAAGGCGGCCGCAATGAGCGCCAACTTCGGCGAGAGGGTGTCGATGCAATCCACCACATAGTCGTAGCGAGCGGCATCGAGCAACGTATAGGTCTCCTCATCCTTGATGTAGCGATTGACGACCGTCAGCTCGATGGCGGGGTTGATGTCGCGCAGACGCTCGGCCAAGACCTCGGCCTTCGGACGCCCTACGGTCGAGTGTAGGGCCAGCAGTTGGCGGTTGATGTTCGTCAAGCCGACCGTATCGGCATCGGCCAGCGTCATGCGACCCACGCCCGCGCGGGCAATCATCTCGGCAGCGTAGGCACCCACGCCACCCAGCCCCACCACGAGCACATGTGCCTTGCGGAGCGTGGCAAGTTTCTCTTCTCCGAGTAGCAACTCGGTGCGTTCTAACCAGTTATCTGTCATTGTTTGTTGAAAATTCGTCTAAAATTAGCCTGTGTCGCTTGCTGCAAGGCATCGACTGAAACACCTCGCTTCGTGGCAACCTGTACATAGCACTCCTCGATGGGTGTTTGATCTTCGTCGGTCTCGACAAAGAGGCGGTCGAGGGGGACAATCTGGAGGGCCTCCACCGTCTTGCGTGAAGCGAGCGACCGCATGCCGAAGGAGAGGTAATAGCCTTGTTGCAGGGCCCGTTCGGCCTGCTCTTTTGAGCCGATGAAGCCGTGAAAAATGACTGCCGGCAGTTGTCGCCCGCTCAGCTGGCGCATCACCTCCTCGAAGGCGCGTACCACATGCAGTACGACGGGCTTTCGGTGTCGTTCGGCCAAGTCGAGTTGCGCGGCGAAGAGCCGTTCTTGTTGCCCGAAATCGACACCGCAAACTTTGTCCAATCCGATTTCGCCTACCGCATCGGCTGCCATTATGGCCTCCTCGCTCGGAAGCATAGCCCCCTCGGTCTGCCATGGGTGGATACCGACCGTACGGATGGTGGTTGCCGTGGTCGGATGGTGGGTGTGGATATCGATGTAACGACTATTCATGATGCAAAAATAGCCGTTTTTTCGCTTTCTCCATGCATATTTAATGAAAACTTAACGCTTGAATCATCTACAAGAAACATGAGGACACTATTTTTGCAATTGAGTTAATAGGAAAGATTTAAGAAAAGAAGTTTGCTCTATGGAAAGAAGATTAACTGTGGCACTTGTTGCACATGACGCAATGAAACGCGACCTGGCTGAATGGGTCGCTTGGAATTGGGAAAAGCTCCTCGCGCATCGTTTGATTTGTACGGGTACAACCGGCCGTATTGTTGCAGAAACACTCATGGAGCGTAGAGGCAAAGATGCTGCCAATACACGATTCGATCTTACCATGCTTAAGTCCGGCCCGCTGGGTGGCGATCAGCAGTTGGGCGCAATGATCGCCAATAACGAGATAGATATGCTCATCTTCTTTTGGGATCCGATGTCTGCGCAACCGCACGATGTAGATGTAAAGGCGTTGCTTCGCTTGGCGACGCTCTACAATGTACCCACCGCTATTAATCGCGCATCAGCTGATTTTATCATCTCGTCCTCGCTGATGGCACACACAGATTATAAGCCGGTCATTAAAGATTATACCTCTTATATCGAACGAACGGTGAAATAACCCTTTCGTTTTGTTTGCCCATTTGACTGTACGATCAGCTGTGCATACCCACCTTGGGATTGCTTCTTGAGAGCCTGTCTGCCTTTGTCGGACAGGCTCTTCTTGTCTCTATGGTTGCCTTTTCTATGTCTGAGACTTTTCACGGATATACTTTTTTGTAAAATAATCCTAACAGGATTCGCTTATGTCGGAAAAAAATTGTATTTTCGCACGCGAAAATTGTGTTAGCACACTAACAATAGGACAAACACATAATTCACAAATAATCAAACACATTAACCATTATGTCGAAAATCATTACTTTACGCAAGGGTCTCGACATCAATCTCGCAGGTGCCGCTGTGCAGCAACTGACGGAGCTTCCGTTGGCTGCCGAGTATGGTATCTCGCCGCTCGATTTCGAGGGGGTAACGCCCAAACTGCTGGTTAAGGTGGGTGACGAGGTGAAAGCAGGTACGCCGCTCTTCTTCAGCAAGAACGATGCGCGCATCCTCTTTACTTCGCCCGTGAGCGGTACGGTGGCTGCCATCAACCGCGGTGAGAAGCGCAAGGTGCTCTCCGTCACGGTAACGCCCGCCAAGGAGCAGGTCTATGAGGAGTTCCCGAAACTCGATCTGAAGCAGGCTTCGCGCGATGAGATTGTTGAGTTGCTGCTCAAGGCCGGTCTGTGGCCGATGTTCGTGCAGCGTCCTTATGGCATCATTGCCAATCCTTCGGATGAGCCGAAGGCGATTTTCATCTCGGCATTTGATTCGGCTCCGCTGGCTCCCGACTACAACTTCGTGCTGGCTTCGGAGCAGGAGAACCTCGAGGCCGGTATCGCGCTCCTGGGTCGCCTGACCTCGGGCAAGGTACACCTCTCGGTACGTGCCAAGGCCGAGGGCCAGATGACCGCCTTGAAGGGTGCCGAGTTGCACACCTTCGCCGGTAAGCACCCCGTAGGCAATGTCGGTGTACAGATTCACCACATCGATCCCATCAACAAGGGTGAGGTGGCTTGGACACTCAATATCCAGGATGTAGCCATCATCGGTCGTTTGGTACGTGAGGGTAAAGTCGATATGCACAAGACGATTGCGTTGACCGGATCGGAGGTCGAGGCACCGCAATACTACCGCATCGTGGCCGGTGCCCGCATCGACTCGATTGTCGAGGGTAAAATCAAAGCCCAGCAGGAGGGTGACTCGGTACGCATCATCGCTGGCAACGTATTGACCGGTGTGAAGCGTTCGGCCGAGGAGTTTGTGGCCTTCTATGCCAATCAGCTCACCATCATCCCCGAGGGTGATAAGTATGAGCTCTTCGGCTGGATGATGCCGCGCTTTAAGAAGTTCTCGGTATCGCGCGCCTACTTCTCGTGGCTCTGCCCGAAGAAGCAGTATACGCTCGATACGAACCTCAATGGTGGCGAGCGTCCGTTTGTTGTAACGGGTCTCTACGAGCAGTATCTGCCGATGGACATCTATCCGATGTATCTGTTGAAGGCTTGCCTGGCAGGCGACATCGACAAGATGGAGAACCTGGGTATCTATGAGGTTGTCGAGGAGGACTTTGCCTTGTGTGAGTTCGTCGATCCCTCGAAGATCGAGATCCAGCAGGTAATTCGTGATGGTATTAACTTAATGATTAAGGAGGCATAACGATGAAGGCATTGAGAAATATCGTAGATAAGTTGAAGCCGACCTTCTCCGAGGGAGGAAAGTTGAGCTTTCTGCACTCGACCTTCGAGGGCTTCGAAACCTTCTTGTTTGTTCCCAACACCACGACGCAGAAGGGTGCGCATATCCGTGACTGTAACGATATGAAGCGCACGATGATCATGGTGATTGTGGCTCTGATTCCCGCTTTCTTGTTTGGTTGCTACTGGACGGGAGCTCAGGTGGGTTTGGAGGGATTGACCGCCTTCTTCTATGGTCTGGTGCGTATTCTGCCGATGGTGGCTGTATCGTATATCGTCGGTCTGGCCATTGAGTTTTATTTTGCACAGATTCGCGGCCACGAGATCAATGAGGGTTTCCTCGTTTCGGGTCTGCTGATTCCGATGGTGATGCCCGTATCGACCCCGCTCTGGATGGTTGGTCTGGCTACCGCCTTTGCCGTTGTCTTCGGTAAGGAGGTATTCGGTGGTACGGGTATGAATGTTTTCAACCCGGCACTCTTGGCACGTGCCTTCGTATTCTTCGCCTACACGCCCCAGATTTCGGGTGAGCAGGTGTGGTACTCGAACTGGACGATGATGGGTGCACAGGTAGATGGCGTGACGGGTGCTACGGCTCTCGAGAAGCTCGCTACAACCTCGACGCTGGGCGATTGGACCGCTATGGATGCCTTCCTCGGCTTTATCCCGGGCTCGTTTGGTGAGACCTCGACGCTGGCTATCCTGCTCGGTGCTGTGGTGTTGCTCGGTACGGGTGTCGCTTCGTGGCGTACCATGGTGTCGGTATTCGTCGGTGGTCTGGCAATGGGTTATCTGTTCCAGCTGACAGGCGTGACGACCTATCCCGCTTGGTGGCATCTGATTGTGGGTGGTTTCGCCTTTGGTGCCGTCTTCATGGCTACCGATCCCGTAACCTCGGCTCAGACGAACAAGGGTAAGTACATCGTCGGCTTCATGACCGGTGCTATTGCCGTGCTGATTCGCGTGGTGAACCCCGCATACCCCGAGGGTATGATGCTCGCTATCCTCTTCATGAATGCCCTGGCTCCGCTGGTGGACTACTTCGTGGTAGAGGCCAACATCAACCGTCGCAAGAATCGTGTTAAAACCGTTAAATAGTGGTGCGATATGAATAAGAACAGTAATACGTATATTGTCATCTATTCGACGGTGATGGTCGTTGTGGTGGCTACGCTGTTGGCGGTGGCTGCCCTGGCTCTCAAGAGCCGTCAGAATGCCAATATCCTGAATGAGAAGAAAGAGGCTATCCTCGCATCGTTGTCGGCTTCTGACCAGAACTACGACGAGTATATCACGGCCTATGTGGTAGATGCCGAGGGTCAGCAAATCGAGGGTCAAGACCCGTTGCAGCTCCTCTTTGATCTGAAGACCGCTTTTGCCGAAAAGACGCTTCCCGTCTTCGAGGCACAGGACGGTCGCATCGTTGTTCCTGTAACCGGTGTAGGTCTGTGGGGCCCGATGTGGGGCTATGTAGCCTTGGAGCAGGATCGCAATACGATTGCCGGTGTCGTGCTTGACCACGCCGGTGAGACGCCGGGTCTGGGTGCCGAGGTGGCAACGCCGAAGCATCAGGCCATGTACAAGGGTAAGACGCTCTTTGAGGGCGACGAATTCGTTTCGGTGTCGCTCCGCAAGGGTGGTGCGAAGGATCTTGCTCACGAGGTAGATGCCATTTCGGGTGGTACGAAGACCTCGGATGGTGTAACGGCCATGCTGAAAAACAGCCTGGGTGCATACCTGCCGCTGTTGAAGGTTGCTGCTCCGGCTACGGAGGAGGCCTGCTGTGAGGCTTGCGCCGAGTGTGAAACCAATAAAGTAGAAAACAATGAGTAACAAGAATCTGAAATATCTGACCGGCCCGTTCTCGGCGAACAACCCGGTCATCGTGCAGATCTTGGGTATCTGCTCGGCGTTGGCCGTAACGGTGCAGCTCAAACCGGCTATCGTCATGGCTCTTTCGGTGACGGCCGTAACGGCTTTTGCCAACCTGGTGATGTCGCTGCTGCGCAACGGACTGCCGTCGCGTATCCGCATCATCGTGCAGTTGGTAGTCATCGCCACGCTCGTTATCTTGGTAGACCAGGTGCTGAAAGCCTTCGTTTACGATGTCTCGAAGCAGTTGTCGGTCTATGTGGGTCTGATCATTACGAACTGTATCGTGATGGGTCGCGTGGAGGCCTTTGCTTTGGGTAACGGCCCGTGGGCATCGTTCCTCGATGGTATCGGCAATGGTCTGGGTTATGGTCTGATCCTCGTGATTGTCGCCTTCTTCCGCGAGCTCTTTGGCTCGGGTACGCTCTATGGGTTCCGCGTGATTCCCGAGAGCTGGTACATCGCTGAGGGTGGTTTCTACGCGAACAACGGCCTGATGCTCTTCCCGCCCATGGCACTGATTATCTGCGGTTGCATCATCTGGGTGCACCGCTCGAAAAACAAAGATTTACAAGAAAAATAGGAGGGTAGGATATGAATTCGTTGCAAATTTTTATTGAGTCGATCTTTATCGACAACATGGTCTTCGCCTTCTTCTTCGGTATGTGTTCCTACATTGCCGTGTCGAAGAGCGTTAAGACGGCCCTCGGACTCGGTGCAGCCGTTACCTTTGTGTTGGTGATGACTGTGCCGCTGAACTATCTCTTGTATAATTATGTCTTGAAGGCCGATGCGCTGGTCGAGGGGGTTGATTTGAGCTTCCTGACCTTCATCATCTTCATTGCTACGATTGCTGCCTTTGTGCAGCTTGTGGAGATGATCGTTGAGAAGTTCTCGCCGACGCTCTACAGCCAGCTGGGTATCTTCCTGCCGCTGATTGCCGTGAACTGCGCCATCATGGGTGCGTCGCTCTTCATGCAGCAGAAGGTCGATGGTGGCGAGCTGACTTCGGTATGGCAGTCGATCGTGTATGGTTTGGGCTCGGGTCTGGGCTGGTGGTTGGCAATCGTGATGATGGCCGCTATCCGCGAGAAGACGACCTATTCGCATATTCCGGCTGCATTGAAGGGCCCCGGTATCGCCTTTATTATCACGGGTCTGATGGGTATCGCCTTCATGATTTTCTCGGGTATTCAGTTCTAACCTTAAAAAGAGAATAGGAAATGACACAGACAATTATTGTTGCAATCGTAGCCTTTCTGGTGGTAACCCTCCTGTTGGTGGGCCTGCTTCTCTTTGCAAAGGCAAAACTGACCTCGTCGGGTGCCGTGACGATCGATGTGAACAACGGCGATAAGGTCTTTGAGGCCGAGAGCGGTTCGACGCTGCTCGCTACATTGGCCGATAACAAGATTTTCCTCCCCTCGGCTTGCGGTGGTGGTGGTGCCTGCGGTATGTGTAAATGCCAGGTTTTGGAGGGCGGCGGTGAGCTGCTCCCGACCGAGACAGGCTTCATCACGCGTAAGATGGCCAAGGAGCATTGGCGTCTGGGCTGCCAGGTGAAGGTGAAGGAGAATATGAAGATTCAGGTGCCGGAGTCGGTGCTGGGTGTGAAGAAATGGGAGTGTGAGGTAATCTCGAACCGCAACATCTCGACCTTCCTCAAGGAGTTTGTCGTGAAGTTGCCCGAGGGCGAGACGCTGAACTTCCGCAGTGGTGGTTACATCCAGATCGATATTCCGCAGTACGACCAGATCAAGTTCTCGGATATGGATATCGACGAGAAGTTCCGTGGCGATTGGGACCACTTCAAGATGTGGGACCTCGTGACGACGAACCCCGAGCCGACCTTCCGTGCCTACTCGATGGCCAATCACCCTGCCGAGGGCAATATCATCATGCTCAACATCCGTATTGCTACGCCTCCGTTTGATCGCGTGAATGGCGGCTTTATGAAGGTGAACCCGGGTATCTGCTCGTCGTACATCTTCTCGCGCAAGCCGGGTGATAAGGTAACCATTTCGGGTCCTTATGGTGAGTTCTTCCTGGATGAGAACCTGCCCGATACGCAGGAGTTGATCTTCATCGGTGGTGGTGCCGGTATGGCTCCGATGCGCAGCCACCTGATGCACCTCTTCAAGACCGAGAAGACGAAGCGTCCCGTATCGTTCTGGTATGGCGCTCGTGCTTTGAAGGAGGCTCCCTATATGGATGAGTTCAACCAGATTCAGGAGGAGTTCCCCAACTTCAAGATGAATCTCGCACTCGACCGTCCCGATCCCGAGGCTGATGCCAAGGGTGTGGCTTACACGGCAGGTTTCGTACACAATGTGCTGTATGAGAACTACCTGAAGAACCACGAGGCTCCGGAGGATTGTATCTACCTCATGTGCGGACCTCCGATGATGATCGGTGCCGTCGTGAATATGCTCGATTCGCTGGGCGTACCGCCGGAGAATATTCTCTACGATAATTTCGGATCGTAGCCGACGCTTAAACAAGAAAGCAGGGATGGTTGTTTGCCATCCCTGCTTTTTTTATCTTCAGAACAAACTTTATAAGGTAGTCCGTATGTTCTCGGCAATCTTGGCGACCAGCCGCTCACGGGCTTCACGGGAGGCCCATGCTGTGTGGGGCGTGAGCGAGAGTCGCTCGGGGTGCGCCATCGAGAGCAGGGGTGAGTCGGCTGGCAGAGGCTCTATGGCAAAGACATCCAATCCGGCACCGGCCAAACAGCCCTCATCGAGGGCTTGTGCCAAGGCTGCCTCATCGACAATGCCTCCACGGCCTGCATTGAGCAGGATGGCCGAGGGCTTCATGCGGCACAACTCCGCATACCCCAGCAACCCCCGAGTTTGCTCATTGAGCGGTGCGTGTATCGACACGACATCGGCTGTTGTAAGCAACTCATCGAGCGAGAGAGCCGGATAGCGGTCGCTATGCGCCTTGCCCGAAGTGGGGTAGTAGACCACCTCCATTCCAAAGGCCTCGGCAATAGCCGCGACACGATTGCCAATCGTGCCCAGGCCGATGATGCCGATGCGTTTGCCGTGCAGTTCGCTCCACGAACAGCCCATGTAGGTGAAGAGCCCGCTGTGGCTGTATGCGCCGCTTTTGATGTGATGGTCGTAGTGTGGAGCTTGGCCAACGAGATTCAGCAGGTGCATAAAGGTGGTCTGCACGACACTTTCGGTCGAGTATCCGGCTACGTTGCGCACCGGAATCCCCCGCTCGGCAGCATAATCGAGGTCGATGTTGTTCGTTCCCGTAGCCGCTACACAGATGAGGCGCAGGGCAGGGGCTGCATCGATTTCGGCACGGCCGATGAGCACCTTATTGGTGATGATGACCTCGGCATCGGCAATGCGCTCCGCTACCTGATGTGGGGCAGAGGTCTCGTAGCAGACCAATTCGCCCAGTGTAGCAATTGGAGCAAGCGATACGTCACCCAGACTTGCTCGGTCTAAAAAACAGATTTTACACATATTCCTCCTCTTCGGGATAGTGAAGTCCGGTCTTGTGCAGAATGCCGTTGCGTGTGCGGAAATCCGAGGCAGTGATGTTCATGTGCTGTTTGAAGAAGCAGCAGAAACGGCTCACCGACTCGAAGCCTGTTTCGCAGGCAATCTCGGAGATGTTCTTCGACGAAGTGGTCAGCAACTCCTTGGCCAGGTTGAGCTTGAGTTGCTGCTGATAGGTCGACATCGATACACCGGTGATGGTCTTGAAGAGGCTGCGCAGGAGCGAATAGCTCATGCTGAGACGTGCGGCAATATCGGCCGGCGAGAGTTTCGTGGCGATATTCTCACGCAGCAACATCTGCGCCTGGTTGATTTTATCGGTGTTCTTGTTGCCGCGGTTCGTGTAGTTGATTTGCTCGTAGTAGACACGGCCGAGGAGGTGGAAGATAACACCGGCAATGACCTGCTGGGTGCCCCGAATATCGTCCATCGAGTAGGAGATAATCTTGTTGTAGAGCCCGACGATGGATTCGCGTACACCGACCTTGAGCATGGGTGTTTTGCGCGAGAAGAAGTTACGAATCGTCGTATCGACCTGTGCACCTCGGAACCCGACCCACATTTCATTCCAGCCCGTATCAGGGTTGGGGTAGTAGAGGTGGCGTTCGCCGGGAAAGAGCAGCAGGATGGTGCCTGCCTCGACACGGGTCATCTCGCACGATGAAGATTGAAAAAAGCCCTCGCCCTCGGTAATGTAGACCAATTGATACTCATCCAGCACACGACCATTGTTTGTAAAATTGTAGTCGGTCGGATGGATGGCAACGGGGTAGGGAGCGTGGGGCTTGACATTCTGCGTGCCTACTGTGGTGCACACCAGGCCCCATTTTTCATCCTGGGCATTGGCCGAAGGATACTTCAGGAAGTCGGTTGGTTGCAGCATAGTTGCTAATTTTGGTTGGGTTGTTTTGGCAAATATAATAAATTAATTCGTTTAATTAAACACTTTTGTTCAAAATTAGCGAAAAAGAGTAAAATATGGAAAAATGGCAGTATTCGGAATTGTTTTGGCAAAATCGACAAGCAAAAATTGAAAGAAAAAATTTAATTTTGTTAAATCGTATTGCATTGTGCCCGAACGGGAAAAAGGGAGGTGCGCTTTGGATGCGAAGATAAAGAATCAACTTGAATAAACCTATGAGCAAGCATTGTTTTTTGGCAGTAGACCTGGGTGCCACCAGCGGACGTGTTATTTTGGCCACCCTCGGTGAGGACCATATCGATTTGGAGGTATTGCATCGCTTTCCGAACCGACTGATTGAGGTGGGCGGTAAGTATTATTGGAATATCTACGCCCTCTATGAGGATATTCTGCAAGGATTGACCGAGGCCGGTAAGCGTCAGGTGCCTATCCACTCGATTGGTATCGATACATGGGGGGTCGATTTCGCCTTCGTGAATGAGGATGGTACGTTGGCCGGTCTGCCGCGCGCCTATCGTGACCCCTACACCAATGGGGCTCCCGAGGCCTTCTTCGAGCAGTGTCCGCGCGAAGAGGTCTATGGTCGAACGGGTATTCAAATCATGAATTTCAACTCGCTCTTCCAACTCTTTGCCATGAACAAGGAGGGCTCGTCGGCACTGCAACATGCCGACAAGTTGCTCTTCATGCCCGATGCGCTGGCCTATCTGCTGACCGGCAGCCAGGTGTGCGAATATACGATTTTGTCGACCTCGCAGTTTATGAATCCCCGCACGAAACAGGTGGATAAGGAGTTGCTGGCTGTGGCAGGCGTGAAGCCGGAGTTGATTCCCGAGGTGGTGATGCCCGGCACGAAGGTCGGTACGCTGACACCGACCCTGGCTAAGCTGACGGGGTTAGGCGAGATTCCCGTGGTGGCTGTTGCGGGACACGATACGGGTTCGGCTGTAGCGGCTGTTCCGGCCGAGGATGAGGGCTTTGCCTACCTCTCGTCGGGTACGTGGTCGTTGATGGGTGTCGAGTTGCAGGAGCCCGAGATTACGGAGAACTCCTTTGCGTTGAACTATACGAACGAGGGTGGTGTCGATGGCACGACCCGCTTCCTGAAGAATATCACCGGCATGTGGCTCCTCGAGCAGTGCCGTGCGACGTGGAAGAAGGAGGGTAAGGATTACTCCTATCCCGAGATTATGCAGATGATGCAGACGACGCAGCCGTCGGTCGATTTGCTCGATCCCGATGCGCGTGAGTTTGCTGCCCCGACCGATATGCCGACGGCCATCCGCCTCTATTGTGAGGCACGCGGCTTGGCCGTGCCACAGGATGATGCAGCGATGATTCGTCTGATATTCGACTCGCTGGCAGCAAAATATGCCGAGGTGCTGAATAACCTGCGTGCCGTGGCTCCGTTTGAGATTAAGACGCTGCACGTGATTGGTGGTGGCGCACAGAATGGTCTGCTCAATCAGATGACGGCCGATGCTTGCGGTATTCCTGTTGTGGCAGGTCCGACCGAGGCCACAGCGTTGGGTAATGTGATGGTGCAGGCGCGTGCCGCCGGTCTGGTTGGCTCACTTGCCGAGATGCGTCGCTACATCCGTCGCTCGATTGAAACGACAACCTTTACTCCGAAAAACTAATTAAAACTTAAAACTATACGCGTATGAAAACAGAATTGATTCAGAAGGCTTATGAAGTAGCCAAAGAACGCTATGCAGCCATTGGTATTGATACGGATGCTGTCCTGGAGCAGTTGCAGAAGATTCAACTGTCGCTGCACTGCTGGCAGGCTGACGATGTGGTAGGATTCGAACCCAAGGCCGGTTCGTTGTCGGGTGGTATCCAGACGACGGGTAACTATCCGGGTCGTGCCCGCAACATCGACGAGTTGCGTCAGGATGTCTTGAAGGCTGCTTCGCTCATTCCGGGTAAGCATCGTCTGAATCTGCACGAGATTTATGGCGATTTCGGTGATAAATTCGTCGATCGCAACGAGGTGGAGCCCTGCCACTTCCAGAGCTGGATTGATTGGGCCAAGGCCAACGATATGAAGCTCGATTTCAACTCGACCTCGTTCTCGCATCCCAAGTCGGGTGACCTGTCGCTTTCGAATCCCGATCCCGAGATCCGCAACTTCTGGATCGAGCACACGAAGCGTTGCCGTGCCGTTGCTGAGGCGATGGGTGTGGCACAAGAGGACCCCTGTATCATGAATGTTTGGGTACACGACGGCTCGAAGGACCTGACCGTAAACCGCATGTACTACCGCGAGTTGCTGAAGGATTCGCTGGATCAGATCTTCGCCACGGAGTACAAGAATATGAAGGACTGCATCGAGTCGAAGGTTTTCGGCATCGGTTTGGAGAGCTACACCGTAGGTTCGAATGACTTCTACATTGGCTATGGCGCATCGCGCGGCAAGATGGTTACGCTCGATACGGGTCACTTCCACCCGACCGAGAGCATCGCCGATAAGGTATCGTCGCTCTTGCTCTATACGCCCGAGGTGATGTTGCATGTGTCGCGTCCGGTACGCTGGGACTCGGACCACGTAACCATCATCAACGACGAGACGCTCGAACTCTGCAAGGAGATTACGCGTTGCAATGCGCTGGATAAGGTGCACATCGGTCTGGACTACTTCGATGCCTCGATTAACCGCATCGGTGCGTATGTGATTGGTTCGCGCGCTACGCAGAAGTGTATGTTGCAGGCCCTGTTGGAGCCCATCGCTACGCTGCGTGAGTATGAACTGTCGGGCAAGGGCTTCGAGCGTCTGGCTCTCTTGGAGGAGTGCAAGTCGCTGCCGTGGACCGCTGTATGGGATATGTTCTGCCTGAAGAACGACGTGCCGGTGGGCGAGGAGTTTATCGCCGACGTGCAGAAGTATGAGCAGGAGGTAACCTCGAAACGCTAATCAACAAACCTTAAAACGCAAACAAGATGTATCGCATTGTATTGAACGAAACCTCCTACTACGGAGCAGGTTGCCGCTCGGTGATTGCCGACGAGATTAAGAAACGCGGCTATCAGAAGGTGATGCTTATCACGGATAAAGATTTGGTGAAATTTGGCGTAGCAGCCAAGGTGGAGGAGGTCTTGAAGGGGGCGGAGATTCCCTATGAGATTTTCTCGGACATCAAGCCCAATCCGACCATCAAGAATGTGCTGGATGCACTGGCTGCATTCCAGGCTTCGGGTGCCGATTGTATCGTGGCCCTGGGTGGTGGCTCGTCGATTGATACGGCCAAGGCGGTAGGTATCATCAACAACAACCCCGAGTTTAAGGATGTACGCTCGTTGGAGGGTGTGGCCCCCACGAAAAATCGTGCTGTTCCGACCTTTGCCCTTCCGACGACGGCCGGTACGGCTGCAGAGGTGACGATCAACTACGTCATCACGGACGAGGAGAACAAGAAGAAGATGGTCTGCGTAGACCCGAACGACATTCCGATGTGTGCCGTGATCGACTGCGAACTGATGATGTCGATGCCGAAGGGTCTGACCGCCGCTACGGGTATGGACGCCCTGACGCACGCCATCGAAAGCTACATCACGCCGGGAGCCTGGACCATGAGCGATATGTTCGAGTTCAAGGCCATCGAGCTGATTCATGAGCACCTCTACAACGCTGTGCAGAATGGTCAGGATGTCGTGGCTCGTGAGGGTATGGCCGAGGCGCAGTACATTGCCGGTATGGGCTTCTCGAATGTCGGTCTGGGTATCGTGCACTCGATGGCTCACCCGCTGGGTGCCTTCTACGATACGCCGCACGGTGTGGCCAACGCACTGCTCTTGCCCTATGTGATGGAGTACAATGCCGACTCGCCGGCACGCCCGAAGTACCTTGGCATTGCCAAGGCGATGGGCGTCAATACGGAGGGTATGTCGGTCGATGAGGGTGTGAAGGCCGCTATCGAGGCGGTACGCGCTTTGTCGCTGAGCATCAATATCCCGCAGCGTCTGTCGGAGATTGGCGTGAAGAAGGAGGATTTGCACGATTTGGCTGTGGCTGCCTTCAACGATGTTTGCACGGGTGGCAACCCGCGTCCTACGTCGGTCGAGGAGATCGAGGCCATCTATAACACGGCTTATTAAACCGCGCACCGATGGAAATTCTGATCGGATTATTGATCATTGCAGTCGGCAGTTTCTGCCAATCGAGTTCGTATGTACCTATTAAAAAGGTGCGCGAGTGGTCGTGGGAGAGCTTCTGGCTGACGCAAGGTGTCTTTGCGTGGCTCGTATTCCCCGTGCTGGGTGCCTTGCTGGCGGTGCCGGCAGGCCACTCGCTGGGCGAGTTGATCACGGCAGACAACGCCTTCAAAATCTGGATGACGATCCTCTTTGGTGTGCTTTGGGGTATCGGAGGCCTGACCTTCGGCCTCTCGATGCGCTACCTGGGTGTGGCACTCGGTCAATCCATTTCGCTCGGCACGTGTGCCGGTCTGGGCACGATTATGGGCCCCGTGATGCTGCACATCTTCTATCCCGAGGCAGGACATCTGGAAAAACTGACGGCTGCCGTGCTGATTGGTGTGGTGGTTACGTTGGTAGGTATCGCCATTATCGGTGTGGCCGGTGGTATGAAAGCTTCGTCGCTCTCCGAGGAGGAGAAGCAGGCTGCTGTGAAGGACTTCAACTTCCCGAAGGGCATCCTGATTGCCCTCTTGGCGGGTTTTATGAGTGCCTGCTTTAACATGGGACTGGAGTTTGGCGGTTCGCTGCACTTCCCCGAGACGGGCGATATGTTCAAGACGCTGCCCGGTACGATGTTCGTTACGCTGGGTGGTTTTGTGACGAATGCCCTCTACTGCTTGTGGCAGAATGCCAAGAACAAGAGTTTTGCAGACTACGGTAAGCGTTCGTTGTGGGCGAATAACATCCTCTTCTGTGCCTTGGCCGGAGGTTTGTGGTATTCGCAGTTCTTCGGTCTGAGCCTCGGTAAGGGCTTCCTCACGGAGTCGCCGACGCTGACGACCTTCGCCTTCTGTATCCTGATGGCACTCAATGTAACCTTCTCGAATGTGTGGGGTATCCTGCTCAAAGAGTGGAAGGGGTGCTCGAAGAAGACCATCGCCGTACTGGTGGTGGGTATTGTCGTGCTGATTGCCTCGACATTTATTCCCGAATTGTTGAAATAGTAAATAGCAAAAAAGAGTATGGTAAAATCAATTTTGGAGAATCGTCCCGAGTTGAAGGCCGAGATTGATAAGGTGGCCGAGGTGGCCGGTTATCTCTGGCAGAAGGGTTGGGCCGAGCGTAATGGTGGTAACATTACGATTAATATTACGGAGTATGTAGACGACGAGATTCGTCAGATGCCGGCTATTTCGCAGCCCTATCCGATTGGCACGACGCTGCCTTCGCTCAAGGGATGCTACTTCTTCTGCAAAGGTACGAACCGTCGTATGCGCGATCTGGCTCGCTGGCCAATGGAGAATGGCTCGGTCATTCGTATTCAGGAGGATTGCGCCTCGTATGTCATCATTGCCGATAAGGCGGTGAAGCCCACCTCGGAGTTGGCGGCACACCTCTCGATGCACAACCAGATGATTGAGAACGGCAAGGGCTACAAGGCAGCACTGCATACGCACCCGATTGACCTCGTGGCCTTGACCCATAACCCCGAGTTCCTGAAGAAGGATGTGCTGACGAACCTCCTGTGGAGCATGATTCCCGAGACACGCGCCTTCTGCCCGAAGGGTCTGGGTATCGTTCCCTATTACATGCCCTCGTCGGTGGCTTTGGCCGATGCGACGATTGAGGCATTGAAGGAGTACGACGTGGTGATGTGGGAGAAACACGGTGTATGTGCTGTGGGTCCCGATATTATGGAGGCATTCGACCAGGTCGATGTACTGTCGAAGGCTACCCAAATCTATATCGCTGCCAAGTCGATGGGCTATGAGCCGACGGGTACGTCGCAGGAGCAGATGGATGAGCTGAAACGCGCATTCAATCTGTAAGACGTTGCCTGTATCGCGATTGGGCCTGCTTCCTCCATGAGGTTGCAGGCCTTTTTTGCCGATTTTGTATGGATTTTGTGCCGTGTGGGGATTGCAAAAACCGAAAAGGTTTGTTAAATTTGTAGAAACCTAAAACCGAAATCCTATGAAACTTCCCTATGCCGAGCCTTATAAAATCAAGGCTACCGAGGCGATTCGTACCTCGACCCGTGAGGAGCGTGAGCAGTGGTTGCGCGAGGCGCACTATAATCTCTTCAATCTGCGCAGCGAGCAGGTGACAATCGACCTGTTGACCGATTCGGGTACGGGCTCGATGAGCGACCGCCAGTGGGCTGCCGTGATGTGTGGCGACGAGAGTTATGCCGGGGCCTCCTCTTACTATCGCTTGAAGGAGACCATCGAGCGTATCTTCGGCATGCCCTATTTCCTGCCGACCCACCAAGGACGTGCTGCCGAGAATGTCATCTTTTCGGCTCTGCTCAAGGAGGGGGATGTGGTCCCCGGAAACTCCCACTTCGATACGACAAAGGGACATATCGAGTTTCGTCGTTGCCATGCGATTGATTGTACGATTGATGCAGCAGCCGATACGCAGTTGGAGTTGCCCTTCAAGGGAGAGATGGACCTCCAGAAACTCGAGAAGGTCTTCCAAAGTTATCCGCGTGAGCAGATTCCCTGCACGGTGCTGACCATCACGAACAACACGGCCGGAGGCCAACCCGTTTCGATGAAGAATATCCGCGAGACGGCCACTCTATGTCGTCAATATGGTGTACCGCTGCTGATTGACTCGGCTCGATTTGCCGAGAATGCCTATTTTATCAAGACGCGCGAAGCGGGTTATGCCGATAAGAGCATCAAGGAGATTGTGGCCGAAATCTACTCCTATGCCGATATGATGACCATCTCGGCCAAGAAGGACGGTGTGGTTAATATGGGCGGTTTTGTGGCCATGCGCGATCCGGAACTGCGTCGTCGGGCGATGTCGTTCTGCATCATGAACGAAGGTTTTGTAACCTATGGCGGTATGTCGGGGCGTGATATGGATGCGTTGGCGGTCGGTTTGGATGAAAACACGGAGTTTGAGCAGCTCGATGCCCGTGTGCGTCAAGTGCAGTTGCTGGGCGAGTTGCTCGATGCCTATGGGGTGCCTTATCAGCGTCCGGCAGGTGGTCATGCCATCTTCCTCGATGCCAAGAAGATTCTGCCCAACCTGCCGAAGGAGCAGTATGTGGCGCAAACCCTTTCGTGCGAACTCTATCTCGAGGCCGGTATTCGTGGAACGGAGATAGGAACCTTGCTGGCCGACCGAGACCCCGAAACCCGCGAGAATCGCTATCCGAAACTCGAATTGCTGCGCTTGGCTATTCCGCGCCGAGTCTATACGGATAACCATATTCGTGTCATTGCGGCTGCCTGCTGCAATATCTACGAGCGACGCGAGCAGATTACATCGGGTTATCGCATCACCTTTGAGGCACCGATTTTACGGCACTTTACCGTTGAATTGGAGAAGATGTAAGATGAAAGCGGGGAGTGACGTTTCAGCCACTCCCCGCTTGTTTATAACAGCATCTTGCGCAGTTGGTCGCAGGTGCCTTGCTCGTCGCGTCGGTTGTAATGGAAACCGACGATGCCCTCACGCTCGGCTGCCTCAACATTCTCGGGACGGTCGTCGATGAAGAGGGTTTCCGACGGGTTGAGTGCGTAGCGATCGAGGAGCAGGCGGTAAATCTCCCGCTCGGGCTTGCAGATGCCCTCCTCGCACGATACCACCTCGCCATCGAAATGGCGGTAGACGGGTACTCGGCGCAGAAACTCAATGAACTCGCATGACATGTTCGAGAGGACATAGAGACGATAGCGGCCATCGGCTTTTAGCGCCTCGATGAGTTGCTCGGTGGGGCGAATCGGCTCCTGCATCTCGATGGCACGTTGCACGAACTCGACACACTTCTCGTGTGAAAAGCCGCTGCGAGCCATCAGGTGTTCCATCACCTCATCGAGTGAGAGCGAGCCACGATCATACTCGTTCCAGAAGTGGGGCATGGGTGTTTCACGTACAAAGGCGAAGAAGTCGAGAAACTCCTGTGTGCATTTCTTGGGGTTGCGCCAAAAGACGACGCCGCCTAAATCGAAGACAATGTTTTTCATCATGGGGCAAAGGTAACAAAAAAGTTGCATATCAAAGGATTTTTTGCGGTAGGGTGGCGTGTTAAGCAGCTTGTTGCAACAGGTTTTTTTGCCATTTCACGCTATTTTGTGGCTGAAAACAGAAAAATATGCTATATTTGCATATTATAGCATAACCATATCTATGTATGAATAAAAAGGAGGCATTGAAGCAGCAGATCTTGCAGCTTACTCGCGAATATTACCAAGAGGTGCATGGTCAGAAAAAGGCATTTGAGCCGGGTAAGACCTTTGTGAATTATGGAGGCCGCTATTTTGATGACGCGGAGCTGGTTAATCTGGTTGACTCGTCGCTGGATTTCTGGTTGACGGCAGGCCCGTGGGCGCATAAGTTCGAAACCCGATTGGCGCAGTGGCTGGGTGTAAAGCATTGTGCGTTGACCAATTCGGGCTCGTCGGCCAATTTGTTGGCTTTCTATGCACTGACATCGCCTAAACTGGGAGCACGGCGTATAAAAAGAGGCGATGAGGTCATTACGGTGGCTTGTGGATTTCCCACGACGGTAACCCCTATTATACAATATGGCGCAGTGCCCGTGTTTGTTGATATTACGCTCCCGGAATACGATATTGATGCCACGCTGTTGGAGCAGGCCTACTCGCCCAAGACCAAGGCCGTCATGATTGCCCATTCATTAGGCAATCCGTTCAATTTGGAGGCAGTCAAAGCCTTCTGCGATCAACATAATCTGTGGCTGGTGGAGGACAACTGCGATGCGCTGGGCTCGGAATATACGATTGATGGCGTAACCAAAAAGACCGGAACCTGGGGCCATATAGGTACCAGCTCATTCTATCCTCCGCACCACATGACCATGGGCGAAGGCGGAGCCGTCTATACCGACGACAGGGAGCTGGACAAGATTATACGCTCGTTCCGTGACTGGGGGCGAGACTGCTGGTGTATCGGTGGCGTGGATAATACCTGCAAGTGCCGTTTTACGGGGCAGTTCGGTGAACTTCCGGTGGGCTATGACCATAAATATGTATATAGCCATTTTGGCTTCAATCTAAAGGTGACGGATATGCAGGCCGCTATAGGCTGCGCTCAATTGGATAAATTGGATGGTATTGTCGAGGCTCGTCGCCGTAATTTCCAAGTGCTGCGTCAAGGATTGGAGGGAGTGCCGGGGCTGATATTGCCGGAGCCGACCCGAAACTCCAATCCCAGCTGGTTCGGATTCCTGATTTCTGTGAAACCCGATGCCGGATTTACCCGCAACGAATTGTCCGAATATTTGGAAAGCAAACGCATACAAACACGTAACTTGTTTGCCGGTAATTTGTTGAAACATCCTGCTTTTGATGAGATGCGTGCCACCGGAGAGGGCTATCGGGTCGTCGGCTCGTTGGCTAATACCGATTTTGTCATGACCAATACCCTGTGGGTCGGAGTCTATCCGGGTATGACTGAAGAGATGCTGCATTATATGATAGCCACCATTCAGGAGTTTGTTAATTCTAAATCATAAGAAGCAATCCCCATCGCTATGAAAGCTGTAATTTTTGCCGGAGGTCTGGGTACCCGATTCTCGGAAGCGACCAATTTGATACCGAAGCCCATGATTGAGATAGGCGGAAAACCCATCTTGTGGCATATCTTAAAGACCTATAGCCACTATGGCATCAATGAGTTTATCATTTGTTGTGGCTATAAGCAATATGTCATTAAAGAGTATTTTGCCAATTATTTTCGCCACAATTGCGATATGACTGTCGATTTATCCGATAATAGTATCCAGGTGCATGACAACCATTCCGAAAACTGGAAAGTGACACTAGTGGATACAGGACTGAATACGATGACGGGTAGTCGATTGAAACGAGTACAGAAATATGTGGGTAACGAACGCTTCTGCTTAACGTATGGCGATGGCGTTACGGATTTGAATATCGCGGAGACCATTCAAGCGCACGAAGCATCCGGAGCAGTTATCTCCATGACCGTCTTTAAGCCCGTCGGCCGATTTGGTGCTGTCGAGATTAATAAGGAGACGGGGATGGTCAATTCCTTCATCGAGAAGCCGGATGGAGATGGCAATTGGATCAATGCCGGGTTCTTTGTGTGTGAGCCGGAGGTCTTTGACTATATCGCAGCAAATGATGATACCATCGTTTTCGAAAAACAGCCGTTGGAAGATATGGCAGCCGATAAGAAGATGCATGCATTCAAGCATACAGGCTTCTGGAAACCGATGGATACGTTGCGCGACAATGTGGAGTTGAATACGCTGTGGGATAAGGGGATTGCCCCCTGGAAAGTCTGGTAAGATGAGCAAGATGGATATTTTCAACTCCTTTTATCAAGGAAAACGGGTGCTGGTAACGGGGCATACCGGCTTTAAGGGCAGCTGGTTGTCCATTTGGTTGCACCAGTTGGGTGCGTCGGTTATTGGAGTGTCGCAAGAGCCCTTCTCGGAGCGGGACAATTATGTGCTGTCGCATATCGGAGAGAAAATCGAAGCCGATATTCGTGCAGATATCCGTGATTTGGCGCGTTTGAAAGAGATTTTCCACACCTATCAGCCGGAGATCGTCTTTCATCTGGCAGCGCAACCATTGGTGCGATTGAGTTATGACATTCCGGTGGAAACGTATGAAACCAACGTGATGGGGACGATCCATGTCATGGAGGCTATGCGATGCACGGAATCTGTGAAGGTGGGTGTCATGATTACGACCGACAAATGCTATGAGAACAAAGAGCAGATTTGGGGCTACCGTGAGGATGAACCCATGGGTGGATATGACCCCTATTCCTCTTCGAAAGGGGCTGCCGAGATAGCCATCGCTTCGTGGCGACGAAGCTTCTTCAATCCGAAGGAGTATGCGAAACATGGGAAGTCGATAGCCTCGGTGAGAGCCGGTAATGTAATCGGTGGTGGCGACTGGGCTGTGGATCGGATTATCCCGGACTGTATCAAGGCCTTGGAGGCCGGAAAGCCCATTGATATACGAAGCCCTAAAGCGATTCGTCCGTGGCAACATGTGTTGGAGCCGCTGAGTGGATACCTGCTGTTGGCCATGAAGATGTGGGATGAGCCGACCCGATATTGCGAGGGTTGGAACTTCGGCCCTCGCACAGAGAGCGTGACTCCGGTATGGGAGGTTGCTACAAAGGTGATTGAGCATTACGGCGCCGGAGAACTGCGCGATCTGTCCGACCCCCATGCACTGCACGAAGCCAACCTGTTGATGCTCGATATCAGTAAAGCACGTTTCCAATTGGGATGGGAGCCGAGAATGAATATCAATCAGTGCGTGGCGTTGACCGTGGATTGGTACAAGCGTTATCAGCAGGAGGACGTGTATAGTCTATGTGTGGAACAAATAGGTAACTATCTGTCGAATGAGAAAGATTGAGACCCCCTTTGAAGGCTTATATGTGCTTGAAACGGTACATTTTCAGGATGAACGAGGCGGATTCCAGAAATTGTTCAATGCTGAGTTTTTCAAGGAGCATGGGCTGGATGGTGACTTTAAGGAGTTTTACTACTCTGTCAATAAGAAGCATGTGATTCGCGGTATGCATTTCCAACTGCCTCCGTTTGAGCACACCAAATTGGTCTATGTGAGCAAAGGGCGGATTAAGGATGTCGTTGTGGATCTACGCAAACAATCCGCTACGTTTGGCCAATGTTTCTCGATCGAATTTGATGAGCAGAAAGCACAATATCTGTATATCCCGAAAGGTTTTGCACACGGATTCGTTGCGCTGGAAGAGGGGAGTATTGTGAATTATGCGCAAACCTCCTGCTATTCCAAGGAGCATGATAGCGGCATCCTTCAAAGTTCTATCGGTTTTGACTGGCAGGTAGAGCATCCGATTGTTTCGGGACGGGATTTGACGTTCGAGACCTTGCAGGATTTTCAATCACCATTCTGATTATGAATATTTTAATCACCGGAGCAACGGGGTTTGTCGGCAGGCATCTGATGGCCGATTTGAAGCGACGAGCCAACCTCTTTATTTTAGCCAGACCGGGGAGTGACTACGCTTCGGTCGAGGCGGATGGTGTCTTTATTTTCGAGGATAATATTCCGGGTTTGGCAGACTATTTACGCCGAAATCATATTGATGGTGTTATTCATTTAGCCTCTTTGTACGTCGCGGCGCATACCAGTGAACAAATTAAGGAGTTGGTTCTCTCGAATATCTATTTGGGTACAGCCTTATTGGAAGCCTGTAAGGATGCCGGCGTGAAATGGTTCTTGAATACGGGTACCATTTGGCAAAACTATCATGCGCAGGATAGATCGGATGCGTATAATCCGGTCAATCTCTACGCCGCCAGCAAACAGGCATTCATGACCATGGCCCGATATTATGAGGAGACCGGCAGCATTCGCTTCTGTACGCTGAAGTTGTGTGATACCTATGGCCCGGATGATACGCGCAGAAAAATATTTGCCTTGTTCGAACAGATAGCCAAAACAGGAGAGGCGTTGGATATGTCCCCCGGTGAGCAATTGTTGGATATGATTCATATCGATGATGTGGTGGCCGGTTTTGAACGCCTGGTTGATATGTTGGATAATCCTGCGTGCAAATTGTTGCCGGAATATGTGCTCTCTTCGGGGAAACAACGCTCTTTGAAGGAGTTGGCGGCTTTGTACGAACAAAAACATCAGGTGAAACTGAATATTCGCTGGGGCGGTCGTGCGTATCGGGAGCGAGAAGTAATGAAACCCTATAAGGGAAATGTGCTCGAAGGTTGGAGCCCTAAAGTGGTCTTTTAAGCAGAGAGGTTATGGCAGATAAAGGTACAGATATTTTTCGCTATGTAGATAATTTCGCGAAAATAGCCCATGTTGAATCCATTCCGGTGCAGAAAGCGGTATTGGAGTCGCCCTTGATTACGATTGCTATTCCTACCTACAAACGTGCAGATTTGCTGAAGGAGGCAATTGACAGCGCATTAAAGCAGGATTATGACGGAACGTATGAGGTCTTGGTGGTGGATAACAATCCCGAACGAGGGGATGAAACGGAGCTGCTGCTGCGCTCGTATGCTGCATATGCCCATGTGAGCTATTATAAGAATGCCGAGAATGTGGGGATGTCTGGCAACTGGAACCGACTCTATGAATTAGCTCAAGGAACATGGGTGGTCATGTTGCACGATGATGATATGCTGTGTGCAGATTATCTTCGAAAAATGACGGCTGTATTGGAAGATGGGTGTGGATTGATTGCTTGTAAATATAGAAAACTACAAGATGGAGTACTCGGAAGACCCAAGCATACCTCTTCGTCGGTGTCGCCTGTCGCATTGATTGATTTTGCGTGGGGGAATTGTATAGGAGCTCCTGTCGGAGTGTTGATGCATCGAGGTAAGGTCCTGGAGCAGGGCGGATTTAATGATGTGTATTACCCTGCTGCGGATTATTATTGCTTTGCCCAGATGGCCAAAGCGTATCCGGCCTATATGGTGAACGAGCAACTATCCATTTACCGAATGGAGTGTAATGCCAGTTTTCGAACGGAGGTCTTGGATGGCTTTATGCGAGCCAATTATGCTATATCCAATGCGATATGGCGCATGTGTAAAATTCCTTCGATGGTGCGAAAAAGCATCGAAGTGTGTAGGATAAAAAAGCAAGTAAAGAGTCTTCGTCGCAATTGGAGGAGGGATTATTGTTGTTCGGAAATACCGGTGACGCGTAATCTGTTCGTGTATTGGTTCTCTTATTTTGTATATAAAACGTTGTATCTGAATTTAATTCGATATCGCAAATACAGACAACAGCGATATTATGTGGTTCCTGAGGTGGTGAAACGCGAAGGAGGAAGATAGATATTTGTTCATTTCGTAAAAAAAAGAAAGATATGATACACATTGCTTGTAATATTGATGGTAACTATGTGAAATATTGCGCAGTCACCTTGGTTTCCATCTTTGAGAATAATCCGCAAAGCAACTTCTGCGTTCATATTGTGGCTACGGGGTTGTCGGCGGATGATGAGCAAGCGTTGAGCTTGTTGGCGGCACGTTATCACAATGAGGTGCGGTTCTATGCACCGGATGAGAACTTGCTGAAGGGGTTCAAGATTCAGAAGTTCAGTAAACGTATTTCCATGGCTACCTATTATCGCTGTATCTTGGCGGATTTGCTGCCGGCATCCGTGGATAAAGTGATTTATTTGGATTGCGATATCGTGGTGCTTGGAGATTTGCGTCCGTTTTGGGATACGCCATTGGAAGGAGTGGGTGTCGCGGCTGTGGAAGATATTGGGTGTGATGAGGCAGAACGCTATCAGATACTGCAATATCCGCAAGCGGATTCTTATTTCAATGCCGGCGTGTTGCTTGTGAATTTGGATTATTGGCGCAAACACCACATGACGCAAGCATGTATTGACTACTATCATAAGTATCCCGAGCGCATTTTGTTTAATGATCAGGATTTGTTGAATAGCATTTTGCATAAAGATAAGAAATTGATTGATCTATGCTGGAATGTGCAGGATGGTTTTTATCGTACCCCGAAAGCGATGACTTCTGCATGGAAAAACAAATTTGCCTCGGTGTTGAAAAATCCGGTTATCTTGCATTATACCAACCGTAAGCCCTGGGATTATGATAGCCAGCATCCTTTGCGTGATGAATACTTCCGTTATTTGGCTCTCACACCCTGGAAAGGAGCTATTGCGTTGCAGAATCCATGGAACAGAATCAAACGATTCTTCCGTCTCTTGCCGTTTTATGTAGGTATTCGTAAACCCAAATATGTGGACTTGAGAAGATTGTAACAAATTATGTTATTCAATTCGTTTGAGTTCTTAATCTACTTACCCATTGTTTTTCTGCTTTATTGGTTTGTCTTCAAACCATTGAAGTGGCAGAATCTGTTCATTGTCGCTGCCAGTTATGTGTTCTATGGCTGGTGGGATTGGCATTTTCTGGTCCTGATTGCATTTACGACGTTTTGCAGTTTCCTGAGCGGGCGGCTCATCGAGAAGTATACGGCTTACGGAAAAATAATAGCCGGGGTAAATATCTGCATTAATTTGCTGATTCTGGGCGTTTATAAGTATTATGACTTTTTCGTGGCCAGCTTTTGTGAGGCATTCCAGTCCATCGGTATTACGTTGCATTGCTCCTCATTGAATCTGATATTGCCTGTTGGAATCAGTTTCTACACCTTTCAGGCGTTGAGCTATACGATAGATGTCTATCGAAAGAAGATGCGGGCCACAACAGATATCATCGCCTTCTTTGCCTT
The DNA here is from genome assembly GCA_017623115.1 of Alistipes sp. Classification (GTDB taxonomy): domain Bacteria; phylum Bacteroidota; class Bacteroidia; order Bacteroidales; family Rikenellaceae; genus Alistipes. The sequence continues at coordinate 78,785 of JAGAPT010000036.1, forward strand.
TATCAGTTTCTTCCCGCAACTTGTGGCCGGCCCTATTGAGCGGGCCACCAACCTGTTGCCGCAATTCTTGAAAGTCCGTCAGTTTGATTATGCCAAAGCCGTCGACGGTATGCGCCAGATTCTGTGGGGATTATTTAAGAAAATGGTGGTGGCAGACAATTGTGCGGTGGTTGTCAATGAGATTTTTGCCGATTACGCTTCGTTGAGTGGACCGCATCTATGGATCGGTGCCTTGTTCTTTACCTTTCAGATATATGGGGATTTCTCCGGCTATTCTGATATTGCGATTGGTACGGCGAAATTATTTGGTATTCAGCTGATGCGGAATTTCAATCTCCCTTATTTCTCGAGAAATATTGCGGAATTTTGGAAAAGATGGCATATCTCGCTGAATACTTGGTTTGTGGATTATATCTATATCCCTTTGGGCGGAAGTCGGGAAGGAAAGTGGAAAGCCGTAAGAAATACGCTGATTATCTTTCTGGTCAGTGGATTATGGCACGGAGCCAATTGGACATTCATCCTTTGGGGGTGTTATCATGCACTGCTGTTCCTGCCCCTGTTGCTGATGGGCAATAGTCGCAAATTCAAGGATACGGTGGCTGCGGGTAGCGTGTTGCCTTCGTGGAAGGAGTGTTTCCAGATGGGCTCGACCTTCTTCCTGGTGGTCATCGGATGGGTTATTTTTCGAGCAGAAACGATTTCGGAGGCATATGCTTATTTGGTGAGCATGTTTACAGCAGGCGGCCCCTTCCCGCATCATGGGAATGATCCGTTCATTTACATAGCCATACTATTGGTCGTAGAGTGGTTTCAGCGGAATAAAGAGCATGGTCTGCAGTTCGCATCGACAGGTCTTTGGAGGTATGCAGTTGTCCGCTGGAGTTTGTATTTGATTATTTTTGTCTCCACCTTCTTGTTAGCCGGCCAACAGGAGGAGTTTATCTATTTTCAGTTTTAGTGCGCTATGACGATTATTCGCTTCCTTCAACGTGTAGCCCTGTTTTCCGGCATGATTCTCTTGCTTATCCTCGTTGTGGAAGGCATGTTGCGGCAGGTGCCCAATATTTATGCCTATAAGCAAAGTTTGGTGGAGCAGCAGGGTGGCCGTATGAAGCATATTATACTGGGCAGCTCGGTCGTGGATTGCTCGCTAAATCCGCAGATAATAGCCGATAGCACCTATAATCTGGCGATCGCCGGACAATGGTATCGATATAGTTTAGCCTTTCTTGAGAAGAATCTGGATAAACTACCTTGTTTGGATTGCATTGTGTTTGGAGCCTGTTATCACTCCTTCTGGTGCGATGATTCTCCGGAACAGGATATTAGAAGTTTTGTCTCTCATCGGGTCTATATGGATATCGGGCATGCCGATGGTTTGTTGTCCTACTCGGAATTGTTGACTTCAGGCTCGCTGTCGCTTCGGAAATGGTCCAAATACTACCTGCAACGTAGGCCCACGATGCATTGTGATTCCTTGGGGCTTGACCATGGTTACCATTCGTCGAAACGAGGAGGGGAGTGGAAAACCGAGATTCCGGAAGATGCCCTTGCCCAAACGATGTCATTGGATGCATCTGCCAATGAGGAACTATTTGCGGCGAATAGCGAGCGGTTAAACCGCCTGGCGGAGTTGTGTGAGCAACAAGGTCTGCGATTAATCTTTGTGATTCCTCCCGTTCATCCGTTGTATTGGGAGCATAGCAAGCAGGCGCAATGGAATAGGGTTGACGCAGCGTTGGCCGATCTGGCCATGCGTTGGGATTGCGTGGAATATCGGAATTATGCCCATGATGCTCGCTTTGTCGATGATGACTTCTTTGATGGGAATCATCTCAATTCCGACGTGGGTGGCGCAAAATTCAGTTTGATTGTGAAAGAGGACTTTGGTTTATAAAAGAAATGTGAGGAATTTCCTCACATTTCTTTTTGTCCGGTCTTTTCCAGATATTTCTCCATTACCAGCATTTGAATCAAGTTTTCGCGTTCATCATCCCAAAATTGTTGCACATATTCATGGGCGTGGTTGACGATTTGCTGTGCCTCATCGGGGTGGTCGATGTAGTATTGAAGGCGTTCTTCCAAATCCGATAAATCACTCTTAATCTCGATGTAGTGATAATTGGGAATGAGCCGTCCCTCCATAAACCATGTCTCACAGGTGGGGCGAGGCATGACGGCTATCGAGTTGGATGACATGACCCATTTCAGGTTCGAAGCCACATCATTTCCCTCCAAAGCCATGATGAATTTATAATCCAAATGCTCTTTGATGGTCTTCTTCGGCGTGAGCCATTCGGGGTGATTGCTATCCTTATCTACGACACCGCAATCGCACAAGGGTGAATTGAAGTACATCGTTAAGAATTGCTCACGTTGGCGGCTTAAGCGTATTTTACCGCGAAAGATGGCTTTATCCATCTTCTCGGTGAAGGGCTTTTGGTCATTTACAAACATGAAATGGCGAAGCTTGTCCAACTTGAGTACCACCGAATTCTGGTTGTCCGATTTCAACAGACGGCTTTTGACGATGGAGGGATATTCGGGGGTGAAATAGACATCGCCCGGAATATAACAGATGCGAAGCGTCTTTGCAAAGTAGCGAGCAACATCCTGCAAATCAAAAAAGTAGGCCTTGTGGAAGGTGGATGAGCCAAATTTTCGTATTTGATCCAGGAAAATGTAATAACTGCCCTTATGCTCATGACGGACCAATGCCGGTAGCGTTTGTGTTTGCTCTACTTTATTATAGTATGCAACTCGTTCCAAGATATACTCCTTGTCGGCTCTTTTCTCCAGATGCTTGAGCATTTTTTTGCGCTGGAATCTATAATAGGAGCCGGGAACGCACATTTTTAGAAACCCCTTCAGGAAAAATAAGGCCTTGGGTGGCTTCCCGCTGCTTAATTTGTATTTTAACGAATCTGCCATATGAAATTTGTGTTATGAAATGATGCCTAATCGTTCGTGTATGCCGTCCTGGTACGCCTTCCACAGTTTGGGTATTTCGTTCCATTCCCAAGCCTTGGAGAAGGGCGCGGTGAAGAAGGCAGTGGCGATATAGCCGAATACATTGATGAACCCTCGCAAATAGCGGACACTCCAGGTCTTTCCATAACGATGGTTCAAGAATGCGGAGTTGCGAATTTGGTAGTATCTTTTCCACTTCTTCTTGCGATTGCGTTCGGCCCACGTATCGTTGGAGAAGAATTTCTGTTTATCCATCAATGCTGCGGGGATGTACATGATGCGGAAGCCGGCTTGCACGGTGCGTATGCAATAGTCTGTGTCGTCGCAGAAGATAAACAAATCCTTGTTGGGTAACCCAATCTTTTCTACCACCTCTCGCCGAATCAGAGGACCTTCAAAGGCAGTGCCTTTGATCTCGATGGGGGCATTTACCTTCGGATTATCCAGGCGTTGGGCATACATCGAGGCAAAGGGATTGGTTAAATTGTATTGTTGGAAATCGTGACAAAAAATCTCTCCTTCCATTAGTCTTCGAGGTGCCAGGATACCTATGTTGTTCTCTTTGGCCTCTTTAAGCAACTCCTCCAGACAATTGGTGCGAGGAAAAACATCATCATCCATACACCAAATCCAGTCGGCTTCGGTTTGGTATGCCTGCTCGATTCCCGTGTAGAAACCTCCCGAACCTCCCACGTTGGCTTGGTGGATGACCATGAGATCCTTTTGGCTATCCAACCATTCGTGGGTGCCATCTGTGCTGCCATTATTCACGACGATAATGCGGCTGAGTGGTTTGCTCTGCTTTCTGAGGCAATCTATGTTTTTTTTCAGTAGCTCTTTTCGGTTGAAAGTCACTACTACAGCGGTGATTTGCATGCGCTCTTTGTTGCTGAGTTAATACTTCCCATCGATTTTCCCGGGCTGCGTACTGCGATAGGCGACCATTAACCGGTAGCACTCCTCGGCATCAAATCCTCGGGCCTTGGCATACTCCTCGGCTATCCAACGGTGCATCTGTGGGGTGGCCGGCAATCGCTCCAAATTCTTGCACCCTGCCTTGATGTCCAGGGGCCCGATGTCCATTCGATTCAGGTCTACTATCTCCAACCGGATGCCTTGAGGCGTCTGTTCAAATAAGATGTTCCCACGCCCATAATCTTTGTGCGCATAGCCGTGCTCGTGGAGTCGGGCGGTTACACGACCGATTTCACGGAGTACCTCCTCCTCATAATCGAATGCGTGGTCGAAGAGTTCGTGATAGACGTGCGTACATTGCGCCTCGAGTGTAACCAGGTAACTCTGGTCGAAGAGCATGCATTTACGGAGATTGAGATAGCCGACTGCGCGTGGTGTACCGATTCCCGCTTCCATCAAGAGATTGGCGTGTTCGTATGCTCGTTTGGCTTTTGACGGGCGGAAAATACCATACACGAATCGATTGATGATGTTTGGCCGTCTGAACGCCTTCACGACAAGGCGATAGCCTTGCTGGGTGAAGAGACGGAGTTCATTGCGTCCTTTGTAAATCACGGTGCCTTCGCCGTTCTGGAATCGCAGGGGAATGGATCGCATCCACTCTTCTAAAGCCTGGAAATCCGGATGTAGGACAAGTGTATGAGGATGAAACAGACGCATAAATGCTAAATTTTATCCAGTCCTTTGGTAAACTTCAGCCAATAATACTTCAACGGGTTGGTGTATTTGAGCTGTTTCCAGGGGCGGCTGCCATGCGGACGATGCAGTACCGGAAGATTGATGAATAGATAGTTGTGGAACCCATGGTTGATGGATTCGTGCGAGATGGTTACGTCAAACCAATTTTTTGAGGCATCTAACAGATGAAAGTCGAATGCACGCAAAAACTCGGGGGTGAGTAGGGTACAGCAGAAGCTGATGCGCTTCTTTTCGTCGTAAACTCCCGGCTTACGGCCTTTGGCGTACAAATACGGGAAGTTGATGACTCCGTTCTCATCGGTTGTGATCGAGGCGGCTATTCCGCACGCATTGCATTGCAAGGCACCGTCATACAAAGCCTGCAACGTATCCTTCTGTACCGTGACATCCGATTCTACGATGAGCAGCCCTGCATCAGCCTCGATGGCTTCCTGTTGTGTCTTTTGTAATACCAGCAGGTAGTTCGGCGAGGGATGGTCGGTCAGGTCGGACAGGTTGACCAGATTGAAGCCCATCTGTTTCGAGGCCTCCTTCAGCCGCTGGGTGTTTTCGGGCGTGCTGAAGTCGTTGTAGATGGTATAGGTATAGGGAACCTTGATATCCGAACTTAATATGGCTTGAGCGGTATCGAGCGTGGAATCAATGGAATCCTTTACGGGCGTGATGATATGCAGTTGTTTCATTGGATTGCGGTTTTTCGTGTCTATTTTGCAAAGTCGCATGCTACGACAATGGGGTCATTCATAGCTGCTGAACGCTGTTTTACATGTTCTCCGGTTACGCTTTCAATTAGACAAAGTTAGCGAAAGTTTTCTACTTGTCCAATTTTTACGCGCCCAAAAACATGCCGATTCCGCTCCATGCAACAAACGAAACAAAAAAGGTCGGCTTTTGGCCGACCTTTTTTGTGAAAAAGAGGAAACTTTAGAGCTGCTTGAGCGAATCCTCTGCATATTCGAATACACCGGTATCCGTAGCATTGAAGGTAATCGTCCATGTAGCATCGCTACCCGTATAGGCAATGAACGTAATCGTTGCATAGGCAAAGTTCTCGGGAGTGTTCTCCGGATACATTGCCTCCAGAACTGCATCAAAGACTGTGATGGTGTTCTGTTTCCAGAAGGCTAACACCTCATCGTTGCTCTTGCCGTTGAATTGCTCGGCAGCATAAGCAGACCAATTCTTCGTATTCGGACAACGCCAGTCCATGTTGCAGTAGTAAGCAGAAGCACCCGAGTAGTACTCGTTGTTACCATAGCTGCTGACCCAATAGATGGGAGACTCTTTGCTAATCTCAATCTTCGACGAGGTCAAGATGTTGCCGGCATCGGCACGAGGCGTAGCACCTGCTGCGACATCGACATTATCATATACCCAATTGGTGCAAGCCTGATAGAATGCGACACAAGCCTCATCCTCCACCGTCAAATCGATGGTCACCGAACGGTCGAGCTTCCAGTTGCCATTGGCTTTGCGGAACTGTGCCGTTGCCGTAGCGAAGTAGATGGTCTTCACCCACGTCGTGCCATCATAGGTGTATTCGTCTACATCCCACGAGGTCGTATTGTTCTTGTAGCAACGATATGCTACATGAGCCACCTTACCCTCCATGGCGTAGGGATACTCCTTATTGAGGTATTTCGGAATGTATTGATCTTGGGCCGGATCGGAGAAGCTGCCGTAGGTTTGACCCATCTCGGCGTAATCCGACGGCTGAACGACGTTGATGTCTACGGCCGAGAATGCCGTGCCATCCCACTTGTAGTAGCCGTAACGCTTCTCGCTCTGAACTGCAGCACGCGAAGCGTAGAGAGCAGCCAAAGCTCCACCCTCAGTGAAGGCTGCAACATCGGCAATCGAGCGCGGAGCAAGCTGCTCAGCTCCCTTATAAAGGGTTACGATTCCCGTAATATCACCGGTTGTGGCAATGAAATTCTTACCCACGAAGTCGGTGGCATTCTTTTTTACATAGACGGTCATTGATTCACCGGCAGCCGTCATCTTGTGCGAAGCGGCAGCATCGGCCGTACACCATGTGCCGGCATCAGCAACCGTAGCATCCTTAACCGTTACGAGCATACTCTGATATGCCTTCAACTGGCTGGGCGTAACCACAACCGGAGTCAGTGCAGCCGTGCCAATCTTCTCAATCTTGCACCAAGTGTCAGTCTGGTTACCCGTAACCTCATACATATCAGAGTAGAGTACCAATTGTGCCAAGTCTTTGTAGAGCGTTACTTTGACCTTGTCACCCTTGTTCAAACCCAGCGTCGAAGGCTCTGCCTGCGAACCATAAACCACCAAACCGTTGCCGGCAGTCGTGGCACCCTCGGTTTGCAAATAGAGGTTGTTGAATGAGTAGTTACCACCTGCAACATCGTTCAGTACCACAGCCTCGAAGATATATTCCTCCGTGATCGTGGTCTTGGTCGAAGTCATCATCGCATTCAGCGCTGCGATCGTCGTATTGATATCGGTCGTCGGCGTCTCGGGCTCATCATTACCATTGTCGATAGCAGGCTCCTCATTGATGCTTACGCATACCGTGCTGAAATACTTCGTCGACGACCCGGTGATACCTGTCAGGTAACCATAGAGCGTAGCCGTCTCGCCATCCTTGATCTGTGCGATTACCTCCGGCGTCGCACCATAGAAACTGATTGAGCAACCCGAGGCTCCCTCAATCTCCAGGTTGTAGTTGAAATAACCATTCGACTCTGAAACCTTCATCGTACCCGTCACCTTTACGAAGAGCGAAGGCTCATTCTCGGTGCGGTCTTTCATGGTGTTCATTACCTCGCCCGTCAATTCGGTCGGGGTGGGATAGGTTACCTTGTCGGTCGTGCCGGTTACGGTAACGACAGCACCCTTAGATGCATCAATCTGCAAGCCGGTCTTATAAGCACCCATCGTACCCGAAACGGTTACCTTGTCACCAATTTTCAGCGCGGGGTAAGCAGCGTTGTTCTTGTCGTAGAGCAATACCGAGCCACCGTCGTCAGTCAGGATGGGACCCATCGTCGAAACGGCCGAGATGTAACCCTTAACCTCTACGGTATCGTTCAATACGGCCGTACCCAATACCGAGGTGTACTCGCTTGTCGGTGTGTCGGGCGTGTCCGGCGTATCGGGGGTATCGGGCGTCGAGGGCTCGTCATCACCCGTCGAGGGCTCCTCCTCCGAGTAGTTGTAGGTTACAACGACATAGTCGCCGGCCTCGAGACCGTCGCTCGACAGCGCACCGGCCAACTTATCCAGCGTCGAGGGGGTGACATAGCTCTGGAACTCCGTCTCGCTCTCCCAAACCTTCTTGTAGTCATCGGCCGAAACCGTGTAGGTTTTGGCTGCTTTCAGTGCCTGCATATCCTCCGGCAGGTTGACCGGCGTTTTATAGGATACAATGACAGCCGAAGTGTTATCCAAATAAGGGAACGAGTTTGCCAGGAAGGCAGGTACATATTTCTCTACCTCCTCTGCGGACGAGAAGTATTTGTTGGTGCCGATTGCTGCCAATTCGGCAAGAGCATCCGAACCTGCAGCCTCAGCATTGGTCTTGTTCGACGAGTTGTTTGCGATGGTCGCATAGTCGGCATCGGTCAACGTATACTCGACCGTGCGAATATCGGTCGCAACCGTGCCATCTTGAAGACCCTCGAAATTATCCTCGTTATAGTCACAGGAAGTGCCTGCGAAACACAATGCAAGCGCACCTGCGAAAACGGTTAATATTTTCTTCATAATCAATTGTGAATTGAGGGTTAGAATCTAAGTTTCATCTTGACGCTAATGGTGCGGCCAAAGTTGTAGAATACGCCATAGGCCGACTCCCAATTTGCAGGACCTGCTGCCGGCGTGTAGGCGTCAACAATATACTCCTGGTTGAATACGTTGTTGATGTTGGCATATACCGTGGCGCGCAAATCCTTGCCAATCTTGAAGTTGTAGCTGGCGAAGAGGTCGAATTGATGGCCATAGGGAATCTCCCACGGCTTGGTGATGGCATACGTTGAGTTGACATCCAGATTGCTACCCGATACGCTGTAATCGGAGTAGTTGCGTGCATGCAACACCCAATCTACGCCGAGGCGAATGCCCTCGATGGGACGCAGGTTGAGACCCAACGAAGCGGTCGTCTGAGCCGAACCACCGACTTTGATACCCTTTTGTTTCAGAATCGACCATGCATGGTCCTCGGCCATGATACCCGAAGCGGGACGGCCATCCTTCAGGTCAGCAAGCGGCTGTCCCTGCATGTCGTAGTAATAACCTTTGGCATCGCTGGCCCACTCCCAGTCGCCCCACGACAACATACCTTGCAGCTCAATCCACTTGGCAAAGCGTGCAGTGAACTCCAATTCGATACCCATGTGGCGGGCATCGACACCGGTCATGTTGATATAGTAACGCTCGCCCTGACGCTCGCCGCGCTCGAACGTACCGGTGCGGCTGGTCGTCTTATCACGCCACTCGGTGTAGTAAGCGTTGATGTTGGCACTCAGAATTTTCGAACGGAAACCATAACCCAACTCGGCCGACAACACCTTCTCGTTGGTAGCATCGGGGTTGATGGCATGGCTGTTCTGGCTGTTCAAGAATACACCATAGTTGAATTTCGGAGCCAAACTCAAATAACCGAAGTTGGCGAAGATATTCGATTTCTCGGTAAGGTTCCAGTTGGCACCAAACTTAATCGAACCGCTCAGGTGGTTGGAGGTCTCCGACTCTTTATGTGCATCGTCGTAGTAGAAGCGGTCAACACGCCAGTAACCTGAATGCGACAGCGTACCCGATACAAAGGCGTTCAGGTTGCGCTTGCTCCACTCCAACTGACCGAAGATACCCTCTTGGTGTACGTGACCGTCGTAGTCGCGATAAACAACATCGCCGACACCCAGTTTCTCGTACCGCCACTCCGGATCGGCTGCAGCAGCATTGTTGGCCGGATTGACCGTGCCACGGTAATAGGTATCCATGTAGTAAGCACCATTGAAGAGGTCCTGCAACTCGCATGTGTGGTGACCGATGTAGTAGCGCGCATCGACACCGGCGGTCAGGTGCAGGTTCTCGTGAATCTGATTGGTATAGGTGGAGACGATACCATACCACTCGTGCTCGTTCATGTTCTTACCGATGACCATCTTCGAACCATTGGTGCTCTCCTCGTTCAGGGTCTGGATGGCTGCATAGTCGCGCGTACCATCGGCATTGCGGAACTCCATGTTCAATACGCCGTCCGTTGCGCCATACCACTTGCTGCTATATCCGCTTTGACCCTCGCCACGGAAACCATAACCACGACCAATCGACATGTAAAGGGCGGTCGAGAGGGCCGATTTGTGGTCGATCTGCCACTGGTGGTTCAACGAAATCTGCGGCTTGTGGTAGGAGTTGTAGTTTGAGGTTTTACGCTCACCGTTTTTGCCGAAACCATAGACCGGATTGTAACGATAGGGGCTCTTGCCCTTCATATAATTCGTTACCTGCTGATAGCCGACAATCGATAAACCGCTACGGTTGTTCGGACGCTGATAGTGCTCCTGCGGCGAACCAAAAGCGGTCAACGAGAGCTGATGGCGATCGTTGAGACGCTTCGATACATTGACAAACCATGTGTAAGCATCGTAATCCGTACCCTGTACATAGCCATCGCCCCAACGCTTTGCCATCAAGACCGAAGCAGCCCAACCATTTTTGGTTAAGCCCGTCGAGAAGCTGAACGATACCTGATTCATGCCATCGTTGCCGATGCCATAGGCGAAAGAGCCGCCCTTCTTGGCATCGATGGTGTTGGTGACGATGTTAATCGAACCACCGACCGAGGGGTTGGAAACCTTGGAGGCACCCAAACCGCGCTGCACCTGCATCGTGCGGGTAACATCCGACAGACCGGCCCAGTTCGACCAATAGACGGCTCCACCCTCCATGTCGTTCATCGGCACACCGTTTACCATTACGGCGATATTCTCCGATTTGAAACCACGCAGGTTGATTTTAGAGTCGCCATAACCGCCACCCTCTTTGGTGGCGTAGACGCCCGGCGTAGCCTTCAAAATCTCAGGGAACTCTTGCGAGCCGAGTTTGTACTCGATGTCGGCGGCACTCACGGTCGATACAGCCACCGGCGTTTTGCGCTGCACGGCAATCGACTGCGTGATGACAACATCATCCATCTTGATTGCATCGGGCTCCATGGCAATGGTACCCAGATTCTGGCGCGATGCCGACGAATTTACCTTGTGGGTCGCTGTTTTGTAGTTCAGGAAGCTGATCTGTACAGCATCAACACCCTTGCCTACGTTGAGCGTAAACGTACCGTTCACATCGGTCGTCGTACCCTGCGTCGTACCCGGTACAAGGACATTGGCACCAATCAGCGGCTGCTGATATTCGTCCAAGACCGTTCCCGAGACGACTGTCTGCGCTGCAGCCGTGAAGCCGAGCATCAGACCAACCATCAGAAGGAAAAGTTTCTTCATAAATGTTTGTTTAAGTGAATAAATAAAAAAAGTGTTGTATATGATTGTGTCGTTTGTTGCCGAAAAAGATACAAGAGGAGCGGCCCTTTTCTGTAGAGCTGCTCCTCATATGCTCAATCGCCATGTGGCTCGATAGGGCGTGCGACCGAACGGGCTTGGAGATAACAAATCCCCTTCCCGAACGTGACCGTTTGCATGGTTTGGTATCGAGTCTTCATCGTTGATCGTTTTATACGCCACAAAGATAGCGTAGATATTCCAAACAGCCAACTTTTGTCGAGGCTTTTACATGAACAAATTGTAAACAATTTGGGGGTAAAAGCCAATCAAACGAAATAATACCCGATATGAAACAGATGGATTGTCGCTATTTCTGCACACGCACCATGGCCCAGCCGTTGCGAAGGCGGGTTTCGACAACCTGCATGCCGAGTGCTTCGGCTCGTGCCGTGATGGCCTCGATGTCGCACTCCAGGATGCCGCTCATCAGGAGCGTACCTCCCGTGGCAAGGGTTGCCTCGTAGCGTGGCATGTCGGCTAAGAGGATGTTGCGGTTGATGTTGGCCAGAATGAAGTCGTAGTGTCGTCCCTCGATGGCCGATGCGTCGCCCAAAATCGGGGTGATGTGATCGGCAACACCATTTGTGGCGATGTTCTCGCGGCAGTTCTCGTCGGCCCACTCGTCGATGTCGACGGCGTCGAGGTGCGTGGCACCACGCAAGACGGCGATGATGGCCAGCACCCCCGTTCCGCTACCCATATCCAGGCCATGGAGTCCCGTGAGGTCAAGGTCGGCCAAGGTAGCCGACATGAGGTGCGTCGTGGCGTGATGTCCCGTGCCGAACGACATCTTGGGCATGATGACGATGTCCATCGCATCGCCCGCAGGCTTGGCGTGGAAGGGGGCGCGGATATAGATGCGACCATCCACATCAACCGGCTCGAAGTTGCTCTCCCACAAGGCATTCCAATTTTGCGCCTCAATGGATACATAACGTGCTCCCGTGATGCCTTGCTCGGTCAGTAACGCATCGACCTCCTCCTTGCAGTCGGCCAACTGCTGCTGCGGGATGTAGGCTTTGAGTTGGGTACGCTCGGTGGTGAAGCTGTCGAAAGGGTAGTCGGCCAGCCAGGCAGTGAGAATCTCGGCCTGCTCGGCGTTGTTGACGGGAATGGTAAGTTCGATGTAGTCCATAATGTGTGGTTAAAGAGCAAAGAGGAAAGAGTGAAGAGGAAAGAGTGAAGAGGAAAGAGTGAAGAGGAAAGAGTGAAGAGGATAATACATGCAACATGCACGCAATTTCCTCGCTTCCCAAAAACATTTCAATCCGCCCCTTTCGTCTTACAAAAAAAGGTCGCATGACAAAAAAAGTCGTCTTACAAAAAAAGGTCGCACCCTGCGACCCTTTGTAGCGAGAGAGAGACTTGAACTCTCGACCTTCGGATTATGAATCCGACGCTCTAACCAGCTGAGCTATCTCGCCATGCCCTAAAAGCGAGTGCAAAGATAAGTGAAAAATCCGGTTTGGCAAAAGATTTTGAGAAAAAAAACAAAAATGTTTTTCGGGGTAGGGGCTTCGGCACTGATTTTGAAGCCATAGCGATGCTAAAAAAAAGACCATGCTTACGGAATCACAGCGTCGTGCCATCTTAAAATACAGCCATCTGATGAAGGTCGTGGCGGGTGTGGTGCTGCTCGTGGCCTTCTCGTGGGAGATTCTGCTGGGCTCCAATCACCGCATTTCGACTCCCTATCTGCATCTGCAGTTGGGGGTGTGCCTCCTCTTTCTGCTCGATTTTTGTATCGGGTGGGGCTTCTCGAAACACCCGCGGCATCACCTCCTGCACCATCTGCTCTACCTCTTCTGTTCCATCCCGTGGCTCAACCTGGTTGCCTGGAGTGGGGTGCATCTGCCTCGTGCCTGGGCTGTGTTGTTTGGGTTGATGCCTATCTGGCTGTTGGTGATGGCAGTGTGGTTTCTGATTGACTGGCTCGATAAAATCCGCCTCCATCAACTCTTCTTTACCTACTCGGTGGCGGTGGTCGTCGTAACCTACCTTTCGGCGCTGCTCTTCTATGAGTTTGAACTGGGTGTGAATGGCGGACTGCATGGCTTTGGCGATGCTCTGTGGTGGGCCGGAGTGAACTTGACAACGGCCGGAGCCTCGCTTATCCCCACAACGGTGATCGGGAAGGTGTTGTCGGTATTGTTGCCGTTGATAGGGATGCTCTTCCTGCCCATCTTTACGACCTATATCATGAATCGCTACGAGTCGAAATCGCAAAAAGAGTAACGCGCAACTTGATGGACCTGCGAAGGGGACAAGTCTGTATTGCGGAAGCATCGAACATGGCGCAGTGAGAGTGATACTCCTTTTATATTCGGTGATTTTTTTCGCGTTTATTGGTGTGTATACCTTTGTTATGATTTGGAGGTGAATTGTGGTGAGGGAGGTGCTCCCGTGCGTGGCTATCTGGCGATGCCCCGAGGTGCTGCGCCGAAGTCGTTGCCCATCTGCCTTTTTGCGCATGGAGCCGGTGTGCGTGGAGCGAGTAACCGCTCGCGTATCGAGGTCGCTCTACGCTATGCCCGTCAGGGTGGGGGAGCCATTGCTCTCGACCTCAATGCTCACGGTATGAAGAACGGACAGCCGCAATCCTATTACGATCAGTTGGACAAGGGCCCGTTGAAGGGGTACAAGGATTGGCCGATAGCGAATCGTGAAGATTATTATTTCAGAGGGATGTATCTGCGTATCCAGCGTGCATTGGACTATCTCTGCTCGCGCGAAGAGTGGGATGGCGAGCGCGTGTTGGTCATCGGCGGCAGCCAGGGTGGCGCACAAGCGGCAGCCCTCTGTGGTCTGGATAAGCGTGTGACGCATGCCGTGATTCGTGAGCCGGGGATGATGGATCTGGGCGGCTCGTTGGTGGGACGCAAGAGTGGTCCTCCTTGGCTGACAGAAGAGCATGGCGTGACGGAGGCCTTTATGCGCTGGGCCCCCTATTTCGATATGGCCTTTATGTTGGAGCATAGCCATGCCAAGTTGCTCTTTGAGTGCGGGTGGGTTGATATGTCTTGTACTCCCTCCTCCATCCTTGCAGGTTACAATGTGGCTCGTGGCGAGAAGACGATTTACACCTATCCTTTCCGTCCGCATTATTCACCGAGAGGCAAGTATCGTGTGGAGTGGGATAGGCTGGTCAACAAACGATATAGCGAGTTTATACAGGAGGCTTTGAAGAAACGCCCATAGCCCTTTCCTTGTTATACCGTTCTTGCACGATAAAAAAACAACACCGTAACGGATGGCGTTACGGTGTTGTTGCGTATAGTCGGTAATCCGACTATTTCTTCTCCTTCAGCAGGTCGCGAATCTCGGTCAGCAACTCCTGGTCGAGCGTCGGCTTCGGCGGCTCGGGAGCCGGTGCGGGAGCCGGAGCAGCCTCCTTCTTCTTGAGCAGGCGATTCATCACCTTCACCATCAGGAAGACACAGAAGGCCAAGATGGCGAAATCAACGCACTGCTGGATGAAGGCGCCATATTTCCACGTTACTTCGGCAATGGCCGGTGTGGTCTCGGTAGCCTCGACACCTTTCTTGATGACTACGCTGAGGTTCGAGAAGTCGGTGTTACCCAGCAAGACACCAATCGGCGGCATCAAAATGTCGTTGACGAGCGACGTGACAATCTTACCGAATGCACCACCGATGATGACACCGACAGCCATGTCCATGACGTTGCCTTTCAAGGCAAACTCCTTAAATTCTTTCAAAAAAGCCATAATTCTTCGCTATTTAATTTGGTTTGTTTTCGCTTGTTTACTCGATTTCGAGCAGGATGGTATTCGTCTGTACCGACTCGCCACCGGCTACCAAAATCTGCTTTACCTTACCCGAATAGTCGGTTGAGATGGCGTTCTCCATCTTCATCGCCTCCAGGATGATAACATCCTGACCGGCTTTGACCTCATCGCCCTCCTTGACCAGAATCTCAACGACACGACCCGGCAGCGGTGCTACAACCGTGTTGCCCGTGATGGCAGCCTTCGGCTTGGCCTCTGCTTTGGCCGGAGCAGCTTCGGCCTTGGGAGCCTCGGCAGCCGCCTTGGCCTGGTAAGCCTTCGTCTTGACGCCCGTCAGATAGCCCTTTGCTACCAGCGGGAACAACTCGAGCAGCAGCACCTCTTTTTCATTCTCGGCCAGTTTTACGCCACCGGCCTCGGGCAGTTCGGGGTTGGGCTGCATCTGATACTTCGAGGTGTCGTAGGGGGTCTCCTCGCGTACACCGCAAATCTTGAAGCGGAATTCGGGGTCAATCTCCACGGGGGTCTTGCCATACTCACCCTTCACGAGGCCGACAAACTGCGAACTCTTGTTTGTGTACATCGGGCGACCGGCCTTCTCGTCCATGGCGCAGTTTACGGCCTGTGCACCGACAATCTGCGAGGTGGGCGTTACGAGGGGCGGCAGACCAGCCGAGAGGCGTACCGAGGGAATCAACTCCATGGCTCGCGGCAGAATCTCCTCGGCCTTGAGTTGCTTGAGCTGAGCTACCATATTCGAGTACATACCACCCGGAATCTCCGCTTTCTGTACCAACTCGTTGGGTGCGGGGAAGCCGAAGTGAGCCTCAATCTTGCGACAGGTGTCGATGCAGGCCTGCTCATCATCGTTCTGGGCGGCCTTGATGGCAGCATCGAACAAGGCGTCAATCTCGGCCGGCAGGGTGTCGGTCAGCGGGTTAAAGTAGGTCGGCTCGGGCTTCTCGGTGCCGAATACCGACTGGTTGAGCTCCTTGCGGATAGCACGCAACTCGCTGTTGATCTTGGCTACAGCCTCCATGTTTACACCGGTCTCAATGCCGAGTTTCTGGCAGAAAACGTGGATGAGCTCGATAGCCGGAGCACCCGTGCCACCGGCAAAGAACCAGCAGTTCGTGTCGACAACGTCGGCACCGGCTACGATGGCAGCCAATACCGAGGCCAGACCATAACCCGGGGTGCAGTGGGTATGGAAGTCGACCGGAATCGAAAGGTTTTGCTTGAGCAGCTTCACGAGTGTAGCCACGCGGCGCGGCGGAATCAGACCCGACATATCCTTGATGGTAATCATATCGGCTCCGAGAGCAGCCATCTGCTTGGCCTTATCGACAAAGTATGCATCGGTAAATACCGGCTGTGGCTTCTTTTTGCCCAAGAGCTTCTGGAAGAAGGTCGGTTCGGGATACTTCGGGTCGACGGTGTAGCACACGGCGCAGTCGGCAATACCGCCATACTGCTTTACATATTTAATAGTCGACTTGACGTTGTTTACGTCGTTCAGTGCATCGAAGATACGCATGATGCCCAAACCACTCTGGATGGCGTTACGGCAAAAGCCGTCGATGATCTCATCCGTATAGGGAGCATAGCCGAAGAGGTTACGACCACGCGAGAGGGCAGTGAGTTTCGATACCTCGCCCACAGCCTTGTGGATGGTTTCGAGGCGGGTCCAGGGGTTCTCGTTCAGGTAGCGCATCACCGAGTCGGGCACTGCGCCGCCCCACACCTCCATGGCGTAGAAGTTAGCCTCTTTGTAGTAGGGCAGACAGCGGTTGATCTGCTCCTGGTTCATACGCGTTGCAAACGACGACTGCTGACCGTCACGCAACGACAAATCTCTGATTTTGAGCGTTCTTGCCATAATATTTTTGTTTTTAAGTTGTTGAATCGTTTTAATAACAAAGGGGTTACTCCTCCTTTGAAATATCAAAGATAGTGTTTTTTTTTGACTTTGCAATTTATTTGTAGGAAAAATAATACTTGTAATAACTAGTAGTCGGAGAACGGAATCCCGCCATAGCAGGAAGACTATGGGGGTTATACGTGTTACGGCTGTTGGGCTATGATGGTGTTTCGGCTTTCCGTACAGGCTGGTTGTGCTTTGCGCTTTTTTTTCTATTTTTGCAAAAAAAAAGCACTGCATTGATGAGCTCCCTCGGCTGGATAGTCTTGGCTCTTGTAGCCTACCTGCTGTTGCTCTTCGTGGTAGCACGAATGGCGAAGGGCGGGGCCGATAATCGCACCTTCTTTACGGCGGGGCGGCAGGCGGCGTGGTATCAGGTGTGGCCGGCGATGATTTCGGCAGCTATGTCGGGCATCACGTTTGTCTCGGTGCCCGGGTCGGTGCTACAAGATGGATTTTCCTATATGCAACTCGTCGTGGGCTTTACGATTGGTCAGTTGCTACTCTGCTTTTGGTTGACACCACGCTTCTATCGTCTGCATCTTACCTCGATTTACGAATACTTCGATGTGCGCTTCGGAGTGCGTGCCCATCGGGCTACGGGGTGGTTCTTCCTCCTCTCGAAGTTGGCAGCCGGAGCCTTGAAGCTCTGTATTGTCTGCCTGGTGTTGCAGCAACTCTTGTTTGAAGCACTGGGGGTGCCCTTCTGGGTCAATGGCCTGCTGACGATGGTGGTTGTGTGGGGGTATACGCTGCGGGGCGGTGTGCGTTCGGTGATTCAGGCCGATTGGCTGAAGACGACTGTGATGCTCGGCGCTTTGGTGGCGACACTGGTGGCGATTGCCGAGGCGATGGGGTGGTCGTGGGCAGATGCGTGGTGCGAGGTGGTCAACGCTCCGCAGTCGCGTATGTGGACGTTTGACAACCCCTCCGCAGGCAATTATTTCTGGAAAATGGTCGTGGCGGGCGTGGTGTTGCTGGTGGCGATGACGGGGCTCGATCAGGATTTGATGCAACGCAACTTAGCCTGCCGCTCGCTGGCCGATGCACAGAAAAACATCCTCCTCACAGCCCTCAGCCAACCGGTGGTCATCTACCTCTTTCTGGTGTTGGGGCTCTTCTTGGCGCGTTATGTCGAGACGATGTCGCTGGCTGTTCCTGCACAGAGCGACCGCCTCTTTCCGCTTGTAGCGATGGAGGGTGGTTTGCCATGGTGGGTCAGCGTGCTTTTTGTGATGGGATTTGCTGCCGGCAGTTTCTCGGCAGGAGGATCGGCGTTGACAGCTTTGACGACCTCGGCGATTGTTGATCTGACGGATGAGGTGAAACGACTTGATGAGCAAAAGGTGAGGAGTTTGCGTATGAAGATACACACTCTTTTGGCCGTGTTGATGTTGCTCCTCGTATGGCTCTTCGGTTTGCTCTCCGAAGAGAATGTGCTGACCCTGATTTACCGTGTGGCGGGCTATACCTATGGCCCTATCCTGGGACTCTTCCTGCTGGGTGAGTGGAGCCGAGTGCGGCTGGAGGGGCGTCCGGTGTGGTTGCCGATGGTTGCGGCACCCCTGCTTTCGGGTGCTGTGCAGTGGGGTGCCGAGGCTTATTTTCACTACACCATCGGCTTTGAGTTGTTGCTGGTAAATGCGCTGTTGACGATGGTCGGCCTATGGTTGATGCGTCGGCCGACTACCGCTTGAAGATGAAGTAAACAGCCAAAATCAGGCAGAGGAATCCGGCGATGTGATTCCAGCGAAGGGCTTCGCTTTTCATGCATACCAACATGAAGAGTGTAAACACAGTAAGGGATACGACCTCTTGTATCACTTTTAGTTGCCACAAGGTAAATGGCCCGCCAAAGGCTGCCGAGCCGATGCGGTTGGCCGGCACCATGAAACTATACTCGGCCAAGGCGATGACCCAACTGAGAAGAACGATGGCCACGAGGCCGAATTTCTCGAGTTTCGAGCGAAAGGCGATATGTCCGTACCAGGCCAAGGTCATGAAGGTGTTGGAGATGACCAAAAGGCCGACGGTTGCAAGTGCTTTGAACATGAGCTGTAAATTTTGGGTGCAAAAGTATAAAAAAAGTGTGAACGATGGTTGCAAAGGGGCAAAAATATGCGTTGGTGACGGGTGCAGCTTCGGGGATGGGGCGTGCTTATGCCCGTGCATTGGCCGCAAAGGGCTATGGTGTGGTGGCGGTCGACTGCTCGGCTGATGCGCTGCAACGGTTGCATGATGAACTCACGGCGAGCGATGTATCGTGTGTGGCGATATGTCTCGACTTGGCGCACCCGAAGGCTGCGGAGGAGGTGCTGCGGCGGGTCGAGGAGCAGGTGTGTATGATTGAGGTGCTCATCTGCAATGCGGGGGTGCTGGCCTTTGGCGGTTTTGCTGCGTTGACGCAGGCGCGTGTCGAGCAGGTGATGGCCCTGCACATGACCACCCATACGAAATTGGTACATGCGCTTGGGGCGCAGATGTGCTGTCGAGGCTGTGGCTATGTCTTGTGGGTCTCGTCGACCACTGCGTGGCTTCCATACCCCTCGATAGCCCTCTATGCGGCGACGAAACGCTATATCAAGACCCTCTCCGAGGCGTTACACGACGAATGGGCGCATTGTGGGGTGGCAGTGACGGTCGTGCTGCCGGGGGCGGTCGACACCCCCTTCTATCACCTCGATGCGGGGTTACGCAGCCGCCTGCTGTGGTGGGGCGTTCTTCTTTCACCCGAGGAGGTGACCCGACGTGCGTTGCGGGCATTGTTCCGTGGGCGGAAACGGGTGATCCCGGGTTGGGCAGCCAAACTGATGGTGCTTATGGGGCGTATGACTCCCTCGTGGGTGATTCGGCGCGTGGTGCGCCTGAAGCGGGTGGAGCGGCTCCTATCGTAACTGCTCGACGTTGCGGATTTCCGAGAAATCCCCGACGACGAGGTCGGCCAGTCGCTCGGAAACGAGAACCTCCTGCTGCAGGGTGGTGGCGATGGCGACCAACCGACCGGCACCGGCACGGCGTGCCGACTCGAATCCGGCACGGGCATCCTCAAAGACGATACACTCCTTCGGGTCGAGGCCGAGGGCTTGGGCGGCGGTGAGATAAATCTCCGGCTCGGGTTTGCAACGACTGACCATATCACCCGAGATGACCACCTCGAAATAGTCGGCAATACCGCACTTCTCTAAGACAAAATCGACATTGGCACGACATCCCGACGACCCTACGGCGCAGCGAATGCCCGCTTTGCGTAGCAACTGCAACAACTCGACGAGCCCCTTGACGGGTTCAATCTCGGGTGCATAAATCTCCCGATAGATGGCCTCCTTCTCTTCGGCTAACGCTGGGATTCCCTTCTCGCGAATAATCTCCTCGGGGAGCAGCATCGGCATAATCTCGTCGTTGCCACGCCCAAAGGCGGTTGTGAACTTCTCGCGCCACCCCTCGACGTGGTAGCGGTTGCAGAAAATCTCAAAGGCGCGTACATGCACCGGGCTGTTGTCGACCAACGTGCCGTCCATGTCGAAGATAGCACCGCGGAACGGGGGTGTATAGGGTTGCTTGTTCTCCATGTTTTATTACGATTTGTGCGCAAAAGTAATGAATTTTTGCTGAAAATGTGTGTTGGGGCTTTGCGGTTATCCAATTTCTTCTTACCTTTATACAATTAAACACATAAACAAATCAAACCCAAAAGTACCTATGCAAACAAACTCCCTGATGTTGCAGGCCGAGAAAAACCGCAAACGCCTGGTTGAAATCGTGCAGATTGCCAAGGCGGGACATATTGGCGGAGGCCTCTCGTCGATGAATATGTTGACGGCACTCTATTTTCGTGTCATGAATGTGAAACCCGAAGAGCCCAAGTGGGCCGACCGCGACCGCTTTGTGATGAGCAAGGGACACTGCGTGGAGGCACTCTACAGCGTGCTCGAGAACCGAGGTTTCATTACCAAGGAGCTGACCGATACCTACGGCCAATTTGATACGCCTCTGGCCGGTCACCCGACCATTGAAGTTCCTGGTATCGAGGTTAACAGCGGTGCGCTGGGGCATGGTCTGCCGATAGGTGTCGGTATGGCTATTGCCGCCAAAATGGATAAAAAGGCGTGGCGTACCTATGTGCTGATGGGCGATGGTGAGCAGGGCGAAGGCTCGATTTACGAGGCAGCGATGGCCGGTAGCCATTACAAGTTGGATAACCTGGTGGCTATCATCGACCGCAACGGTCTGCAAATCAGCGATACGACCGAGAATGTAATGGCCCTGGAGCCGATTGCCGAGCGTTGGTCGGCCTTTGGCTGGGATGTGAAGGAGATTAACGGTGATTGCATGGAGGAGATTGTCGAGGCCTTCGATTCGATTGACTACACGAATGGCAAGCCTCACCTGATTGTCTCGCGTACGACGAAGGGCTTTGGCGTGTCGCTCATGGAGAACATCCTCAAATGGCACCATGGTGTACCGACGGCCGAGGAGTATGCAGCGGCCATTGCCGAGATTGATGCCCGCATCGAGTCATTAACGAAATAAGCGCAACAAAGATATGGAGATTAAGAGTGTACCTTGCCGTCAGAGCTTTACCGACACGTTGGTAGAGTTGGCAAAAGAGGATAAGAATATTGTGGCTGTGACGACCGATGCCCGTGGCTCGGTGACGCTGACCAAATTTTTCAAGGAGTTGCCCGAGCAGGCTGTCGAATGCGGTATCGCCGAGCAGGATGCAGTGGGTATTGCGGCCGGTTTGGCACAGTCGGGTAAGAATACCTTTGTCTGTGGCCCGGCCTGCTTCTATGTGGCTCGCTCGTTGGAGCAGGTGAAGGTCGATGTAGCCTATTCGCAGAATCCGGTGAAGATTCTGGGTGTGAGTGGCGGTGTGGCTTATGGTGCACTGGGTGCTACGCACCACAGCCTGCACGATGTGGCCGCTCTGCGTACCTTCCCCGGTATGAATGTCTTCCTGCCGTGTGATGCCCGTCAGACCCGTCGTCTGGTGCAGGAACTGGTGAAATTCCCCTATCCGGCCTATGTGCGCGTAGGGCGTAATGCTGTGCCCGATGTCTATGAGAACGACGATTTCGCCTTCGAGATCGGCAAGGCAACGACGCTCATGGAGGGCTCGCAGATGACCATCATCGGTTGCGGTGAGACGGTTTACCACTGCCTGAAGGCAGGTGAGATGCTGCGTGAGAAGGGCATCGAGGTGCGCGTTCTGGATATGCATACGCTGAAACCTGCCGACGAAGAGGCCATCGTGAAGGCCGCTCGCGAGACGGGTCGCATCCTCACGGTCGAGGAGCACAGTCGCTATGGCGGTCTGGGTGGTATCGTTACGGAGATTACCTCCGAGCAGTGCCCCGTGCCGGTACGCATCCTCGGTATTCCCGATGAGAATGTCGTACATGGTAAGCCGTTGGAGATTTTCCACCACTACAAGCTCGATGCCGAGGGCATCTTCGAGGTAGCGATGGAGATGTTGCAGGCCAATTAACCGAAGGGAAAAGAAGACCTATGAGCCGTTATATCATAGCCATTGACCAGAGTACTTCGGCCACAAAAGCGATTCTCTTCGATGAGCAGTGCCATGTGGTGGGTCGTGTCAATGTAGAGCACAAACAATACTATCCCGCTCCGGGCTGGGTCGAGCACGATGCGGAGGAGATTTATGCCAATGCGGTCGAGGCGGTACGTCGCCTGATGGAAACGATGCAGGTCGAGGCCGATGCAACCTATTCGCTGGCTATCACCAACCAACGTGAAACGGTGGTGGTGTGGGAGGCCGAAACCTCGAAGCCAATTGCCCATGCGGTGGTGTGGCAGTGTCAGCGTGGTGCCGAGATTTGCCGCGAACTGAAAGAGCAGGGGCATGAGCCCACCTTCCTCAAGAAGAGCGGCCTGCTGATTGACCCCTACTTCTCGGCCAGTGGCGTGAAGTGGCTGCTCGACCATGTCGAAGGTGCCCGAGAGGCAGCCGAAGCGGGACGTCTGCGTATGGGTACGATGGACGCTTGGCTGATTTGGAAACTCACCGGTGGGGCGGTGCATGCGACCGACTATACGAATGCGTCGCGCACGCTGCTCTTCAATATCCATACGCTCGATTGGGACGATGAACTGCTGGGGCTCTTTACGGTGCCTCGTTCGATGTTGCCCGAGGCCAAGCCGTGTGATGCGGTGTTTGGTCGCACGACCATCGAGGGGTTGTTCCCCGAGGGTATCGAGATAGCCGGTGTACTGGGTGATTCGCATGGTGCGTTGGCCGGACAGATGTGCTTCGAGGCCGGTATGGGTAAGGCTACCTATGGCACAGGTTCCTCGGTGATGGTCAATATTGGTGAGCAGGCGGTTGCCGCTCCTGCGGGGTTAGTAACCTCGGTGGGCTTTGCTGCGCAAGGTAAGGTCTTCTATGCCTTTGAGGGGAATATCCACTGTACAGGTGCTACACTGCGCTGGCTGACCGACCAACTACAACTCATTGGCTCACCGGCCGAAACCGAGGCGTTGGCGACGAGCATCGAGGGCAATGGCGGTGTCTATTTGGTGCCGGCCTTCGCGGGTCTGGGGGCTCCGTGGTGGAACTCGGAGGCCAAGGCCATCATCTGTGGCATGACGCTCGGTACGACCAAGGCTCACGTTGTGCGTGCAGCCCTGGAGGCTATTCCGTATCAGATTAAGGATCTGGTTGATTTGATGACCGGTCAGGCGGGTGTGGTCCTCAAGGAGTTGCGTGTCGATGGCGGACCGACCAAGAACCGCTTCCTCATGCAGTTCCAGGCCGATATGCTCCATGCGACCATCAATCGCTCGGATATAGAGGAGGCCTCGGCCATGGGTGCTGTGGTGATGAATGGTCTGGCACGGGGGCTGTGGGCATCGCTCGACGAGGTGGCTGCATTGCGCACGTCGGATAACCGCATCGAGCCGACAATGCCGGCCGAGGAGCGCGAACGTCTCTATGGCGGTTGGGTTGAAGCTGTAAAATTGGTGAATAAAAAGTAAAATAAATCATAACTAAAAAACCTAAAACTATGTACGTTCCTGCAAAACAAGGAAAAGAGACTTTTGGTCTGATTATCGGTACCCGCGCCTATTTTAACTCGGCGTTGGCGATTGATGTGCGCAAGACGCTCTGCGAGAAACTGGAGAAGGAGGGCTATGGCTATGTGATTTTGGATGTGGCCGAGACGCTGACGGATGGTGCTATGGAGACGGTCGAGGATGGCCGCAAGTGCGCCAAACTCTTCCGCGAGTATCGTGACCAAATCGATGGTATCATCGTGTCGTTGCCGAACTTCGGTTTCGAGGTGGGTATCATCAATGCGATTGCACGTGCCGAACTCAACGTGCCTGTCTTGGTGCAGGCGTGCGACGACGAGAACGACAAAGTCGACCTCGACAGCCGTCGCGATGCCTTCTGTGGTAAGATTTCGGTCTGCAACAACCTCTATCAGTATGGTATCCCCTTCACCGATACGGAGTTGCATACCTATTCGATTCATAGCGACCTGTTGATGAAGGATATCAACAAGTTTGCCGCTACCTGCCGCACGGTGAAGAAGCTGACCCACGCCCGCATCGGCCAGATTGGAACCCGTCCACTCGGCTTTAACACCTGCCGTGCCAGCGAGAAACTGTTGCAGGCTACGGGTATCACGGTTGTTCCGGTGGATTTGTCGGAGATTATTTTCAACGCACAGCGTTACGATGCCGAGGCTGCCGTATTGAAAACCAAGATGGAGGAGATTGCTGCCTACGCCAAGATACCGGCTGCCCACACCGATAAGGTGATTCGCATGGCGCGTTTCTCGGCTGCCGTGGAGGATTGGTTGGCTGCCAACGAGTGTGATGCCGCCGCTATCCAGTGCTGGGATTCGTTGGAGATGAACTATGGATGCGCCGCTTGTACGACGATGAGTATGCTCAGCGAGAAACTTATCCCTTGTGCTTGCGAGACCGATATCGCCGGTGCGGTGTCGATGTATGCGCTGGCACTGGCTGCCGGTAAGCCCTCGACGCTGCTCGACTGGAACAACAACTTCGCCGAGGATCGCAATAAGTGCGTCTGCACCCACTGTGGTAATGCTCCGAAGAGCTTCGTGCAGAACGAGATTTCGCTCGATACGCTGGGTGTGTTGGGTCGCACGCTGGGTAAGGTCAATACGTTTGGTGCCGTGCAGGGTAAGTGCACGGAGGGTGAGTTTACCTTCTTCCGCATCTCGACCGACGACACGCTGGGCTGCATCAAGAGCTACCTGGGTAAGGGTCGCATGACCAATGATCCCTATCCGATGGCGGGTTGTATCGCTGTTACGGAGGTGGACAACCTGCAGCAGTTGCTCAAATACATCTGCAAGAACGGCTTTGAGCACCATGTGGCTATGGTTCGCTCGAATGTAGTGGATATCCTGCAGGATGCCGTGGAGAACTACCTCGGCTGGGAACTCTATTTGCACGAGTAATTGAAAATGAACGCTATGCAAAAGTTTATTCTGGCAACCGTCGCTTTGTTGACGGTTGCCTGTTCATTACCCCAATCCGAACGCGACGTCTACCTCTTTACGGGGTTTCGTGAGCCGGCACTCGATGGTCTGCACCTTTTATATAGTTATGACGGCTACCGCTGGGATAGTTTGCAGGGCGTTTGGCTCACGCCGCGTATCGGGAACCAGCAGCCTGAATACTATAACCACCACTCCGAGCAGATGGAGCAGACGAAGTTCTATCCGCAGTCGATGATGCGCGACCCGTCGATTACGCAGGGCCCTGATGGCGTTTTCCACCTCGTATGGACCCTCGGTTGGGCCGGTGACCTGGGATTCGGATATGCCTCGTCGAAGGATTTGATTACCTGGAGCGAGCAACGTCGCATTCCCGTGATGGAGGGACAAAAAACCAACAATGTGTGGGCTCCCGAGATCTTCTATGATGAGGTGAAGGGGCATTTTATGATTGTCTGGTCCTCCTCCATTTTGCCTGTCGACTACACCGAGGCGGATAAATTAGGTGCAAATGGCTGCCACCGCATGTACTACACGACGACGAAGGATTTTGTCGATTTTTCGCCGGCTGCCCCCTTCTACGATCCGGGATTCAACTCCATCGATGGCTTCGTGCTGAAGAAGGGCGAAGGGGAGTATGTAACCATTGTGAAGGATAACCGCAAACCCGGTTATAGCGACCTGTTCTGCGTGACGGCCGAGGATGCCGAGGGCCCCTATGGTCATCCGAGCGAGAAGTTTGCTCCGACCTACTCCGAAGGTGCTTGTGCCGTGCAGGTGGGCGAGGAGTGGCTCATCTACTTCGATGCCTACAAGCAGTATCGTTTCGGGGCTGTTGCGACCAAGGATTTCAAGACCTTTACGCCGATTGACAGCTTGATATCGGTGCCTGCAGGCCACAAGCATGGTACGATTGTCAAGGTGAAAGAGTCGGTGCTCGAGGCGTTGAAGGCCGAGGAGGCTCGACGTGCGAGCCTGAACGAGTAAGGCGATGCTGAAGGAGATTTATCTGGCCGGTGGGTGCTTCTGGGGTACACAGCACTATATGCGACAGATTCGTGGTGTCTGTGCCACGGAGGTGGGCTATGCAAATGGCGAGGGCGAGCAGCCAACCTATGAGGAGGTGTATACCGACCGCACAGGTTTCGCCGAAACGGTAAAGGTGATTTATGATGCCGAGCAGGCACCTTTAACCTGCCTCTTGGGACTCTATTTCCGATCGATTGATGCCGAGTCGCTCAACCGACAGGGCAACGATGTCGGAACACGTTATCGTACCGGTATCTACTACACCGATGAGGCTGATTTGCCGATTATCCGCGAAGCCTATCGGCTGGAGGAAGCCCGGCATGAACGACCGTTAGTTGTGGAGGTGGAGCCGTTGGCGGCCTTTTATGCAGCCGAGGAGTACCATCAAGACTACCTGGAGAAGAATCCTACGGGTTATTGTCATATCTCGCCGGAGCTGATTCGCATGGCGCGAGAGGCCAACCGATAAGCAAGCGTAAACAACATGGGAGAGGCTAAGCCTCTCCCATGTTTACTTTCTCGAATTTGTAGCCCAGCCGTTTGAGTTCGATGGCCGCTCCGATGCGGAACAGAACACGAGCCGTGCGGGCAAAGATATAGAAGGCTTTGGTGGTCTGCGACTCGGTATCCTCACGACGGATGAAGGTCATTGCCGTGTGGGCACAACTGCGCAACGTCTCCTCGATCTTCAGTGCCTCCTCCGAGTCGAGGGCCAAGCCTAAGAAGTGCTCGACAATGTGCTCGTCCATGTCATCGAATCCCTGACTGCCGTGCAGCGCTGTGTAGGGCTCGTCGGCATACCGCTCCCAATCGGCATCCCAGCGATTGGCGACAGCCATGCCTACATACCCGGCCCAAGCAATGGCTGCAGCGGGGTAGGAGTTGACCTGCGGCACGGCATCGGCCATGTATTCGGGGGCATATGCCTTCCAACGCTCGTCGATGTCCTCCGAGGCAAGCAGTGTTCCCTCCAGCAGCCCCTGTGAGGTGCAGCGTTTCAATAACTCGGTCAACAGGTTATTTTCAAAGGTGTCGAAATATTCGGTTTGTTCCATTGTGTTTGGGTGATATGGGTTATTCTTCGGCTGCAGCCTCCTCGACCAGACGACGCCCCAATGCGTAGGCGCGTTCCAAGTCCTGCGGGAAGTGTTCGTCGCGGTACTGACGCTTCTCCTCCTCGGTGTAGAGGTTGAAATCGTAGCGCGAATAGTCGTCAAATTGATAGGTGTTGCAGATGTAGAGCGTCTCGCAGTGGCCGAAGCCTGCTTTGAGGGCTACATCGTTGCGACCCAGCAGGGTGGTGTATTTCCACTTCTCGAGCAGCTCCTCCGAGATGTTCATCGTGAAGAGCAGAGCCGTCTTCTTCGGGTGCTCCAACGGTGTGGCACGACGACCAGCTTCGTTGACTACATAGGAGTAGTTGGGGAAGGCAAAACGCTCGATGAACGAACGAGTAGCACCGGTCGGATAGCTGAAGTAGACCGGAGAGCCGATGATGACCACGTCGGCCTCGACCGCCTGTTGCAGAATGGGGCGCAGCTCGTCACGAATGGCACAAATGCCGTGCGTCTTGGCGTTCTTCACCTTGCAGGCAAAGCAACTATAACACCCCTTCAGATTCAGGTCGAAAAGACGTATGTAGGATACTTCGGCACCTGCATCGCGTGCTCCCTCCATCGCTTTTTGCAGAGCTTGTGCCGTGTTGTGGGCTTTACGCGGACCTCCGTCGATGATGACCGCTTTCAGTTTACGTTGTTCCATATCGTTTCTGTGATGTGTAATCATGTTGTTTGGAGGCGCAAGATACAAAAAATGTGCAAGCCTGCCAAATGCACAGGTAACGGCAGATTGCATTGGGAGATGTGCCGGGTTTTGGTATAGATTTTGCTGATGTGTTTATCAAAAATTCCGATTTGCATATTCAATAGGAAACACTTATCTTTGTAAAGCAAACAAAAACAATAAACCTTAAAAAAACGATAGATTATGGCAACGAAATTTTATAAATGTACGCATTGCGGCAATGTGATTGAGAAGGTGGTGGATTCGGGTGTACCGGTTGTCTGCTGTGGCGAAGAGATGGAGGAGCTGATCCCCAATACGGTCGATGCAAGTGGCGAGAAGCATGTTCCCGTCGTGATCCGTATCGATGAGCACACCATCAAGGTCGAGGTGGGTAGTGTTCCTCATCCGATGCTGCCCGAGCATCACATCGCCTTCATCTATGTCGAGACCGAGCGTGGTGGCATTCGCGTCAACCTGACCGATAAGCCCGAGGCAATTGTCTGCCACTGTGCCGAGCGTCCGATTGCAGTCTATGAGTATTGCAACCTGCATGGACTCTGGAAGACCGAATTGTAAACGCTTGTGGCATCTATTTGGAAACAGGTCGGAGATGGCTGCTTTTTGCGGCCATCTCTTTTTTTTTGCCTATGGTCCTATCGGATAGGAGGAATTGATACGTCTTTATGCTCATTTTGCTGTTGTAGGTGGGAAAAATCGCCAAGAAAGGTGAAATGTTCGCCAATTTTTGTTATTTTTGCATGTTTTGGAATCCGTTTTTTGAAATTGCATGATTGATTTTCAGAAAGTCCCTTCGCCGTCGTATCTGCTCGATGAGCAGTTGCTCGATGCCAATCTGGCTCTCATCGACCGTGTGCGTCGTGAAGCCGGTGTCGAAATCATCGTTGCACTGAAGGCTTGCGCCATGTGGAGCATCTTCCCCGAGTTGGCTCGTCATTCGGATGGTGCTACCGCCTCGTCTCCTGCCGAAGCACGCTTGGTGCTGGAGGAGTATGGTCAACCCGCTCATACCTATGCACCGGTCTATACCGATTCGACCTTCGAGGAGATTATGGCATGCAGCAGCCATATTACCTTCAATTCCATTGCTCAATACGAACGCTTTGCCCCACGTGCCATCTTGCAGGGAATCTCGTGCGGTGTGCGCATCAATCCGAAATATTCGCCTGTGGAGACTGACCTCTACAACCCTTGTGTCGAGGGATCGCGTCTGGGTGTTACGGCCGAGGAACTGACCACCTTGCCTGCCGGAGTGGAGGGCCTGCATTTCCATGTGCTCTGTGAGTCGCGCCCCCACCATCTGAAGTTGGCGTTGGAAGCCGTAGAACACCATTTCGGCCCCTATCTCGACCAAATCAAATGGCTCAATATGGGTGGTGGTCATCTGATGACCCATGCCGAGTATGATTGCGACGAATTGATTGCCCTCTTGCGTGCTTTCAAGGAGCGTCATCCCCATCTGCGCCTGATTTTGGAGCCGGGAAGTGCCTTTACCTGGCGCACGGGTTACCTCGTGTCGACCGTCGAGGATGTGGTGCGCAATGGTGGCGTACATACGGCGATGCTCGATGTGTCGTTTGCCTGCCACATGCCCGATTGTCTGGAGATGCCCTATAAGCCTGCCATCATTGGAGGACACGAGCCCGAGGCCGGCGAGAAACGCTGGCGCATGGGTGGCAACAGCTGTCTGGCCGGTGATTACTATGGCGACTGGGCTTTCGATCACGAATTGCAGGTCGGAGAACGGATCGTCTTCGAAGATATGATTCACTATACGATGGTCAAAACGACGATGTTCAACGGCGTTTCGCATCCGTCGATTGCCATTGCTCGTCGGAATGGTGAGATAGAGGTAGTGCGTCGCTTCGGCTACGAGGACTACAAAAAACGAATGGGATAACACATAGAAAAAAATAAGAAGAGAAACCTCATGGAAAAATTTACCCCTACCGAGTACACGCTGTTGTGCGTTGCCTCGGGACATGAATTTAACGACGAAGGTTGGACGTTGGCCGACCATGAGTGCTCCTGCCCCTCGTTGGTGCGTGCACATTACGCCAAGAAGCAGTTGGAGGTCAAGGGCGACCACTACGGACTCTACAAGTTCTGTGATTGGATGCCTGTCGGTCATCTGCTGAAAGGGTCGGCTGCACCGGTTACCTACAAGAGCAAGGGCCTTGGCAAGCACCTCGGCCTGGAGAATCTGTGGATTACCTTCAACGGCTACAATCCCGCTATCGGTGCCAATATGACCACCTGCTCGTTCAAGGAGACCGAGGCCTACTCGGTGTGTGGCCGTGCCAAGCAGGATGAACATCGTGTGTTGGTAGTAGCATCGGCCGGTAATACGGCTCGTGCTTTTGCCAAGGTCTGCTCGGAGAATAACATCCGTCTGTTGCTCGCCGTGCCGCACGATAATCTCGATGCGCTGTGGTTTGATGCTCCGTTGAATCCCTGCGTGAAGCTGATTGCTTCGGCGCCGGGTGGCGACTATTTCGATGCCATTGCGCTGTCGGAGATGGCTCTCAAGGCGGAGAACTTCTATGCCGAGGGTGGAGCCAAGAATATCGCGCGTCGTGACGGTATGGCGACGACCGTGCTGTCGGCCACGACGACCATTGGTCGCATTCCCGATTACTATTTTCAGGCGGTAGGTAGCGGTACGGGTGCCATCGCTGCATGGGAGGCCAATATGCGTTTGATTGAGGATGGTCGCTATGGCTCACACCTGATGAAGCTGATGGTGGCGCAGAATGCACCATTTGTACCGATGTATGATGCATGGCGTGCCGACTCGCGGGCTATGTTACCCTATGACGACGATAAGGCACGTCGTGATGCCGAGATTATTGATGCCAAGGTGCTCTCGAATCGCAAGCCGCCCTATGGCGTTGTCGGTGGTCTGTATGATGCGTTGAAGGCAACGGGTGGCGATATCCTGGTGGCTACCAATCCGCAAGGTCGTAAGGCACGTCAACTCTTCAAGGAGTTGGAGGGTGTCGATATCCATCCTGCAGCCGGTATTGCCACGGCTTCGCTCATGAAGGCGGTGGCTGACGGCAAGGTGGAGAAGGATGCTACGGTGATGCTCAACATCACGGGTGGCGGTGAGGAACTCTTCAAGCAGGATAAAGAGTTGTGGTATCTCAAACCGAGCCATGTCTTCTCGCTCAAACCCGAGTTGGAGGATGTGGTGGCCAAAGTAGAGGCGCTGTTCCAGTAATAGGGGAAGTGCTACAAAAAAAATGGGTAAGTGTCAATTACTTACCCATTTTTTTATTGGTACTCGGAACGGGAATCGAACCCGTACGGCCATCACTGGCCACAGGATTTTAAGTCCGGCGTGTCTACCTATTCCACCATCCGAGCAACCTGTTTTGCCTCTTCAGCGGGACAAAAGTACAAATTTAATTTAGTATTCGCAACTTTCTACGTGGTGAATAATTTCCGAATCGGCATCGGGGCGGAACCAAACCACCTCCGCATCGCGTCGGAACCAGGTGAGTTGGCGTTTGGCATAGCGACGTGAGTTGCGCTGAATGAGTGCTACAGCTTCGTTGAGCGAGCAGGTGCCGTCGAAATAGGCAAAAAGCTCTTTGTAGCCGACCGTTTGCAAGGCATTGAGTTCCCGATATGGATAGACCGCCCGAGCCTCCTCCTCCAGTCCCTCCTGCATCATCAGTTCGACCCGTCGGTCGATACGCTCGTAAAGCACTTCGCGAGGAAGGTCAACGCCAATCTTTAGTATCCGGAATGGTCTGGCGCGACGCGCTCCGGTGCGGAGCGTGGAGTAGGGTACGCCGGTCTGCAGGCACACCTCCAGGGCGCGCATCACACGCGCCGGATTGCTGCGATCGACCTGCGCATGATAGACGGGGTCCAAACGGGCTAATTCCTCACAGAGCGCTGGCAAACCCTCCTGCGCGAGACGGGCGGCAAGGGTCGTGCGCAACTGCTCATCAGCCTCCGGCAGGTCGTCCATCCCCTCGCACAGCGCCCGAACGTAGAGTCCTGAACCACCTACGGCAATCACCGTGTCATGGTGTTGAAAGAGCGAGTCGAGCCGTTCGAGAGCCATCACCTCATAGCGACCGCAATTCACCTCGTCGGTAATTGCGCGGTCGGCAATGAAATGGTGCTCGGCACGTTGCAACTCCTCAGCGGTAGGTTGTGCCGTGCCGATGGCCAAGCCGCGATAGAACTGGCGGGAATCGGTCGAGAGGATGGGCGCATGAAAATACTCGGCCAGGCGAATGCTCAAGGCCGTCTTGCCACACCCCGTCGGGCCGACGATGACTATCAGTCGTTTAATACTCATCGTCGTAGTTGTCGTCGCCTTCGAAGTCGTCGAACTCACGCATCATGTCGTCGAAAATCGAGCCATCCTCCTCGACCACAGTTTTCGAAGGGTCGTATTGATCGGGGACATCTGCCACGGCATAGATTTCACGCGGATAGAATCCTCCCGGCTCTGCTTCGTAGGCTCCGGTCAACTCCAGGTAGTAGGCACGCTCGGCAAAGAGGTCGAAGAGGTAGATGAGGCGGTCACGCAAGCGGTGGATGATTTGCCCGAGTGTCACCCTATCCATTGCCTCGGGGCCCTCCTCGCCCTCCTCGCCCATATCCATCAGCGTGAACTCACGCATCTTCTCCCAGCGGTCGTCAGCTGTGAAGAAGGAGGCCATGCAAGGCTCATATTCGAGGGCTTCGAGCAGAAATTCGTGGAACTCGAGCAGGGTCATGTCGTACAACACCTCGTAGTCGCGTACGAAGTGGTCATTCTCATCGCTCAACATGCGAAAGCGGAATACCATGGACATCGTTTCTTCTTTTTTTTGGGTTAGAACGAAAACAAAGATACAATATTGTTTCGAAAAATGCAATGCGAAACATCGGCTGTTGGCGATGGCGGAAAAAAGTAGGGGGAAGTGTAGCAAAAACTGCCGCGAATGCTTATCTTTGTAGAGTTTGAAAAAATAGATGTTATGCGTTGGATAGTAGCTGTATGGTGGCTTTTGGCGGGCATCGGCACCTTATCGGCCGGTGAGAGATTTCCCGATGGAACACCCATTGACGGGTGGTTTACGATGCAGGAATCACTCCCGTCGGGGCCGCGTTTTGTGGTGACCGACTATGGGGTGCAACAAGATAGTACACTGCTGCAAACCGAGGTGTTGCAGGCAGTCATTGACCGCGCAGCACAAACGGGCGGGGTGGTGGTACTTCCCAAGGGCATCTATCTTTCGGGTGCACTCTTCTTTAAGCAAGGTACACACCTGCATCTGGAGCGGGGTGCCGTGTTGAAGGGAAGTGACGATATTGCCGATTTCCCGATTCTCGAAACCCGCATCGAGGGGCAAACCCTCGACTACTTTGCCGCCTTGGTCAATGCCGATCGGGTAGATGGCTTTACCATCTCGGGAGAGGGTGCAATTGATGGAAACGGTTTGCGCTATTGGCGAGCCTTCTGGCTGCGTCGGCGGGTCAATCCGCAATGTACAAATATGGCTGAGATGCGTCCTCGACTGGTCTATATCTCGCATGCCCGCAATGTGCGTATAGAGGGGGTTACGTTGCGTAATTCGCCCTTCTGGACCTGCCACCTCTATCGAGCCGAGCGGGTGAAAATCGAGGGCGTGCGCTTCTATGCACCGGCCCATCCGGTCAAAGCCCCCAGTTCGGATGCGCTCGATGTGGATGTATGTCGGGATGTGGTGGTGCGCAACTGCTACCTTTCGGTCAATGATGATGCGATTGCCCTGAAGGGCGGGAAAGGGCCGTGGGCCGATACGCAACCCGAAAATGGAGGAAATGAACGTATCCTGATTGAGGACTGCACGTTTGGATTCTGCCATAGCTGTCTGACATGCGGGTCGGAGTCGATACACAACCGTAATATTCTGATGCGGCGCATCAAGGTTGATGAGGCGAATCGGCTGCTGTGGCTCAAGATGCGTCCCGATACGCCACA
Source organism: Alistipes sp. (assembly GCA_017623115.1). GTDB lineage: Bacteria > Bacteroidota > Bacteroidia > Bacteroidales > Rikenellaceae > Alistipes. The sequence continues at coordinate 112,935 of JAGAPT010000036.1, forward strand.
ACTCTACGAATATATCACG
>JAGAPT010000037.1 GCA_017623115.1 Alistipes sp.
TATCTGCCGTGTGAGCTGAAGTTCTTAAAATGTGGGGAGAAGTGTTAATTCTTGTCATGCCAATTGGCATGGTATGGGATTTATCATACCTTTGCCGAAAAGACTAAAACTAAATCAAAACGAATCATGAAGAACAAGCTTTTTATCACCCTCACCGCGATGCTACTCACGCTATCGGCCTTTGCATCGGGCCCCCAAAAAGGGTATGTAGTGGTAACCGACTATCTCTCTGCCCATGCAGGCAAGGATGTGAGCGATGCCATCCAACAGATTATCGACGCGAATCCTAACCGCACCATCTATTTCCCCGACGGGGTCTACATCCTCTCCAAACCCATTGTAACGCCTGCCGAGCCTACCAAGAGCGTGGCTCTGGAACTCTCGAACTACGCCATACTACAAGCTTCGGAAGGCTGGAATCACGACGAGGCATTGGTACGCTTGGGCGGTAAGGACGAGGCCAACAACATCTACCTGCCGGGAAGCAACTACTACCTGCAAGGGGGCATCATCGACGGACGTGGCGTGGCCAAGGGCATCTCGATAGACGGCGGACGCGAGACGGTGATACGCGACACTTCGATAAAGAATGTACTGGTGGGCATCCACATCAAGCGTGGGGCCAACAACGGCTCGTCGGACTGCGACATCGCGGGCGTGAACATCGTGGGCAACAACAGTCCCGAGAGCGTGGGCGTACTGGTAGAGGGCTTCGACAACACGTTTACCAACATGCGTATTGCCAGCGTGCAGGTGGGTTTCCAACTGCGTTCGCAAGCCAACATGCTACGCAACATCCACCCGCTGTTCATCCACCACGAAGCGAACCCCAACTACGAGTCCAGTTGCGGATTTCTGGACGAAGCGGGTTGCAACTGGTACGACTTCTGCTATAGCGACGAGTTTGCCACAGCCTTCCGCATCACGCAGAGTGGCAGTCACTACAACAACTGCTTTGCGTTCTGGTACTCCACCCGCGGACCCAAGCATGTGGTCTTCAAGTGCGACAAGCGTTTCGACTCGGGCGTGATGAACCTGCACGCCGCACACCGCAAAGAGAATGCCACCACCGTAAACAAGGTGCTCGAGGTGGGCGAAGAAGGTGGTATGGGGCACTTCGCATACCTGCATGTCGATGCCCCAACGGTGCTTACCGATCACTCGCATGAGGGGTATTTGAAGTGATTCTACTCCCTCACCCCTTCCAAAACCGCATTCTGCCCCCGTTCGAAATACTCCGTCAGGCGGTTGTCGAAATCAGCAGCCAGCTGCTTGCGGCGTACGATGCGGCGGTCGGCATCCGTCCAGAGGCGGTAGTCGTTGCTACCCTGACCGGTGAGGTCGTTTGCCAAGGTTTTGCAATAGTTTTGCCAAAAAGTTATGAACAAAGTTATTAACATCCGGTGAATAGTTGGGGAAACACCAAAAAGCAGTCAAGCAGTCAGATAGTCAGTTAAATGAAAAGCACTAAAACAAGGGAATAAATAGTTAGATTTATATATATACATATGTATAAATCTAAATTTCTTGTTGCATGAAAACCTTGAAAACA
>JAGAPT010000038.1 GCA_017623115.1 Alistipes sp.
GTATCACTACAACTACCGGATTGTGCAAACAGAAAATATAACAAAAAGAGTGTATGTAAAACATATCAAAGATAAAAGAATTAGTTACCTTTACCCACCCTCGAACGCTAACCGAAAGGGCAACTATCGTGCCGAAATGTGGTATTCGATATCTAAGGAAATAAATTCGTATATTTGTACGTTAGAAGATGAAAAACCACGAATAAGATGAGAAGGATATTGTTGATTTTGGCTTTGTGCCTATGGTCAATTGGGGCTACGGCGCAGGACGCAACGACCGCACCAGCGGAGGTGAACGAGCGTGTCGGGCAGGCGATGAATGCGAGTGATTGGTTCGAGCTGGCGCGAATATATAGTGCTGAGAAAGAGAATATTGACCCCTTCTTGCGAACCTATGCCGAGAGCCTTTTGGCGACCTTCTTCGGGCGACCGGCAGAAGGGGCGATGGCTATCGAGCGATTGATCGGGACGTATGGTGCGATGATGGGTGATGGAGTTCTGGGAATGTGGTTCTATTGGGGCATAAATCAGACCCGAATGGGTGAGTACGGCATTGCGGCTGAGGGAGTTGCGCGTGAGCTGGCAAAGTTGAAGGGTGGCGAAGCCGATGCGTCGATCGAACCTCTGCTCGATGTGGTGGAGCAGTGGCGTGAGCTCTCGCAATTCGATCGAGTGAATTGGCTTGAACGCCCTGCGGAGGGCGATGTGCGCGTGCCGTTCCGATTGGTTAGTGTGCGTCCCGAGAAGGGTGATGCACAACGGATCCATTTCGATGCGAAGTTCAATGGCGTGGCTCAGGAGGTGGTTTTCGATACGGGTGCGGGGGTCAATGTGGTCAGTGTCGCGGCTGCCGAGCGTTTGGGTTTGAAGATGTTGGAGGCCGAAAGCGAGGCGCACGGTATCGGAGGTACGCAGCAGGGACGTTATGCTGTGGCTGAGCGTGTCGAGTTGGGTAATGCAACGCTGCACAATGTCCCGTTTTATGTTATTTCGATGCGCACGGGAGTCGATTCGTTGGACCGACGCTATATGTCGCAGTTAGAGGTTGTTATGGGTGCCGATGTAGTGCGCGCAATGGACGAGGTGCATATCGACTTCGAACACTCCGAACTCTTCTCGCCAATCGTGCAGACACTCGATTACGATTCACAGCCCAACGTCTGCTCGTCGCCCGCATTGTTCGAGGTCGAGTGCGAGATAAATGGTGAGCGTCAGGTGGTTAGCATTGATACGGGTGCAACACAATCGAATCTCTCGGCGCAATATTTTGCCACGCACCGCGAGCAGATCGAACGCGAGGGCGTGCTCGATACGTTGCGTTCGGCAGGTGCGGGAGGCATCAAAATTGAGCAGGCATACGCTTTGCGGAATGTCCGAATCGACATTGGCGGTGCGAGCCACACGTGGGAGAAGATGATGTGCTCGACCGAGCCGGATATCATTTCGAGTGCGGGAAATATCGGTATGGATTGCCTCACGACCTTCTCGCGTGTGGTGATCA
>JAGAPT010000039.1 GCA_017623115.1 Alistipes sp.
GTTGTTTCTCTTGCCCTCAAAATCCTCACATACCCAGAGTATGCTGCGGTTTGTCGGGCTTCGAGGGCCTAAAAATAGCTCTTGTTATACAACTTCTGAGATAGATGTGGTTGTCCGACAAACTTGTTGGACAACCACTTTGTTTATGTAGTTCAGGATAAAGAAATACCAATATTGATGCTACTCCTTGCGGTTGAGGGAGTGTGGAGTGGCGGCGAGTGTGGCAACGCTGAGGCGTGCATCGGGTGCAGCACGGAGAATTGTTTCGGCGAGCGACATAATCGTAGCACCTGTTGTGAACACATCATCAACCAAAAGTATGTGTCGGCCTCTAAGTTGCTCCACATTGCGCACAGCGAATACCCCTTCCACGTTTTTCCATCGCTCGGAGCGGGTGCGTGAGGTTTGCGAGAGGTTATATCGGCGGCGATAGAGCGAGTGTCGGTCAACCTTTGCGCCCAAACGCTCGGCTATACCATCGGCCAAGTACTCCGATTGATTGTAACCACGTCCCACGCGGCGCAGCCAGTGCAGAGGTACGGGTACGACCAAATCTATATCGTCATAGTGGCCACTCTCTTTCAGGTAAGAGCCATACCAGCGTCCTAAATTATAGGCCGAGTGCCAAGCTCCTTTATATTTGAATCGGTGGATAGCTTCGCGCCACGCGCTCCCCTCGATGTACCACAAGAAGGCCGAAACGTGTTCAACGGGGATAAGTCCCCAGAAACGCTCCATCATAGCGTTTTCACGTTGTTGCCAAGTGTTGGTGAGTGGGGCGGTGAGTTCGCACGTCGTGCATACTCCCACATTCTCGTCGGAGATAGCTCCTCCGCATATCGGACAACGTGGCGGAGCGACAAGGTAGAGCAGACTGCGGAGTATGTCACTGAGCATCGACATCTATCGAAAGTGTTACCGATTTGAATTTCACCTCACTGCTAATACCGCTCAGGGCCTCGCGTAGCAGTTCACGCGCCCTTGCTATCGAGCGGCCATTCTCGATTTTTATCATCAGGTGAATTATGTATTGTCCCCTTATGCGGTCGATGGGTGGAGCTACCGGCCCCACAACTCTGCGACCAAATTTCTCGCGCAGACGCTCGGCCAGCAATGCGGCACATTGTCGGAGCAGCTGCGGCTCTTCGTCACGCAACACGATGCGCAGAAGTCGAGAGTAGGGAGGGTAGCAGAATGTGTGACGCTCGCTCAGTTCGCTCAGAGCCATAGCGTCGTAATCGCCACGTTGCACCCACCCGATGATGGGGTTGTCGGGCTCGGAGGTTTGAATCACCACCACACCCGGGGCATCGTCTCGGCGGCCAGCGCGTCCTGCCACCTGCGTCATAAGTTGGTAGGCTCGCTCGGAGGCTCTGAAATCGGGCGAGTTGAGTAGGTTGTCGGCATTGAGAATTCCTACAACCGACACCTTCCCAAAGTCGAAGCCCTTGCTAATCATCTGAGTACCAACCAAAATATCGGTGTGCCCATTCTCGAAATCGCGGATTATGCGATTGTAGGCACTCTCCGATGTGGAGGTGTCGCGGTCTAAGCGTGCCACCCGAGCCGCAGGGAAGAGTTGTTCGATGGTCTGTTCTACCTTCTCTGTTCCGAATCCCATTGGCGAGAGTTCCGATGTATGGCAATGTGGGCAGTTCTTTGGCATTGGGGCTGTGTGACCGCAGTAGTGGCACTCCATACGCGAGGTGTTGCGGTGCAGAGTGAGTGTGACGTTGCAGTGGGGGCAACGCATAGTCCAACCGCAGTCGCGGCACGACACAAAGGGCGAGAAACCTCGTCTATTCTGGAACAACATCACTTGCTCGCCTCGTGCGAGTGCTTCGTCGATGGCCGAGAGCAGGGCGTGGTTGAAGTGTATTTTTCTCTCGCCACGCTTGACTGCTCGCGTGGTGTCGGAGATGATGATTTCGGGTTGCGAGGCGTTGCCGTAACGCTCGGTAAGGAGCGAATAACCATACTTGCCGCTCATAGCGTTGGCGTAACTCTCCAATGAAGGCGTGGCACTACCCAGCAGGGTGAAAGCTCCTCGGAGCGAGGCCAAGTAGATGGCCGTATCGCGACCATTGTAGCGTGGAGCTGTGTCGCTCTGCTTGTAGCTCTGGTCGTGTTCCTCGTCAACGATGACAAGTTGCAGATGGCGATGCGGCAAAAGCAGTGCCGAGCGCGCTCCGATAATCAGTTCTCCACCCTTCGAGGTGGTAAGTCGCAGATATGCCTCGGTACGGCGCAGGGCGGTGAGTTTCGAGTGATAGGTGGTCACCCGTTCACCAAACACACGGCGCATACGCTCGATTAGTTGCGAGGTGAGAGCAATCTCAGGTACAAGCAACAGTACATCGGCCCCGCGTGAAAGCACATCGGCAATCAGCGTCATATAAATCTCTGTCTTGCCCGACCCTGTAACTCCTCGCAGTAGGTGTACTCGGCGACCTTCGCTCTGCGAGTGGCGAATCTGCTCGGCTACAAGAGTCTGTGCCGAAGTTAGTTGTGGCAGAAGTGGCTCAACGTCGCTGCGGCTTTCGCACTCACGCTCACGCAGACTCTGCTCGATGTAGCCAGCCTTTTCGAGTGCACCTATAAGTGTCGCATCGCACCCCGTAAGTCTTCGGGCAAAGGGTTGAAAATCGTGGCTCTTACTGAGCGCAAGAATCCTCTCCAATGCTTCGCTGCGTTTGGGTGCGCGACGATGGATACGCTCTATCTCGGCCAAGAGCAACTCCTCGCTCTGCCACTCAGCCTTCAACGTTACAAATGGCTCAGTGCGTGGCTGAAACTCCTCGGCGGCAAACTCCTCATCGGTAGCTCCTTGCGGCTTGATGAGCGATGGCAGAGCCATACGCATCACCTCGCCTAACGTACACATATAGTAGTCGGCCAACCACTCCCACAACTGCTGCTGACAAGCGTCGAGCAGTGGGTGTGGATAGAGTTTGCGCGAGATGGTCTTTATGCGTTTAGCTTTGGGGGGCTGGTTGTGCAGTCGCCACACTATACCTGTATAGATGTTGCGTGAACCAAACTGTACGGCCACAGCATCACCGCACTGCAACTCCAAACCATCGGCTATGGCGAAGCTGTATGTGGGTTGTGCCAGCGGCAGTACTATGTCGGCATAACGCATCACTTATTGTCGAATTGTTGGTTATTTTGTTCGGTTGTCCTTTATGCGCCACACTTTACCCTCGATGAGCGAGAGATAGATGTCGCCGTTTGCATCAACCTCCATACCGTTCAGAGCCGATACGCCACACTTGTAACGCCATAGCAATTCACCCGACTCTGCATCGACGGCAGCCACGATTCCTGTGCGTGAGGCGGCATATACCACACCCTTGCTCTCGACTATGGCACACGATGAGAACTCGTATCCGAATCCCAAATCGACGTACCACAACAAGTCATACTTATCGACCTGAGTGTTTACGGCAATCAGCTCACCGTCCATCGTGCGGGCATAGACCTTTGTGTGGTCATCGGAGATACCGAGACTCTCTCTCACGCGATAATCCTTCACACGCCAAATCTGCTTACCCGTAGTGCGGTCAATCGAGGTCATAGCGCGGTCGGGAGCTACGATATATACTCTGTTGCCCACAACCTGCGGTACGCAGTTGCCCGGGCTGTATAGGTGGCTCGAATGGCCATTGTTCCAAGTCCAGCGAGTCTGACCTGTCTTTGTGTCGAGGTTGTAGAGGTTGGTATCCCACGCACCAAAGGTCACATCGCTGCGTGTTACGGCGGGGGCAGCCTGACAGTAGTTGGTCATCTGCTCATTGCGCCACAATAGTTTGGCACTCTTTGCCTTCCACGCCTCGAAGCATTTGTATCCACCCTGATACAACACTCCATCTACCACAACTCCATCGGCTGCGTATGGGCCTTTGGCCTCGCGCTCCTTGCGAAGACGACCTGTGCGCTTGTCAATCCACAGCAATCGCTCGTCGGAGGTGGGAACGATAACCGATTTCTTCTCGACTGCGGGGCGCGAGAAGAGCGAATTTTCGGTCTGATACTGCCACACCACCTTGCCCGATGCTTTATCCATAGCCTTCACCACGCCCGATGAGTTTCCGAAGTAGATATTCTGTTCGTCAACTCCCAAACGGGTGAAAATCGAGGCCTCGTCGCTATGGATAAGCTCCACCTCGAAGCCCTCGGGCTTATCGAACTGCTCCAACTCTCGCTTGATAGGCTTTTTGGGAGAGTCGTTGATGGTAAACTCGTTCATAAGTTTTCTTTCACCACCCAGTGGTTTGTTGTATTGGCGCAGGCGGTCGCCATCAATCTCGATTATGGTGTAGCCATAGTCACCACCACGCATATCGAGCGCACGATTCATCAGGGCATCAATCTCGCCACCGCGATAGTGCTTAAAGACGTGGTGATGGCCGCACAGATGCACCGCTACGCGATACTTCGAAAGCAGGTTGATATACTCGTCGTAGTTGTCCAAATCTTCATAGGTGATTGGGTAGTGGTTGACCGAAATCACTCGCTTGTCCTTGTGCTTCGAGAGGGTCTCATCGAGCCAAGTCAAATCCTCTTGCTTGATGTGGCCATCGGCAGCCTTCATATAGGGGCCGCAGTTGATACCCACAATCACCATTCCGTCGAGTTCGGTGACGAAGCGGTCGCTGCCCCACTTCTCGACAAATCGTTTGCAGGCACTCTGTGACCATTGGTCCTCGTGATTGCCCGGCACCACAAATTGAGGTTTTTTCAGGCCGTCCAAAATCTCCTTCACGCAGGTTAGCTCCTCGTCGCTACCCTCGTTTGTGAGGTCGCCAGCCACGATGACAATCTGCGTGGGGTCGGCGTTAATCTCGGCAACAACCTCTTTGAGTTTTTGCGAGTTGCGGTTACCCGGCGAGACGTGCAGGTCGGCCAAAACGGCTATTCGGGTCTGCGCTGTGGCCGAGAGAGCCAGCAGGCAGCAAATCATCAAGGATAAAAATCTCTTCATAGTATTTGATTATAAATTTTCAATCAAAAAATCAATTTCGCTCGGTAGTGTAGCCCAGCTTGTAGCCAGACGGATAACGGTCTGTCCATCGTCCAGACGCTCCCACTCGGTGTAGGTGGTGATGCGCTTCACGCGTTCCAACTCCTCGGGCGAAAGCAGCAGAAAAATCTGATTCGTGGGCGAAAGGTAGTAGTTGCGATAACCCTTCTTCTCCAACGCCTCGCGCAGACGGGTGGCCTCGCTGGCGGCGTGAGCCGCAATTTTCAGATAGAGGTCATCGGTAAAGAGCGTATCGAACTGCAAGCCCAAAAGCCACCCCTTAGCCAGCAAAGCCCCCTGCTGCTTGATGATGGTGAAGAGTCGTGGTACAAGGCCCTTGCGAATCACCACAGCCTCGCCAAATAGAGCTCCTACCTTTGTGCCGCCAATGTAGAACGCATCGCACAGGCGACCCAAGTCGGCAAGTGTTACATCGCACGCAGGCGACGAGAGAGCATATCCCAAACGTGCACCATCGACAAAGAGTGGAATCTGCCACTTGCGGCATACAGCCGAAATTGCCTCCAACTCCGCAAGTGAGTAGAGCGTGCCGTACTCGGTGGGTTGTGAGATATAGACCATAGCGGGGAAGACCATATGCTCGAAACTCTCGTCGCCGTAGAAGTGCTCGATGTAGTGGTCAATCTCGCTGGCCACGAGTTTGCCGTTGTGGTGTGGCAGGGCCAGCACCTTGTGACCCGTAGCCTCGATTGCTCCCGATTCGTGAACGGCTATATGGCCTGTCGAGGCCGCTATAACGCCCTCGTGGGGGCGAAGCAGAGCCTTAATTACGGTGGTGTTGGTCTGCGTGCCACCCACCAAGAAGTGTACCTCCGAATCGGGATTTCCGCAAGCCTCCAAGACCTTACGACGAGCCTCGGCGCAAATCTCATCGCAACCGTAGCCCGTAGTCTTTACCATATTGTGCGCCATCAGCCGCTCCAAAATCAGCGGGTGCGCACCCTCCATATAATCGCTATCGAAATGTAACATACCTTATCAAATTCAAAATTCAGAATTCAAAATTCAAAATTACTTTTGACTTTGACTCAAAGTCTTTCTTTGCACTGTCTTTCCCAAAAGTGTATTTGTTTTTAATTCAAAATCCAACACACTCAAACTCAATCATAAAAGGGTTGTAAACCCAATTTTGAATTTTGAATTCTGAATTTTGAATTTTTGGGAATAGGCAACCTATTCCCAAATACGCACCTTGCTGCCCTCCGAGGGTGGAATTGCGTCGGCTCCAACTCCCCAAGTCTTGCAAGGACGGTTACCCATCACAAGTACCAACTCGCCACCCGATGTGATATCTTCGTGAGAGAAGTATGTGCGGTTGAAAGGTTGGCCGTTGAGCGTAGCCGACTGGATATATTTGTTCTCCTCCGAGTTGTTCTGGGCAACGACGGTGAAGGTCTTGCCGTTGTCGAGGTTGATTGATACCTTGTCGAACAGAGGACTACCGATTACATAGTATGGCAGGCCTGCTGTTACGGGGTAGAATCCCATAGCCGAGAATACATAGAATGCCGACATTCCGCCGCCGTCCTCGTCACCACACACGCCCATCAGGTCGTTGCGGAACCAAGCCTTCATCAGCATACGGATACGCTTTTGAGTCTTCCAGGGCTCACCTGCATAGTTGTAGAGGTAAGGGATATGGAAGCTGGGCTCGTTACCCATCACATACTGACCCACGTTACCCGAAGCGTCGGGGTGAACGGCATAATACTTCCACTTCGAGGTCTTCATATCCTCCACGAAGAGTTGGTCGAGCTGGGCGATGAATCGCTCCTCCGAGCCAAACAGTGCAATCAAGTCGCCGATGTTGTGGTGAACGTCCCAAATATATGTCCAAGCATTGTTTTCGTCGTAGTATGCGCGTGCACCTATACCACCTGAGAAAATATAGTCGAATGGTTGAATGAACTCACCTTTCGCGTCGCGTGGGTGGAAGAATCCTGTCTCGTGGTTGAAGAGCTTGCGGTAGTTGAAGCTGCGGCCAATGTGGAAGTTGTAATCCTCCTTGCGACCAAGTTTTTTAGCCAACTGAGCGATACACCAGTCGTCGTACGATGCAGCCAGTGTTACAGCCACAGCCTGACGCTGCTCGAATGAGTTTACACCCGGTACGGTCTCCTTTTCGTCGGGATAGAGAGCAGGGAACCAGCCGTTCAGGTGATAGAAGTCGTCAAGCTCGGTCTTTGGGCCACGAAGCCAGGGAATCATAGTCTCCGAAAGCACCGTGTGATGCATACCCTCGAATGCACCCTCCACGTCGAACTCAATGCCCTTGCACAACGCATCGGCGAAGATTGCGGCAGCGTGGTTGCCGTTCATACAGTGTGCATCACCAAATACGGTGGGGAATGTTGGTACCCAACCCGACTCGCGATACATTCTGACAAATGAGTTGAGCTTCTCGGTTTCGTCCTCGGGGTTGAGGATAATCTGCAATGGGTGCAGAGCGTGATATGTGTCCCAAGCCCAATCATCGGTCCAGTAAGGCATACCCTTGTCGTCGTGAATCTGCTTGTCGAAAGGACTGCGGTAGCGGCCATCTTCCGAGATGTTTATCATACGCTCGTGGCTGCGATAGAGAGCTGTGTAGAAGGTGATACGCTCATCTTCTGTACCACCCTCGACCTCAATCTTGCCGAGGCACTTGTTCCAAGCCTTGCGACCCGCCTCGGCAACCTTCTCAATGTCGAATGATGGAATCTCACGCTCCATATGTTTGCGAGCCTGCTTCTCGTCGATGTACGACACGCCGTAGCGCATCTTCACCACACTCACCTCAGGGGCAAACTGCGCGTAACGTATGCCATCGCCATCTTTGCCGTTGAAAGCAACGGGAGTCTGGTCGAACTCGGCATAGAAGAAATGTTTTGTGCCGTGATATACATCGTAACCCCACATCTTGTTGCCCTCGGCATAGATTTTACCGTTGCCATTCATATTTCTGAGCTGCAAGAAGCGGTCACCCTCCTGCTCATATGTGCAGCAGAGGATAGCCGAATGCTCGGCGGGAGCGAAATCCATCACTACGCCAAAGTCGTCGAGATATACCGAATAGCGGTAGGGCGAGGTCTGCTCATGGTCGTAGCGATATGGGTAATTGAACTGCACAACCGACTTATCACCACAGAAGGGCATCATAAGCGTCACATTGCCCTGACGGTGCGAAGGCACATTCATAGGCAGACCGCTCATACGGTCGGTGGTGAATTCGTTGTGTCCGGGATTCATACGCAACATAGCGTTGGGGAGTTGTGCCGTTGGGAATGTCGGCACCAGCAGGTGGCTGATGTTACCAATGCGGTTGTTCACAAGGTCCACAGGCTCTTTCTTACCTGAGTCACACGCTGCGCAGACGATTGTCGCTGCGAGGGCCGCCATAGCTACCCTACGAGCCAAAGAGAATTTCATAATTATAATGTTTAATGGTTTTGCTAACTAATGGTTTTACAGTTTGGGGCGGGCCAGCGGCACCGACACTCGTAGTGTCATCTCGCCCGTATCGCACATATACGCGCAATCAAAAGATAAAAATAGGTATTTTTTGTCAAATCTGCAAAAATATTGTGGGCTCGGAAGCTGGTGGGGTGAAATTCAAA
>JAGAPT010000040.1 GCA_017623115.1 Alistipes sp.
ACGCTGAAACCAATCGAAGGTGATACGTACAACCCGACGCTACCGAAATCGGTCGATACGCCAAGACGCATACCGATATATGGTTTCACGCCCACGTTGGTAGGCAGGATACCGCGCACCTCGCCATAAATCGGAATCAATACACCCTCCTCTTCATAAAAGGCAGAAAGTCCGATACCGCCACCTGCATAGATATAGGGGTGGATATATGCACCGTGTCCCGTAGCGAAATCAATGTGAGGAGCCCAATATCGACCCGTCGGTATCGTACCGCTCAACTCGACATAACCGCGATAGACACTCTTATTCAGTTCGTAGTTATATTGGGGGCGACGGCTGTTTTTGACCAACTCTTTCTCGATCAGTCGCACTTCATCGCTCTCATACACGAACAGACTTCCATCGGCAGTCTGCACTCTCAACTTTCCGCCAATCGTATGCTCTACCACCTGACCTCGAATCACACTCCCATTGTGCAGATAGACAACATCGCAATAGCTCTGTGCCATAGCCGTCATCGTGCAAAACAATACACCAATGACCAATAAAATCGATCTCTTCATCTCTTAAATAAGTTTATATACAGCATCTAATAGTAATACGTTTGAGCTGCGCAATGTGCAACAGCCCAAATGTATTTTTCTTGGAGAATTTGTTGGCTACTTATTGATCTTAGCCCACGAGTCCTTCAACGTTACCGTGCGGTTGAATACCAACTTCTCGGGCGTCGAATCGGTATCGGGACAGAAGTAACCCACGCGCTCGAACTGGAAAGTCTTACCAACAGGTGCCTCAGCCAACGAAGGCTCCAAGTAACCCGTAGTCTTAACCAACGAGGTGGGGTTCAAATAATCCATAAAGTTGTCATCGTTGGGATCCTCGACCGAGAACAGCGTCTCGAACAGACGAACCTCAGCCTCGACAGCGTGGCGAGCACTAACCCAATGGATCACACCCTTCACGCGACGACCGTCCGACGACGAGCCACCACCCGACTGCGGGTCATAGGTACAACGCAACTCAACGATCTCGCCATTCTCGTCCTTTACGACCTCCTCGCAACGAATCAGGTACGAATAGCGCAGACGCACCTCCTGACCCGGCGACAGACGATAGTACTTCTTGGGCGGCACCTCCATAAAATCATCGCGGTCGATATAGATCTCGCGCGAGAAGGGTACCTGACGTGTGCCGGCAGCCTCGTCCTCGGGATTATTGATGCAGGTGAAGTACTCGGTCTTATCCTCAGGATAGTTGGTGATGGTAACCTTCAAAGGCTTCAAGACTGCCATACGACGCTCAGCGGTCTTGTTCAAATCCTCACGCACGCAGAACTCCATCAAGCTCAGGTCGATCACATTATCGCGCTTTGCTACACCCACCTTCTCGGCAAATGCACGTACAGCAGCGGGGGTATAACCCTTACGACGCAGAGCGCAGATAGTCGGCATACGGGGGTCGTCCCAACCCATCACGATACCGCTCTGAACCAATTTGAGCAGCTTACGCTTACTCATCATCGTATAGGTCAGATTCAGACGTGCAAACTCGTACTGGTGGCTGGGGAAGATCTCCAACTTCTCGATGAACCAATCGTACAACGGGCGGTGAACATCGAACTCCAACGTACAAATCGAGTGAGTGATCTGCTCGATCGAGTCGCTCTGACCGTGTGCATAGTCGTACATCGGGTAGATGCACCACTTGCTGCCCGTACGATGGTGATCGGCGTGGATAATACGATACATAATCGGGTCGCGGAACAGCATATTGGGGTGCGCCATATCGATCTTGGCACGCAACACGCGGCTGCCGTCCTCGAACTCACCTGCACGCATACGCTCAAACAGATCCAAGTTCTCCTCGACCGAACGATCACGCCACGGCGAGGGAGTACCCGGAACGGTTACCGTACCGCGATTCTCGCGAATCTGCTCCTGAGTCTGGTCATCAACGTATGCCAAACCCTTCTTGATGAGCACCTTCGCCCACTCATACAACTGATCGAAATAGTCCGAAGCGTAGTACTCGCCGGCCCAATCGAAACCGAGCCACTTGATATCCTCTTTGATCGAAT